>CADCEW010000004.1 GCA_902800585.1 uncultured Prevotellaceae bacterium
GATGTCATGCACGAAGATATTACCTTCCGTAATAAGGAAGGCAAAGTCTTTCTCTACTTGTAACTTTCCGACAGCCTGATCCATCTTATGTGACAGGATTTCCACCACCATGGCCTCTTTGATGTGATTCTGACGGCGCGCCATCATCGTCACTTTGACACGGTCACCGTTAAGAGCGAACATCGAGTTACGTTCAGACACAAAGATAGGTTTGCCTCCGTCGTCAGGTTGAAAGGAGTTCTTGCCGTTTGCTTTCCGGATGAATGTACCCTCCTGTACCTGTGTCTTCAGGTTCAGACGATAAGTGTTATCCGATCCCTTCGAGAGATAGTCATCCCATGCCATCTCGTCCATCGTGTCAATGGCAAGCATCTTTGCCGGATGTGTGTCGAGTTTCAGGGCACGGAAAATCTGTTTGAACGAGTAAGTCTCGTTAGGATGTTCCTGAAAGAATGTCTGAAGCATCTCAACAATCTGCTTCTTTGTCAGTCGTTTTCCACCTTTCTTTTTGCTCATAGTATTCTTGTTTTAGTTTCTTTGGCACAAATATACGAATAAATTAATAAAAATGTGTACCTTTGCAGACAAATTTCATTAAAATGAAAATATTAATCACAGGAGCAAGTGGTTTCATCGGTTCTTTTATAGTTGAGGAAGCTCTTAAAAGAGGCTTCGAGACATGGGCTGCCGTACGCAAGTCCAGTTCAAAAAAATATTTGCAGGATGAACGTATTCGTTTCATCGAATTGGATTTCTCCTCTCAAGAGAAATTAGAACAACAACTGAAGGATTGTCATTTCGACTATGTAGTACATGCCGCAGGAGCTACGAAATGCCTCCAT
Organism: uncultured Prevotellaceae bacterium; assembly: GCA_902800585.1. Lineage (GTDB taxonomy): Bacteria > Bacteroidota > Bacteroidia > Bacteroidales > Bacteroidaceae > Prevotella. The sequence goes on from CADCEW010000004.1 coordinate 843, forward strand.
CAGGAGGATTTCTTCCGTATCAATACGGAGGGCACCAAGCATCTCGTCAATGCCTTGCAGACCTTGCAGATGCCTCTTAAGCGTTTTGTCTATATCAGCAGTCTGAGTATCATGGGGGCTATCCGTGAGCAACAACCTTATGAAGAGATTCATGAGACTGATGAGGCTAAGCCTAATACTGCCTACGGCAAGAGCAAGCTCGAGGCAGAGGAGTTCTTGTCAACTCTCTCCTCTCCCTTCCCCTACATCATTCTCCGTCCCACAGGAGTCTATGGTCCTCGTGAACGTGACTATTTCATGCAAGTGAAGAGTATCCGTAATCATATCGATTTCGCTGTAGGTTTCCAACGTCAGGATATCACTTTTGTCTATGTTACGGATGTTGTACAGGCGATTTTCCTTGCTTTGGATAAAGGAGAGACAGGACGAAAGTATTTCCTTTCTGACGGAGAAGTCTATCAATCGTCCGAATTCAGTAACTTGGTACATCAAGAATTAGGATGTCCATGGTGGATTCGTATTACTGCTCCTATTTGGCTGTTACGTGTGATTACTTGGTGCGGTGATTATATGGGTAGGATGTCGGGAAAGATGACTGTACTCAATAACGATAAGTTTAATATTCTCCGTCAGCGTAACTGGCGTTGTGATATTGAGCCAGCGAGAAAAGAACTGGGTTTTGAGCCACAGGTGAGACTTGCCGAAGGAGTACGTCGTAGTATTGAGTGGTACAAAGCAAACAAGTGGATATGAATAATCTCCGACAGTCGATCAAGAATCAGATATGGGCTGCTGAATGGGTTATCATCGGCTATATCGCATTTACACTGATATTGATGGCGTGTTGGTGGGATAACCTTGTCCATCCTGCGGAGATGTTATGGATGCGTGGACGTGTTCTCCTTATTATGGGTGCCTTGTGGCTGTTATGTCGTTGGAAGCCTTGTAAGTTGATGCGTCTGATACGTGTCACAGGACTGATGTTGCTGTTGTCATGGTTCTATCCAGATACTTATGAAGTAAACAGGGTATTGCCTAACCTTGACCATGTGTTTGCTACGTGGGAGCAACAACTCTTTGGATGCCAGCCTTCTTTACTCTTCTCTCAGGTATGTCCTTGGGGATGGTTTTCAGAACTGATGTGTCTGGGTTATGTCAGTTATTTCCCGTTGATGGTAACCATTCTTCTCTATTATTTCTTTAGGCGTTATGAAGAATTCGGCACGGCATCTTTTGTGCTGATATCCTCTTTCTTTGTCTATTATACTGTCTTTGTTGTCTTACCAGTTACAGGACCGCAGTTCTACTATCTGGCGGTAGGGACGGATAAGATTGCAGCAGGTATCTTTCCAGACTTGGGTCATTGGTTCCTGACACACTCAGAGCGTATGGCAGCCCCTGGATGGAGTGACGGTTTCTGGTATCATATGCTTGATATCACGCATGATGCAGGTGAGCGTCCAACGGCGGCTTTCCCCAGTAGTCATGTGGGTGTAACGACTGTTATCATGCTGTTGGCATTACGCACCAGAAGCAAGATACTGATGTTGTCTATGTTACCATTCTATCTGTTGATGTGTTTTTCCACAGTATATATCTATGCTCACTATGTCATTGATGCGATGGCGGGACTTGTCACAGGCATCTTGGTATATTTCGGGTTAATCTTTTTGGCAAAAAAAAAGGAACTCCGCTGAGTTCCGAATCTTTGTTAACCTTAAATCTAATACTATGAAAAACACATGGCAAAGTTACGAACATTCTGTAAATCTGCAAGTTCTTCCTTTCAAAAAATAAAGTGCGCATACGCTTTCTTGATATAAATCAATTAAAAATAACGATTTTCAATCAAAAAATTTGGTAGGTTGCAAAGAAATGCCTACCTTTGCAAACGATAACAGGACACTATAGCAAACAGGATTTCGACAAGTCAAGGTCGGAATTCTTTTATTTTTTGCGTCCGAAGAAGGTAGATTATAATTAAAAGGAAAAAATATGGCTTATATGTCACAAGAGGGCTACGACAAGTTAGTAGCCGAATTACACCGTCTGGAAGCGGTGGAACGTCCCAAAGCATCTGCAGCTATTGCAGAGGCACGCGAGAAGGGCGACCTGAGTGAGAACAGTGAATATGATGCAGCCAAGGAAGCACAGGCTCATCTGGAAGACAAGATCAACCAGTTGAAGGTGACCATCTCTGAAGCAAAGATTGTTGACACTTCTCGTTTAAGTACAGACTCTGTGCAGATATTGACGAAGGTGGAGATGACGAATCTCACCACCAAATCAAAGATGTCCTACACAATTGTTAGTGAGAACGAGGCTGATCTTCGTGCAGGTAAGATTTCCATCAAGACGCCTATCGCTCAAGGTCTGTTGGGCAAGAAGGTCGGAGATGAGGTGGAGATTACAATTCCTCGTGGTACCATCAAGCTTCGCATTGATAACATCTCAATTGCATCATAACCTCCGTAATAACGATATAACGTTATAACGTAATAACGACAAGAATTATGGATATTTTCAGTAAGATTGCAGCAGGGGAGATTCCCAGTTATAAATGTGCAGAGAACGAGGAGTTCTATGCCTTTTTGGATATCAACCCGTTAGTAAAGGGACACACTTTGGTGATTCCTCGTCGTGAAGTAGATTATTTCTTTGATATGGATGATGATGAGTTGGCACGTTATCAACAGTTTGCCAAGCGTGTCGCCATTGCTATCAAGAAAGCATTCCCCTGTCGTAAGGTTGCTCAAATTGTGCTTGGCTTGGAAGTGGCACATGCCCATATCCATCTCATTCCGATGCAGAGTGAAGCAGATGCCGATTTCCGCCGTGAGAAACTAAAACTCACAGAAGAGGAGTTTAAGGAGATCGCTGCAAAGATACAGAAAGAGTTTGGGGAATAACCTCAAACTCTTTTTCTTTCATGTTTCATGAGGAATAATACATTATTTATATATAGTCGTCACCATATTTTATCTGAACCTCGTTCACATATTTACGGACGAGGGCGGATGAGTCTCCTTTCTTACAAATCAGCAATACGTTGTCCTCTTCGGCAACGATATATCCGTCAAGTCCATTGATGACACCTAAACGTCCCTTTGGTAATTTGATGACATTGTTATGTGAATCCTCTAGCATCACTTCAGAGTCTACTATAACATTATCACCCTCTCCGCGGCTCAGGTACTCGTAGAGTGCATGCCATGTACCAAGGTCTGCCCATCCGAAGTCACAGGCCATGACACACACATTCTCCACATGCTCCAAAACACCTTGGTCTATAGATAAGTTCGGATAGGATGGATAGTTCTCATTGACAAAAGCCATCTCTTCCTCAATGGTATAGTCGCTGGGCGTATTGTCAAAGCGTTTTAGTACTTCGGGGAATAATTGACGGAAACACTTGTTTAAATAAGCCGCATTTGACAAAATCATACCTGTATTCCAAAGGAACTCTCCACTGTCCATGAACATCTGAGCAAAGTCGCGTTCGGGCTTCTCTACAAACGACTTCACAGTACTGATCTTTGACACTGTAGCATGCTCGGGTGTGATGAGTTCACCCTTTTGGATATAACCGTAACCTGGTTCTGGACGTGATGGTTTTACACCCAGCGTTAACAGGTTATTGTGGTTTGATATAAAGCTGCATGCCTCTTCGATATTCTGGTAAAAAGCCTCTTCGTTCAACACCAGTTGATCACTAGGTGTAACGATGACATTTGCACGGGGGTCTCTGCGACATATCCGCATATCTGCCCAAGCAACACTGGGTGCTGTTCCACGATTGATTGGCTCAATCATCAGGTTCTCCTCATGTAATTCAGGTAACTGTTCCCTGACGATGGGAGCATATTCTTTGTTAGTACAGATGAAGATATTGTCTTTGGGTAGTATTTTAACAAAACGGTCGAATGTCTGTTGCAATTGTGTGCGACCAGTTCCAAAGAAGTCAATAAATTGTTTTGGTTTCTCATCACGGCTGCAAGGCCATAGGCGTCTTCCCCTTCCACCTGCAAGAATAACGCAATAGTTTTTCTCGTTTATTTCCATAAGGTTAGTTTCTCGGTTATTTTCGTTGCTAAGATACAAAAAATTCTTTTACAAAACAAGAAAAAGTAAGAAAAACCAATGATTTTATAAAAAATTTCGCTTTTCACTTTTCGCTTTTCACTTTTTTTCGTACCTTTGCACCCGAATTTCACAATTCGACTGCAAAGATTTAAGCCCAGATGGCGGAATTGGTAGACGCGCTGGTCTCAAACACCAGTGGGGCAACCCATCCCGGTTCGAGCCCGGGTCTGGGTACAAAGGCTTAGAAATGCATTCTCCTGTAGACAATCGTTTGCAGGAGATTTTACTACCTTCGCGAATGAATTATCAAGGGGTGCCGTCCTATTGACGGCTGAGATGATACCCTCTTAACCTGATGCGGGTCATACCGACGTAGGGATGATAGAGTTCAGAAATCAATACAACCCCCTTTATTTTTTAAATAAAAAATTAAAGGATGAAAAGATTAGTTATTTTAGGAATGCTTGGTGCCGTGATGACGGCACAGGCACAAGAAACAGACACACTGAAGAGCGTGGAGTTACAGAATGTTGAGGTGATGGCGACACGTGCCTGGAAGAATACACCGATGACATTCTCGGACATTGACAAAAAACAATTAAAGGCAATGAACTATGGTATAGACATTCCTTATCTGTTGTCACTCACTCCTTCTGTCACGATGACTTCGGATGCTGGTAACGGTATTGGTTATACGACTTTGCGAGTGCGTGGTACGGATCCGAGTCGTATTAATATTACCGCCAACGGGATGCCCTTGAATGACGCAGAGAGTTCTCAGGTGTTCTGGGTAAACATGGGTGACTTCGCTTCTTCCGTACAGTCGATGCAGATTCAACGTGGCGTGGGAACTTCAACAAATGGTGCTGGCGCTTTTGGTGCTACCCTTAACATGCAGACAGAGAATATTGGACTAAAACCTTATATAGGACTTGATATGAGTGGAGGCTCTTATTATAGTCATAAGGAAACGCTGCGCTTTAGCACGGGACTGTTGGGCAAGCACTGGGGTATTCAGGGGCGTCTGTCGAATATCGGTTCGAAAGGATATATTGATCGCGCTTCAACGAAACTCAACTCCTATCTGTTACAGGCGGGATGGTTTGGTGATAATACCGTTGTGAAGTTCATCACGTGGAATAGTGTGGAGGAGACTTATCATGCCTGGAACTATACTTCTAAGTATGAGCAGGAACGGTATGGACGTACTTATAACTCCTGTGGCGTACTGGGATTCGACGAGAATGATAATCCTACGGGTTACTACGACCGTCAGACGGATAATTACCACCAGCAGAACTACCAGTTGCTACTGAATCAGCGACTGTCACGACTAATTAGTTTGAATGTAGGTCTGCACTATACGCATGGTGATGGTTATTATGAGCAGTATAAGCGTAATCGCAAATTGAAGAACTACTTCTCACCCGAATATATTGCTGCCCACTATGCTGAGGGTGTGACAAAGGCTGACATTATTGAACAAAAGAAGATGAAAAATGATTTCTATGGAACTGTAGCTTCGTTGGTATATAACGACCGCAAAGGTTTAGAGGCAGCATTCGGCGGAGGCTGGAATAAATATGACGGCGACCATTATGGCAATATAGTTGGTGTACCTTCTTACGAGTATTATCGCAACAATGCCAAGAAGACAGACTTCAATGTCTATGGTAAGGTTAACTATGTGTTTGTGCGTGGATTGAATGCTTTTGTCGACTTGCAGTATCGTCATATCGGCTATAAGTTACAAGATCCTACCGACACCTACGGATCCAACCTGACGAACGAATATATTATCAATGAGACCTTCGACTTCTTCAACCCAAAGTTCGGACTGAACTATGATATCACATCCCATCATAAGGTGTATGCCTCGTATGCTATTGCCCATAAAGAACCTGTGCGTAACAACTATGAGGATAATCTGGGACTCGATATCCGTGCAGAGCGCCTGAACGATCTTGAAGTGGGGTATAAGTTCCAAAGTCAGCATTTCTCGGCTGGTGCTAACCTCTACTGGATGGACTATAAGAATCAATTTGTACTGACAGGCGCCATTAACGACATCGGTGAGGCGGTAGCTATTAATGTAGACAAGAGTTACCGTTTGGGTATCGAGTTTGAGGCAGCATGGCAACCTATAGAGTGGTTCCGCTGGAGCGCCAACGCTACATGGTCTAGAAACCGTGTAAAGGACTCGAAGGTAACCCTCGATGATTATGCCACTACCGTTTCGTTAGGTGATGCACCTCTGAGTTTCTCACCCGACCTCATCCTGAACAATATCTTTACTTTAGACTATCAGGGTTTTAAGGCAAGCATACAAAGTCAGTATGTCAGTGACCAATATCTTACTAATACAGGTTTTGAGACGATGACCTGTTGGGACGAACAAGGCAATGAGACGCAGGAGACTCTCCTTTTGAAGCGTCATTTCGTGACCAATATCGATTTGAGTTATACGTTTGGATGGGAGAAGGTAGGACTGAAGGAAGCAACGGTAGGTCTGTCACTCTATAATATCTTCAGTGCGAAGTATGACAACAACGGATGGGCTGCTCCGCAGTTCGAGGCTACAAACAATGGTGTCAGGGCTGTCAATACTTGGAACGTCCGTGACATGGATGCCGTAGGCTTTGCTCCCTCGGCACCATTTAATCTGATGGCACATCTCTCTTTGAATTTCTAAGCGATGACATTAGACTGGCTTGACATATTCACCACAATACTCGGACTGATATACATCTGGCTCGAATACCGTGCTAGTATCTGGCTGTGGGTAGTGGGTATTGTCATGCCAGCCCTGGATATAGTACTTTATTGGCAGCACGGCCTCTATGGCGACGCAGGTATGGCGGTGTATTATACGCTGGCAGCCTTTTATGGTTTTTCTATCTGGAAATTTAAGAAAACGAAGAAACTTCATCTGCCACTGCCAATCATCCACATGCCGAAAAAGAAATACCTGCCTGTTACGATATTCTTTTTCATGGCCTGGGGTGTTACCTATTATATCTTGGTTACGTGGACTAATTCCACAGTGCCCGTCCTCGACTCGTTTACCAATGCCCTCTCGTTTGTGGGACTCTGGGCCCTTGCCCGGAAATATTTGGAGCAATGGCTTTTTTGGATTGTCGTGGATACTGTCTGTACCATGCTATATATCCAAAAAGGAATTCCCTTCAAGGCAGGACTCTATGGGCTTTATATCATTATTGCTGTGGCTGGATATTATAAGTGGAAGAAGATGGTGAAAATCACAAAATATGAAAGAGTTTGATGTCGTTATCGTAGCCAATGGGTTGTTCCCAACACATGAGTCACCTTTGGCAATACTCCATAATGCTCCTTTTGTGGTGGCTTGTGACGGTGCTGTCCGTCATGTGCCTGACGCAGATGTTGTCATAGGTGATGGTGATTCTGTGCCTGTTGCTTTCCATGACCGTTTGGTGCAGATAGATGAACAGGTAGACAATGATTTGACTAAAGCCACTCGCTATTGTTTGAAGAGGGGTTTCCGTCATATTGCTTATGTGGGATGTACGGGCTTGCGGGAGGATCACACTCTTGGTAATATTTCCCTGTTGATGCGTTACTTTAGGGAGTTTCAGGTAGAGGGTGTAATGTTTACGGATAATGGTTTCTTTACGCCTGTCAAAGGAAATCACGTGTTCTGTAGTTTTCCCCGCCAACAGGTCAGTGTGTTTAATGCCGGATGTACGACATTGACGAGCAAAGGACTTCGCTGGCAATGCTATCCGATGCAGGAACTCTGGCAGGGGACTCTGAATGAGGCGTTAGGTGATACTTTCTCCATTGAGGCAAATGGTTGTTATTTGGTCTATCAGACTTACCTGCCGAAATGAAAGAATCTTTAATAAATTGGAATTTTTTTTGTTATTTGCTTGCATAATCGTATCTTTGTGCCAAATTAAAAGTAATAAGGATGAAAAAGACTTTATTTTTTGCAGTCGCTATCGTTATGATGCTGACTTCGTGTGGTGGTAAACTTGGTGCGCTTTCCGCTGATAACTTTAAGGTAGATCCCAATCCGTTGGAAGCAGAAGGCGGACAGGTTCAGGCTACAATTAACGGAATGTTCCCAGAGCAGTATATGAACCGTAAGGCAGTGATTACTGTTACACCAGAGTTGCGGTTTATGAAGAACGGAATGCAACAGGCTGTCAAAGGACCTTCTGCCACGTTCCAGGGTGAGAAGGTGATGGGTAACGACCAGACTATCTCTTACCTTTTGGGTGGTCATTACACAATGAAGACATCGTTTCCCTATGAGGCTGCCATGCAACAGAGTGACCTCTACCTGACCTTTGATGCCCGATTGGGTAACAAGGCAGTGAAAGTGCCAGCCGTAAAGATTGCCGAGGGTGTCATTGCCACCAGTGAACTCTATCACATGACGCTTAAAGGCGTGCAGCCTTGTGTGGCCCAGGATGACTTCCAGCGTGTCACCGAAGAGAAATATGATGCGAATATCAAGTTCCTCATCCAACAGGCAGAACTGCGTAAGAGTGAGTTACAGTCGAATTCCGTTCAGGATTTCGTGAAACTGTTGCAGCAGATTGCTCGTGACAAGGAGGGACTGAATCTCTCCAATGTCGAGATTTCTGCCTATGCTTCGCCTGACGGTGGCGTAAAACTCAATGAGAAACTCGCTAACCAGCGCCAGCAGAATACAGAGAGTTATGTGCGTCAGCAGATGAAGGATGCCAATGTGGAAGGTGGTGTATCTTCTGAATACACGGCACAGGACTGGGAGGGCTTCCAGGAATTGGTGAAGGCAAGCAATATTCCCGACAAGGATGTGATATTGCGTGTGCTCTCGATGTATCAGGATCCACAGGAGCGTGAACAGCAGATCAAGAATATGAGTAAGGGCTTCAAGGAACTTGCTGACGGTATTCTTCCTGAGTTACGTCGTGCCCGTATGACTATCAATTATGAGGTGATAGGTCGTGACGACGAACAGATCTTCGAACAATATAAGAAGGATGCCTCTAAACTGAGTGTAGAGGAACTGATCTATGCCGCTATTATCGCTCCGACAACATCGGAGAAAGAGGATATCCTCAAAACAACGACAAAGTTGTATCCGAAAGATGCACGTTCCTATAATAACCTTGCTGTGCTTGCCATGCAGGAAGGGAAGCAGGAAGAGGCACGTGCTTATCTGCAACAGGTTCAGCAGTTACCTGAGGCGAATGCTAACCTTGGACTATTGGCTCTTCAAGCTGGCGATATCAAGACGGCTGAGAAATATATCTCTCAATCGGCAGGTGCTTATGGACTTGCCTCGATACTGGGCAACCTGCATCTCGCACAAGGAAACTATGCCCTTGCCCAGAAAGACTTTGGATATACACCATCCAATAGTGCCGCCCTTGCTCAGTTGCTGAACAAAGACTATGCCCGCGCCTTGCAGACACTGAAGAACGTGAAGGAGAAAGACGGTATCACTGATTACCTGATGGCAATCGTCAATGCCCGTCAGGGAAATAACGAGGCAGCAGCCTCTTCCCTGAGAAGTGCTTTACAGAAAGCCCCGTCTTTAAAGAGTTATGCCGACAAGGACTTAGAGTTGAGAAATATCAGCAAATAAGTAATGAAGCGTTGGCTCATAGGTCTTGTCTTGACATCATTGCTGATAGGATGCGGTCCTGACAGTAAGGTGTTCCATTTACAGGGAAGACTCCGTAACATCAATATTGCCGATTTCATGATTTATAGTCCTGATGGCGGCATTGTCGGTGTGGATACCATCAAGGTGCGTGATGGTCGTTTCTCTTATGATAAGGAGTTGCGTAATGAGGCAACCTTTGTCATCATCTTCCCGAACTATAGTGAACAGGTCGTCTTTGCAGAACCAGGCGAGAAGGTGGAGATCAAAGGCGATGCTACCCATCTGAAAGAGATGACTATCAAGGGAACGGACTTAAATGAGGACCTGACGAAACTGCGTCAGCGCATCAATGGCCTTACACCGCCTGAGATACCCCCCGTCATCGTGGAGTATATCAAGGAACATCCGAAGTCCTTGGTCAGCAAATATCTGTTAGACAAATATTTCATTTTATCAAGCCAACCTGATTATCAAGAAGCATACCGTCTGGTGACGCTGATGTTGAAGGAAGACCCCGATAACGGAAAACTACGAAAACAGAAACAACAGTTGGAAGGATTGAGGAAGACACAATTGCAGGGGACACTTCCCGATTTCTCTGTTACGGATACAAAAGGGACGAAGATAACCAAAGCGCAACTGAATGGCAAGGTGAATGTGATTTCTACGTGGGCTTCATGGAATTATCCGAGTACGGAAATCCAACATCGTCTTCAGAAACTTCATAAGAAGCATTCCGATCTCTTTCTGCTGAGCATCTGTCTGGATGGTGATAAAAATGAGTGCCAGCGTCGGGTAAAACGTGACTCTCTCAATTGGTCTGTTGTCTGTGACGGAAAGATGTTCGAGACTCCTATTGTTACTCAGTTGGGGATGTTGACCGTTCCTTCCGTCATAGTCACTAATGACAAAGGAAGTATCATCAAACGTAATCTCAATCTCAACGAGATAGAATCAGAGATTGAGAAATTCTTGAAATAATCAATTATTTTAGTGGTTTACGGAAACAGCGATGACGGCGGTGCTGGATAGCCTCCAAGTACTGCCATTGTCCACGCATGTGTTCGTTGGACTCCATCTGTGGCATGGCCTCTGCCCATTTGAAACCATAACGCTGGAACCATTGGATGAGGTCGTCGAAAATCAGGGAGTTGGCACCTTTGGCACGGTATTCAGGCAACACACCTATCAGTAACAGGTCTACCACATCTGTCTTATGCCATTTCAGTACCTTCAGGATATGCCACCATCCGAAGGGGAACAGCCTGCCGTCGTGTGTCTTCCGCAGTGCTTGGTTGAAGGATGGGAAGGTGATGCCTAAGCCCACCATCTTATGTTCTGGCGTGTTCCAGTCTTCAATGGCAGTCACTAAGTTCACGTCTACCACCTTGATATATTGGTCGACAAGTTGGTTGATCTGCTTCTCGGAGAGTTGAGAGTAGCCATATAAATCCTTATAGGTAGCGTTGATGATGTCGAAAAGCTCTCTGCCTTTACCTCCTTTGAGCAGTTCCTGACGCGTGAACTTACGCACCTGCAGATTATAACGGTTACGAATCATCTCTGCTATCTTATGGAACTTGTCAGGTACTCTTTCGGGCACCTTCACACGATATTCCATATAGTCGTTGTCTTTCTCAAAACCGCCTAATTGCTCAATATGCTGTACATAGTAGGGGTAGTTGTAGTTGATATACATCGTCGCATCCTGGTCGAAGCCTTCGACGAGCAATCCTTCACGATCCATATCCGTAAAACCTAAAGGACCCGCAATCTCTGTCATACCTTTCTCTTTACCCCACGTCTCCACAGTTTTCAGTAAGGCTTGGCTGACCTCGATATCGTCGATGAAGTCAATCCATCCGAAACGCACTTCCTTCCGTTGCCAACGCTCATTGGCGCGATGGTTGATGATGGCAGCTACACGTCCTACCATCTTTCCGTCACGAAATGCCATGAAATATTCGACCTCACAGAACTCGAAACAGGCATTACGATCGCGACGCAGCGTGTTCATCTCGTCAGAATAGAGGAATGGCACGGCTTGCGGACATTCACGGTACAAATCATAGTGGAACTGAATAAACTGCTTCAGGTCCTTCAGATTATTGACGGTTTTTATCTCTATTTCTTTCATATTGTACCCCGACCGAGAATCGAACTCGGAACTAAGCTTTAGGAGAGCCTTGTTATATCCATTTAACTATCAGGGCGGTCATATTTTGTGCAAAAGTACAAAATATAATTGATAATTGATAATTGACAATTGAAATTTTCGTATCTTTGCATTATAATTTCTAATAATATATCTCCATGGGAAAATTAGTCATTAACTCGTACGACGAGTTTGCCGCCCATCTGGGTGAAGAGTTGGGAGCCTCTGAATGGCTTCAAGTTGATCAGAATCGTATCAATCTGTTTGCAGATGCCACCCTTGACCATCAGTGGATTCATGTCGATGTGGCTCGTGCCAAAGAGGAGAGTCCTTATAAGAGCACCATCGCTCACGGCTATCTGACGTTGAGCCTGCTGCCTTATATGTGGGACCAGATTATCGAGGTCAATAATATCAAGATGTTGGTAAACTACGGCATGAACGACATGCGCTTCGGACAGCCTGTCATCACAGGCAGTCGCGTCCGCTTAGTCACCACCCTTCATGCTATCCAGAACCTGCGTGGCATCTGTAAGGCGGAAATCAAGTTCAAGATAGAGATAGAAGGACAGCGCAAGCCAGCCCTTGAGGGCATCGCAGCCTTCCTCTATTATTTTAACTAGGATAGCCTAAATAAAAAGCAGCCCACTTAAAAAGAAGTGGGCTGCTTTTATTATATAATAATAAGGTGTAACCTTACTTGGTTTCTTCTACATCGTTCTCACGAATAGTCTTACCCATTACGAGGAAGGCTGTAGGAGCAGCGATGAAGATAGATGACAGGGTACCGAAGATAACACCGAGAATCATGGCGAACGAGAAACTGCGGATGCTGTCACCACCAAGGATGAAGATACACAGCAATACTATCAAGGTCGTCACAGAGGTGTTGATGGTACGTGCCAACGTCTGGTTCAGAGAACCATTGAACAGGCTCTGACGGTCGCGCTTTGCATACAGGTTGAAGTTCTCACGGACACGGTCGAAGACCACCACCTTATCGTTGATAGAGTAACCGATAACCGTCAGGATAGCACCGATGAAGGTCTGGTCAATCTCCAAGGACATTGGAACCCAGCCCCACAATACGGAGTAGAAGCCAATCACAATCAAGGCATCGAGTGCCAAGGCGATGATAGCACCTACGGAGTATGCGAAGTTGCGGAAACGTACGAGGATGTAGATGAAGATGGCAATCAGGGCGATAATCACACTGATGATAGCACCATAAGTGATATCTTTAGCCACTGAAGGACCTACCTTTGCAGAACTGATGATGGAACCGCCCTCGCGGACATCAGGATTCTTAAAGGCTTCCTCATTAGCCTGGTTCACCAAGCCTGCCTTCTTCAAAGCGTTATAAAGAATCGTCTCTGCCTTATCGTCTACCTGAGGATTATTCGACTCGATATCCCAGTTGGTAGAGATACGAACAGTCTTACCATCAGTACCGAGGGCAATGACACTGGTGTTAGCTTCTTTACCTGCATTCTCACCCATGGTGTTGACGAAGGCACCAGCGAGGGAAGTACGTACCTGCTCAACAGGAACTTCCTTATCGAGGGTGACAACGTAGTTACGACCACCAGTGAAGTCGATGCTCTGGCTCAAACCACGAACAGCAAAGCTGATGATGAACAGGATAGCAGCAACGCCCCAGATGGTGAATGATTTCTTGTACATACCCATGAAGTTGAACTTCGTGTCCTTCATCATATTGCGAGAGTAAGCAGTAGAGAAGGTAAGGTTCTGCCACTTGTCCTTCTTCATCTTGGCATCGTAAATCAAACGAGTCATGAAGACAGCGGTGAAGAACGATACACAGATACCGATCATCAAGGTCGTAGCGAAACCACGGATAGGACCTGTTCCGAAGACATACAGGATGATACCGGTTATCAACGACGTGAAGTTAGAGTCGAAGATAGCAGAGAAGGCATTCGAGTAACCGAGGTTCAACGCCTCCTTCACACTGTGACCCTTGCGGAGTTCTTCTTTCGTACGCTCATAGATAAGCACGTTGGCATCCACAGCAGTACCTAATGTCAGTACGATACCAGCGATACCAGGCATGGTCAAAGCTGCTTGGAACGAGGTCAAAATACCGAGCGTGAAGAACAGGTTGAACAACAGTGCCATATTGGCAAGCATACCTGGAATGAATCCGTACAGCATTACCATGTAAATCATCAACAGCACGAAGGCTACGATGAACGAGATGACACCCTGTTTGATGGACTGTGCACCAAGTGACGGTCCGACAACCTCCTCTTGTACGATACGGGTAGGAGCCGGCATCTTACCAGAGTTCAGTGTGTTGGCAAGGTCCTTGGTATCCTCGATAGTGAAGTTACCTGTAATCTGTGAGTTACCACCGTCAATCTGAGTGAGGATACGAGGAGCACTATATACAGCGTCATCAAGTACGATAGCTACGCCACGACCGATGTTCTGCTTGGTAATCTGACTCCAGCGACGTGCACCGTCAGAGTTCATCTGCATGGAAACACAGGGATGACCCATCTGGTCGAACTCGTCTTTGGAATTGGTAATCACGTCACCCTCTAATGGAGCACGTCCATTAGGCTCTGTAATCTTCAGCGCATACAGGGCGAAGATGTCGCCCTTGGTGTTCTCGCCTCCGAAGTCTTCTGCCTTGGCACCCCAGCGGAGTTTGCATTCAGCAGGCAGAATCTGACGGGCGATATCTGAATAGATAACTTTGTTGACATCAGCGGTATCACGGGCATTGGCATAACCTACGATGGCAAGACCCTGAGGAATAGGCTGGAATACTGCGAGCAATGGGTTCTGCTTCAGAGCCTCTGCCTTTGCTTTCGCATCAATAGCCTTGTCGTTCTTCTTAGCGAGTTTGGCAGCAAGGTCATTGGTGGAAACCTTTGCAGTATCAGCGGCAGCCTTGGCAATAGCAGTGGTGTCTGTAGCGACGGAGTCACTTACTGTTGCCTCACCACCAGTAGCAGCATATTTCTGGTTCAACTGAGCCCAATACGGATAAATCTCTTGTGCATTATAAGTCTCCCAGAACTCCAGGTTAGCGGAACCCTGCAACAACTTACGGACACGCTCTGGCTCTTTGATACCAGGCATCTCCACCATGATACGGCCGCTCTGACCTTCCAGTTTCTGGATGTTAGGCTGAACGACACCGAATTTATCGATACGGTTGCGGACAACATTGAAAGAGTTGTCAACGGCAGACTGCACCTCGTCACGCAGTGCACGCTCTACTTCAGCGTCCGTGCTGTTGGTGCTAACCTTGCCTTTCATCTGCTGGGTAGCAAAGACGGCAGCCAGAGGACGACCGTTGGAGTTCTGCTTCCAGTACTTGATGAACAGGGAGATGAAGTCGCTCTGACTGGTCTCCTCTTCTTTCTTGGCCTCTTCCATGGATTTCTTGTAGGCGGCATCGTTCTTGTGGTCGGCCAATACGTCGACAACATCAGGAACAGACACCTCAAGAATCACATTCATACCACCCTTCAAGTCAAGACCGAGACCGATCTCCATCTCACGACACTGCTTGAAGGAGTAGATTCCGCAGTACACTTTCTCGTTCATGATAGAGTCAAGGTACTCCTCACCAGCCTCCTGTGTCATGGCTGCTGCCTTATTCTCATGGTAGCGAGTCACGAACGAGAAGGAAAGGTAGAAGCAGCAGACAAGTATCAGAACTACTGCAATAAACTTTACAATTCCTTTGTTTTGCATTTTGTTTGTTATAAT
Source organism: uncultured Prevotellaceae bacterium (assembly GCA_902800585.1). Classification (GTDB taxonomy): domain Bacteria; phylum Bacteroidota; class Bacteroidia; order Bacteroidales; family Bacteroidaceae; genus Prevotella. Next base: position 16,469 of record CADCEW010000004.1, read on the forward strand.
ATTTTAATTGATGTTTCCGCTATTTTAGCCTGCAAATATACGTATTTTTCTCCACTTACCGAAATTTATAGGCAAAATTCGTGCTTTTTTCAGTCTTTTCCACCTATTTTTAGCCAACAAATCATCGGATAATGGTCGCTGGCATCCATTTTACTATCCACATAACAGTTATAAGGCTGGATATCATCAGAGCAGAAAATATGGTCGATACGGAAATAGAACCCTTTCTGTTTATATGACAAACCGAGTCCTCTTCCTGTGCTCTTGAAACAGTCATTCAACACCTCCGCCATCTCATGACGAGAGAAAGAAATAGGGTTGTCGTTGAAGTCACCGCAGAGAATGGTTGGATATTGTCGGTGTTCCTCTACATAACGGCGTACAGCCTCAATCTGCGGGGCTCTTTTTGTCGAAGACTCCGCCAAGGTGACTAGGAGCTTTTTGGATTCTGAGCGTGCTGTATCGCCTTTGATATCCCCTTTGAGGATGCCTTGGTAGGTATTACGCGCCTCTTTGGTGAGATGAGTTCCTTCAAAATGGTTGTTAATGACCAGCAAAGTGTCTTTACCAACCTGCAGATACCACGCCACACTACCGTTGTAAAGAGAGCGATAGGGAATGCGTTCACGACGGATAATCGGGAAACGTGTATGGATGCCCACGCCGTTCACCAACTCTTCGTTGAAATGGACGGTATCGTTATAGGCGAATTTCTTTTCGTAATGGATAAAACAATAGCGACGCCAAGTGTCTACATCCTCCTGTAAACAGACAATGTCGGGATTCTCCTCAAAGAGCCAGTCTCTGACTTTCTCAAAGCCTTGTTCGTATTTGTAGTTGCCGCCATAGGCACAAACATTGTAACTGATGAGTTTGATAGCATCCTCAGGTACCTTCGATGTCCGTAAGTTAAACGGCAGGTATATACTAATAGGTACGTACGCGAGGAGATAGCCTAAAAGGGGAATCCAGATCATTCTCATCTTGAAGACAAACCAAAAGAACAGAAAGCCCATGTTGACCAGCAGGAAGATAGGAAACGTCATCCCCACACACGACAGAACTGGATGCTCTATAGGATTCAACTTGTCGGAATAGCCGACAAGTATCATCAGGATGATGGTAGCGATATTCGCCCCAGCAATCATCTGAATAGTGAACTTCTTGAGTTGCTTAATCAATTTCCTTTGCTTTGGTCAAACAACTTTTTCTTCTCTTCTTTGGTAAGGCTATCATAACCGCTCTTGCGTATCTTATCAAGAATGGCATCAATCTCTTCCTGATTCTCCCATTTCTTCTTAGGAGGCTCTTCTGCATGAGGCTTTTCCTCGTCAGGCTCGTCCACCCAACGGCGACGACCATTCTGCTTCCGTTCGTCGAACCGATGTTTCATATTATCGAAGAACTCCTGTCCCCGACTGCGTCCGAAACGGTTGCTGGATTCAGGATGTTTCTTCCAGTAGCGAATCATGATGAAACCGAAAAGCATACCACCCAAGTGTGCCGTATGGGCTACACCGTCACCAGGACCGCTGAGAGCAGAGAATAGTTCTATGGCGATATATCCGATAACCAGCCATTTCGCCTTGATGGGGAAGGGGAAAGGAATGATAAATAAACGCTCGTTGGGGAAGATCATACCGAAAGCAAGCAAGATGGCATAGACAGCACCTGAGGCTCCGATGGTTGTCCAGAGATTAAGATAGTCTTCCGTCAGCATCAACGTACCACCGAGATTTACCCGTTCAAAGGTGTCTAATCCCTCTGCGATGTAGTTGACATACTGGGCAACCTCCTGTATCAGGCCAGCACCGATGCCGCACGAAATGTAATAAAAAAGGAATTTCTTTGGACCCCATACTCTTTCCACAACGGCTCCAAACATCCAAAGGGCAAACATATTGAAGAAGATGTGTGTGAAGCCTCCATGTAGGAACATGTAAGTGATAAACTGATAGAGATGGAAGTCTTTCGCCAAGAAAAAATGAAGTCCTAAGAGAGAGGTGATGTCAATGCCCCGTAATTCTAAGACCCAGGTTGCCACAAACGCCAGGAAATTGACGATGAGCAGATTCTTGGTCATGGTAGGTATGTTGTTCATTTTGCGATTTTTCCGTTGAGTGTTTAACTATCACTAATATTGTTTGTTGCGCGCAAAATTACGAAAAATATCTGTTTTTAGGTACAAAAATGGGCCTCTAAGTACTTTTTTTCAAAAAAAAACTCACTTTTTTTCAATTTTTGTTTGTTTTTTGAATAGTTTATTCTATATTTGCGATGAAATTTACAAACCCTACTTAAACTATTAATATTTTAAAAACAACAATTATGAACAAGACAGAATTAATTGAGAAGATTGCAGCCTCTGCAAAGTTAACAAAAGTTGATTCAAAGAAGGCTCTGGATGCCACAGTAGAAGCTATCAAGGCTGCTCTGAAGAAGGGCGACAAGGTTCAGCTCGTTGGTTTCGGTACATTCTCAGTAGCTAAGAAGCCTGCTCGTCAGGGTATCAACCCCGCTACAAAGCAGAAGATTAAGATCGCTGCTAAGAAGGTGGCTAAGTTCAAGGCTGGCGCAGAGCTTGCAAAGGTTGTGAACAAGTAATTAAAATTGTCAAGAAAAATGAAGAGGCTTCCCAAACAGGAAGCCTCTTTTCTTTGTTTAGTATTCCAAGACGAGGGATTGACGGGAACGAAGTTCCAAATCTTTGGAGAGATCGTAATAACGTCCAGTCAGGATGTCCTTGGCTCGTTTCGTATCACCGATGACTTCCGCATAACGTTTGATATCCATAATAGCAGGCTTCGTTGTACCATTGAGGATAGTGAGAGCTGTACGTCCTTTGTATTGACGGGCAATGACGTAAATGCCGTTATAAGGAATAAACTGCGTCTGCTTGCCCTTCGTGATGACCTCGTTGCCTTGTCGCCAATGCAGAAGTCGACTTGTCCACTGGAACATCTGTTGTTCAGCTTTGGTACGTCCCTCTTTCGTAAAGGCGTTATGAGAATCATTAGGGAATCCGCCAGGGAAGTCTTTACGGACATTACCGTCCGTCACTTCTTTCGTACCGTTCATCAGAATCTCCGTACCATAATAGAGTTGAGGAATGCGATTGACAGTCAACAACAAAGCAAGTGCCTGTTTGAGCATGAGGGAGTCGCAGCCATTACCCAAGAAGCGGTCTGTATCATGGTTATCGATGAACGCCATGACGGATGAGGGGTTGGGATAGAGATAATCATAGACGAAGGAGTTATAGATGCGGTTCAGTCCATTCCACCAAGCATCCGTATCTTCGTTCTTTGCCTGTGAGAGCTTTTCGAAGAACGAGAAGTCCATGACGGTCTTCAGGTAACTATTCTCTTCGGAGAGCTTGCTGTCTTTCTGCCAGGCAGCTGTATAGGCAGGCTCAGTCACCCAAGTCTCTCCTACGGTATTGAAATTCGGATACTCCTCATCAAGCATCTTCATCCAACGTGCCATCCCTTTTGCATCAGCATAAGGATAGGTATCCATGCGGATACCGTCAATACCTACCGTCTCAATCCACCAGATGGAGTTTTGGATGAGGTAGGTCATCACATGCGGATTGCGCTGGTTGAGGTCAGGCATGGTAGACACAAACCATCCGTCCACCGTCTCATGCAAATCAATCTGAGAAGCGTATGGGTCTTTGACGGGCGTCAGTTTATAACTGGTCTGCAAGAAACTCTTTGTAGGGTTGGACGTACCATTCGACTCCTTAAGCCATTCATGGGTATTAAACCAGTCTTTGGAAGGAATGTCTTTCACCCAAGGATGTTCGAAACCGCAGTGATTGAAAATCATGTCCATCACTATCTTCAATCCTTTAGCATGTGCTGCATCTACCAACTGGCGATAGTCGTCATTGGTTCCAAAACGAGGATCAACCTTATAATAATCTGTAGTGGCATAGCCGTGATAAGTACTGAAACCATTCTCGTTATCGGGAGAGTTGTTTTCCAAGACAGGTGTAAACCACAGTGCCGTTACACCCAGTTCCTGGAAATAGTCGAGATGCTCGCGAATACCTTCCAAGTCACCACCATGACGGAGAGAGGGCTGTGTGCGGTCTTCCTTGTAGGTATTCATTCCTTTGATTTGTGCAGGGTGATGCGCACCTTGTGCGAAACGGTCGGGCATCAGCATATAAAGCACGTCAGCATTGGTGAATCCCTTCCTTTCAGAGCCTGCTTTCTCACGCTCTTTGAGTTGGTAGATAGTTTTTAGCTTTTGGCTTTTGGCTTTTAGCTCTAAGGTCATCATTCCAGCCTTCGCTCCTTTCAGATTCAAATATATTAAGAGGTAGTTGGGCGAGTCAAGATGAACGATACTGTCAATATGGGCACCAGGATAGTCTGTTGTCACTTCTTGAACCGTTGCGATATCCTTGCCATAGACCATCAGCTGTACTTGGGGATTCTTCATACCCACGTACCAGTCGGTAGGGTCAATACGTTGTATGTTTATTTTAGCATTTGCTTCCATTATCATTAATAGAAATAATAGCAGATTGATAATTCTATTCATATACGCTTACTGTTATTATTTGATGACAATTGTTTTTCCATTATTAATATAAACTCCTTTTTCCGCAGGTTTTCTTGTATGCTTAAGTCCGTTCAGAGAATACCAGTCGCTATCCGTTTCCTTTTCGTGGGTAAACTGGTTGATGTTTGTACTTGTTGCAAAACTCTTCAACTCATAGAAGGCTGCATAAGGCTTGCCAGTATCATGATTATAGAGTGCGGCGTTCCACCATTTATCAGTCACGCCTTTATTACCGTTGTCCTCCGGCCACCACCAGAAGAGTCCCTTAACACTTTCATGCTTGTTCAGCATTGTGATAAGGTCGGCAGTGAATTGGCGTTGTCCTTCCTCTGTATAAGGATAGGTAGCAGTGTAGTCAAAGGTTGTCCCGTCAAGTGCCCACGCATAACTATATCCTGTCTCCACAATCATGATATCCTTGCCATAGTTCTTGTCCTCCAATGCTTTGAGAGCACCCTCCAATGTGGCGAGATCACCATGATAGGCAGGATAGTAGCTGAGTCCGATGATGTCGTAGTCTATCGATGCCGTCTTTATCCTGTCGAAATAGTCTATCAGTACATCCTTCTCAGGTACACGTTCTGAATGAATGATAATCTTTGCATCAGGACATTCCTCACGACAGGCTGCTCCTGCTTTCTTCAGAAAACTGAAGAAGCGGTTCCAGTTAGCATCGGGACTATCGATATAACAGTGATTGGCAGTAGTGCCAGCCACTCCCCACAGCATACCAAAACTAATCTCATTGCCTGTCTGGATAAAGTCAGGTCCTGCACCTGCAGCCTTCAACTCCTCCAAACATTTTTTCGTATACTCATAGACTTTCGTAGCAAGAGCTTCGTCGTTCAAGGTTTTCCAAGCATCTGGAGTCCACTGCTTACCAGGGTCAGCCCATGTGTCGCTGTAGTGGAAGTCGAGCATGAACTTATGTCCTGCCTCTTTGATGCGCTTCCCCAATGCTTTTACATACTCAAGGTCTTGGCAGACAGCCTTGTCGTTGTCAAAGGATGGATCGACAAACAGACGTACACGCATCGCATTAAGACCTTGTTCTTTGAAGAAAGTCAAGGGTTGAACATCATTTCCGTCCTTGTCTTTGTAGACAACACCAGCCTCCTCATATTTCGTCAACAACGAGATATCGCCTCCCACATATTTCTGGGCTGTAGCTGTTGTCATACAACTAAAAAATGCTACTATCAGTAAAGTCTTTTTCATATAATTATTTTTTTGTGTGAATCGATGTCTGGTGATCATTGATGTAGAATCAATGCACTCTGTGGAGGAACGGTAATCGAGTGACCGTTAAAAGATCCCAGTCCTTTCTCATCCAAATGTCCATTTTGACATACAATAGTATATGCACCTTTGGGGATGATAACTTTTTGAGGGCTCTTAGATGCGCTTAAGATGACAACGATATTATTCCAAGAGTCTTTCCCATCCAGGTCTTTGAGTCTAAAGGCAACAGTCTGACGAGGAGCTTTCAGGAATTCCAGATGCTTGCGTACAAAGTGTGCATTGCCAAATCGGAAGGCTGGGTGGTGTTGACGCAGGGCAATGAGTCGCTTGTAATACTCGAACACTTGTGGATATTTCTGAAGGTTCGACCAATCGAGATGGTTGATGCTGTCAGGCGATTCAAAACTATTGTGAACACCCTTTTTGTCACGTAACAGTTCTTCACCGCTGAGCAGGAAAGGAACTCCTTGAGAGGTAAAAACTGCCGTTTGTGCCAAGAGATCGAGTTGGATGAGTTCACTCTCGGAAATGTTAGGAATGCTTGTCTTCAGACGATCCACCAGACACATGTCATCATGACAACTCACATAACTTATCATCTGTGTCGGTTCTGTTGCCCAAGGTTCTTTTGAGTAATTCACCTTCGTCATATCCACTTGAGGATGGGCAATCGCCCCTGTGATACCGTACTTTAGACTCTCTTCGCAGTTGGGAACTCCAGCTAAGAATCCTCCCTTATTATCGTCGGAGAAAGGACCCCGTAAGGCATCCCGTATCTCATCAGAGAAAGCAGCGATACCAGGCATCTTGCTGATGTTGGCTTTTATGCCCAACTGCTCGTTAGGAAGATCACAAGCACCGGCACTCCATCCCTCACCATATATAAAGATGGTGGGGTCAATCTCGTTTACCATCTCACGGATGGCATTCATTGTCTCAATATCATGACAACCCATCAGGTCAAAACGGAAGCCGTCAATATGGTACTCCTCAATCCAGTATCTCACACTCTCGAGCATAAATGCTCGCATCATCGGCTGTTCAGAAGCGGTCTCGTTGCCACAGCCGGAGCCATTGGAGTAGGTCAGAGTCTTCTGATTATTCGGAGTATTCTGAATTTTACGATAATAATAGTCTGGATAGGTCTTTTGGAAATTAGAGTGCTCAATATCATAGGTGTGGTTATACACCACGTCGAGGATGACTGAGATGCCAGCCTTATGCAGTGCCTGGACCATTTGTTTGAATTCACGGATGCGGCAGAGGGGATCATAAGGGTCTGTGGAATAACTTCCCTCGGGCACGTTGTAATTCACAGGGTCATAACCCCAGTTGTATTTATTGTCGCTGAGACGTGTCTCATCCACAGATCCGAAGTCATATGACGGTAGGATATGGACGGCATTAACACCAAGGGACTTGAGGTGTTCAATTGCCCAAGGTTCTGTCAGTGCCAAGAACTTACCAGGATATTTGGTATCAGGACGTGCAATGGAGAAATCGCGATGGTGCATCTCGTAGATGACGTTGTCCTGATAGGGACGAAGTACATGCTTGTCGTTTGCCCATCCATTGGGGTCTGTGTCCTTCAGATCAATGATGACACCTTTCTCACCATTGATAGTCACTGCTTTGGCAAAGACACCTGGTGAGACCTGTCCATTGACGGAGAATTGATAGGTTTCCCCTTTGTGGTCACCTTTGAGTGTTGCCGTCCAGATACTGTCAGCATCGAGTGTCATACGGACGCTGTCTTTGTCTGTCACAACAAAACACTCTGCATCAGTAGGTGCAAACAATCTGAAGACGGTTTTATCCGGCGAATAAGTCATCTCGTCGAAATGAAACGCTTCCATATTTGGCTTACATGCCATCATCAGGACTGTCATTCCTGCAAAGATTAACTTCTTCATTACTGTGCTATTAATGATACTGCAAATCCGCCACCAGGGGCTTCCTTCAGTTTCAGTACGTCGCCAGCTTTAACCACTTTCTTTGTGATGGTGTAAGCCTTCGGATTGGTCTTGTAGTGGGCATCTTTCGCATCAGCATATATAGTACAGTCGTATTTACGCCCTTTATCGAGAAAGTCGAGTTTGATAATACTCTCATGACCGTTCTCATCACACTTACCACCGATAAACCAGTTATTGGTACCTTTCGCTTTACGGGCGACAGTGATATAGTCGGCGGGCTCAGCCTCCAAATACTTAGAATCGTCCCAGTCGCAGGCGACATCCCGGATGAACTGGAAGGCATCATCGTATTGCTCGTAGTGCTCGGGCAGGTCGGCAGCCATTTGTAAAGGAGAATACATAGTCAGATAGAGTGCCAACGACCCTGCGATAGTGATACGAGCCCATGAGGTATTGTTGCTCCAGTTTGATAGTTTCGTCTCAAAGATACCAGGAGTATAATCCATCGGACCACCTTGCAGACGGGTGAATGGTAAGATACAGGTATGGTCTGGTCGGTTGCCTCCAAATGCTTCATATTCTGTACCACGTGCTGACTCGCCACCGACAAGGTTAGGATAGGTACGACAGAGTCCAGTAGGACGTGTAGCCTCGTGTGAGTTTACCATGATATGGTGCTTGGCAGCCTCTTGGATGACATACAAGTAGTGATTGTTCATCGACTGCGAGTAATGATGATCGCCACGGGGAATGATATCTCCTACATAGCCTGTCTTTACAGCATCATAACCGTATTTGTTCATCAACTCATACGCCTCCTTGATATGCCGTTCGTAATTCTGTGTCGACGAAGAGGTTTCATGGTGCATCAGGATCTTAACACCTTTCGAGTGTGCATACTCATTAAGCATCTTGATATCGAAGTCAGGATAAGGAGTGACAAAGTCGAAGACATCACGCTTCCACATATTCGCCCAGTCTTCCCAGCCGACATTCCAGCCTTCTACCAATACCTCGTCGAGTCCGTTCTTCGCAGCAAAGTCGATATAGCGTTTTACCTTCTCATTATTGGCAGCATGACGACCATTGGGTTTTACTTTTGTCCAATCAATATTATCGAGTTTGATGCTGGGAAACTCATCGGTGTAGTTCCAACTACTCTTGCCGACAATCATCTCCCACCATACACCACAATATTTCGTAGGATGAATCCACGACGTATCTTCAATCTTACAAGGCTCATTGAGGTTGAGGATGAGGTTCGAAGAGAGCATGTCACGGGCATCGTCACTTACCATCACAGTGCGCCAAGGCGTTTCACAGGGTGTCTGCATGCAGCCTTTTAGTCCTGTGGCATCAGGGGTGAGCCACGACGTGAAGGTCATCGTCTTGTCATCGAGATTCAGATGCATCGTGGCATAGTCGAGACATGCCGCTTCGTGGATATTGATATACAGTCCGTCATCACTCTTCATCTGTAAGGAGGTCTGCACACCTGTCTCCGAGAAAACGGAGACAGACGAGTTGTTCCAATTGACAGCTTCCTTGAAACGTCCGCGAATCTCAGAGAGTCTGGTCTGTTGGGTCTCCTGTTCCTGTGTATCGTAGTCACCAGGCAGCCACCAGGCAATATGGTCTCCTGCCATGGCGAACTCAGTACGCTCTTCTTTGATTAGGAAGTAGTTAAGGTCACGCTGCTGAGGGAATTCATAGCGGAAACCGATACCGTCGTCATAAACTCGAAAGCGGATGATGATCTGCCGCTCGTGTGGGTAGAAAGCTCGTCCACGCTCGTTCTTTTTAGCCGTGACTTTGCTGGTCTCCCATTGCTGCGACAGGGTCGCAGCATATTCGACATAGTGGTTGCGGATGTCCTTAGTCTCGCCCCATACGGGCTGCCATGTATCGTCAAACTCTTTGATCTGTTCGTTCTTGATAGTGAAACCGTCCATCAGATTCCTCTCGTCCATACCCATGGATGCATGCTTGTCCTTTGCCAGTTCCAATCCTAAGTGCGAGGGATATTGCCGTTGGGCGATTTTACGTCTGTTGCCGTTGCCGTCAAGGCATACAGCAGTGTACCCAGTAATAGTTTAGTCTTCTTCATATTATTTTCTTCCGCTTTGTTTGATAAGTGTTTTGATTTCTTCATTGAGGCTATCTGCCTGTATCAGATCTTCAATCGTCAGATGCATACGGTAACGCCAGTAATGGCGCGGGTTGGCAGGGATGTTGATACGCTCTGCGTTCTGGTCTGGTAAACGTAACTTCTCATCAATCGAAAGCCAGTCTTGTAAAGAGAGCAGACAAAGCATTGAAGGAGATGTCAGATGACGGCTCACAATGTCTTTAGCAAGCCAACCGGGCAATGGGTGCGGAGCATTACCACCCCGATAGAGCATGGTATTGAAATAGTCCTGTGTACGTTCATTATCTTCATCCCACCATTGGCGAAGTGTCGGCATGTCATGGGTGGAGATGGTACATACAGAGAGGTAGGGATTCTGAGAGAGATGTCCGAAACGAACCTTGTCGTCTTTCGGCATCGACTGGATTTCCAGACTCAGGATGCGTAACTCATTCATCACCCAGGGCACACAATCGGGCACCATACCTAAGTCTTCCGCACAGCATAGCATGCGGGTTGCCTGTGTCAAGCGAGGCAGTTTCTTCATTGCCTCCTGATACCAGAATTGGTTGTTGCGGCGATAGAAATAATCGTTGTACAGACGGTTGAAGTTATATTTCTGTCCTTCGTCCAATTCTTCGTAAGCCTGTTGATACTGGACGGCAATACGAGGATGCCAGCGGTCGTTACGCTTATGGTCCACCAAGAATAATCCATCGTTGAAGTTCACGCCATACGCATCTATCTCTTCCTTGCTCAATCCTAATGCAGGGGAGAACTGTCCCATCAATCCTGACTTCTCAGGTACAGGAATCTCCCAGATGCGGAAGAAACCTAACACATGGTCGATGCGATAGGCATCAAAATACTGTGCCATCTTACGGAAGCGGCGTACCCACCAGGCACAGTCGTCCTTTAGCATCTCGTCCCAGTTGTAGGTGGGGAAGCCCCAGTTCTGTCCGTCTGCAGAGAAAGGATCTGGGGGCGCACCTGCTTGTCCGTTCAGGTTGAAGTATTTGGGTTCTACCCATGCTTCCACACCGTCACGGCTGATACCAATAGGGATATCGCCTTTTAAGATGACCCGATGCTGACGGGCATATTCATGGGCAGACTGCATCTGCTTGTCAAGATTGTATTGCACGAAATACCAGAAGTCGAGCCCCTTTAAACTTTGAACTTTAAATTTTGAACTTTCCTTGGGCCATTGGTTGAAATCGGCAGTACCATATTTGTCGCGGTTGACACAGAACTGGGCGTATGGTACGAGCCAACCTTTATTGTCATCAAAGAACTGTTTATAATCTTTGGTCGCCTTTACATGCTTCCATTCCTGATCGAATAGTATATGCAGATAGTCCATCTTAGCAGCGAACATCCGTTCATAGTCAATCTGTGGCAGTGCATTCAGTTCCTGACGGAGTTGTTCAAATTTATTTTTTAGTTTTTCATCTTTAATCTCAGGCAACTGTCTGAAGTCCGTATACTGCGGATGGAGAGCATAGATACTGATACTATTATAAGGATAACTGTCCTGCCAGGTGCCAGTCATATTCGTGTCGTTGATAGGTAGCACCTGAATGACACGCATATTGGTCTTGTTTGCCCAGTCAACCATCATCTTCAAGTCACCGAAGTCACCTACGCCGAAACTTCCTTTGCTGCGAAGGGAGAAGATGGGGATGACCATTCCGGCACCTTTCCAAGAAAAGACGGAGAAGTTAGATTGCGAGAGTTCATAGATAACGACTTCATATGCTTCGATATTAATGAGTGAAATCGTACGGTTGGGACCCTCTTCCCAAAGAGGCTGGTCAATACCTAACATCACAAACTTAAACTCAAAGGTCTGGGGTAGCGTGGAAGCATCTAGGCTGACCACCCATTCGTGATATTCGTGTTCGAACATCGGTATCGCCTTGTTGGCATCCCAGTTACCGAGGGCATCACAAGCACCTACTATCGCCAGTTGCTGACCGATACGGAGTTGGGGCGCACGAACCTTCAGTCGTACTGTTCGTTCGAATTCTGTAGGCATACTAAGTTCACGCTGACAGGCCATGATACAATCGGTAAAGGCAGAGGAATACAAATAAGCATCTTCGGGGATGTCTATCCAGTGATCGAAAATAGTATAGCAGGTACCTTTCTGTGCAGCAAACTCTACTCGGTGGGGTTCTACCAACCATTCATGACGTGTTTCATCATCACCACGGTAGACGCTATAGTAATAGTCTATATAGGTTCCTGGTTTCGCTGTCTTGGTCAATTGATACGACCAATGGGTGCCATCCAGTGCACTCATCTTGTATTGCGTCACTTTAGAAGCATTGTCTTTTGACAGAATGTTAAGCATCAGATACTCACCGAAAGTAGTCTGATATTCAATGTTAAATAATAGTTTCATATGCGTACATTTATAGTTTCTGCCGTCAAAAGTACAAAAAATCCCCGTTCGGTTGAACCAAACGGGGAGAGATTCTCTAGTTAAAGAATGCAAACGTTTGCACTTATCGCTTTTCTCGGATAATGGTTACACAGACGGCTCCAACGATAAGCAAGACACCTGATACAATCATCATCGTGGATTGGTGACTGCCTACCAATGAGAGAACGATGCCTCCACAAAGTGCCGCAATGATTTGGGGAATACAAATGGTACCATTAAATAAACCGAGATAGGCGCCCATATGTCCATAACCTTGCAGGGCGTTGGTGACTATGGTGAATGGCATGGCAAGCATGGCAGCCCAGGCACAGCCAATCAACAGGAAGGGGATGAACTGCATATACTGGTCGTGCAGGAATGGTACCATGGCAAAGCCTACAGCGCCAATCAACAGACTGACAGTATAGGCCATCTTGATATTCTTGAACTGAGGCAGTACAGTAGCCCAGATAACAGAACCGATGGCCTGTACGGCAAAAAGCACGCCTACCCAGTTCCCTGCTGCCTGAAAGTCCTCACTCGCAGGATCGGTCGAGTTCCATACAGTTTCAGCAATGGCACCAGTTGAGTAGTTCCACATATACAGGAAGGCTGCCCAGCAGAAGAACTGTACCAGTCCTACCTTCCAGAAAGTGGCAGGTGCTTTACGCAGAAGGGTAAACCAATCACCTTTTTCATTACTCCCATTATTCTCATCACTCCTATTGCTCCCATTATACTCCGCATACTCTTTCGGATTCCATTCTTTGACTTTGGAGGTGGTGTATATGACGCAAAGAATCAGGATAGCTGCACCGATATAGAATGACCAGATGACACTGTCGGGAATCACTCCCTTTTCAGCAACATTACTGATTCCGATGAAGGTAAAGATAAAGGGGAACAGATAGCCTGCCACACTGCCTGCGTTGCAGAGAAATGACTGGATACTGTATGCTTTAGTCTTCTGTTCTTCGTTCACCATATCGCCTACTAACATCTTGAAAGGCTGCATCGCCATATTGATACTCGTGTCGAGGAACATCAGGGCTATCAGTCCGAACATCATGGCCGCACTGACAGTCAGCCCTAAAGAGCCCGCATTGGGCAACAGGCACATCACGAGTACGGCAACGGTGGCTCCTATAAATAAATAAGGTATACGTCGTCCGAAACGAGTCCATGTCTTGTCACTCAGACTACCAACAATAGGCTGTACCAGGATTCCCATCAAAGGGGGTAGTATCCAGAAATAACTCAAGTTGTGCGGGTCTGCGCCTAAAGTGGCAAAGATGCGTGAGATGTTAGCACTTTGGAGTGCATAGGCAATCTGTACACCGAAGAACCCGAAACTCAGGTTCCACAAACTCCAAAACGGTAGATTCGGTTTTTGTTTCATATTTTCGTTTTTGTTTTTTCTTTTAGTTTATCTTGTTGTTCCTCTGATAATCAGTCGGGTTCGAACGATACGACGCTCCATCTTGTCACGGGGAATCGTTCCCTCCACATGCCCGATAAGAATGTCGGCAGCCTCTTCACCGACCTTTACACCACGTTGCTCTACAGTCGTCAGCATCGGGTCACAAGCAACGGCACGTTGTCCGTTGGTGAAACCGCAGATAGAGATATCCTCCGGCACTCTAAATCCCATGCGTTTTGCTGTATAAAGAATACCGATGGCTGTATCATCATTAACGGCAAAGAATCCATTGGGGGGGGTATTACTTTGAAGAATCTCTGGTGTGATGGCTTCTGCGTCTGTACGATTATCACAGAAGCGCATCAGTTCTGGATCAGGTTGAATACCGTGTTTCAATAAGGCATCCTTATAACCATTGTAACGATTCTTAGAGATTTCCAATGTCATGGAAGAACCATAGAACGCAATGCGGTTACAACCAGTCTCTATCAAGTGCGTCACAGCGTTAAAGGCACCCATATAATCGTCAACCACTACGCGACTGGCATTCACTCCCGTACAAATGCGGTCGTAGAAGACCAATGGTACACCAGCATCAATCAGTTTCTGGAAATGGTCGTACTTCTGAGTGTCTTTCGCCTGTGATACAATGATGCCGCACACTTTATTTTCATAGAACCACTGGCAGATTCTGACCTCCTTTTCGTATTGCTCATTACTTTGTGCTACGATGATACGATAACCGTGTGCAGAGGCTTCTTCCTCAATGCCAGAAAGGATGGACGAGAAATAGTAGTGGGCAAATTCAGGGATGATGACTCCAATCATCTTAATCGGCTGTATCCGTGAATGGCGCAATGACTCCGCAATGACATTGGGAATGAAGTTGTGTTCTCTTGCATACTGTTGAATAGCGGCTCTCCGTTCCGCAGAGATACGGGGCGAGTCTTTCAGTGCACGAGATACAGTTGCCACGCTGATACCAAACTCGCGGGCAATATCCTTCATTGTCAAGGGAGTACGCTCTTCCATTTCTCAGTTTTTAGTTTGACGATGCAAAGGTAAGGAAAAGTTTCTTTCCGTATTCCTCCACCTTATTTAATTTATAGTACACTCAATGTGCAAACGTTTGCATTTTCTTAATAACGGATTTAACTCAAAAAAAGTATGAAGGAATATAAACAACTCCTATCTTTGCACTTGATTTAAATCAATTTCTCGAAAACAGAGAACTTAAAACATAACTAATTTTAAAGATTAAATGATGAAGCAGGTAAACATTAAAACTCCGTTAAGGATGTTGGTCCTGATGTTAGGACTCTTTCTTTCGGCAGGAGCCTTTGCACAGATAGATGTCAAAGGCCATGTTAAGGATGCTCAGGACGAACCGATTATCGGCGCAACAGTACGTGTGGTAGGTACGCAGACAGCTACCATTACTGACTACGACGGTAATTTTGTCTTGAAGGCTGATCAAGGTGCTGACATTAGCGTGTCATATGTGGGCTATCAGACCCAGACCGTGAAGGCAGCCGCTACTCTCGAGATTATTCTTCAGGAGGACGCAACCATGTTGGAGAATGTTGTTGTTATTGGTTATGGTGTTGCCCGTAAAACAGACTTGACGGGTGCTGTCACAGCTATCAAACCAGATGAAAAGAATCATGGCTTGCAAGTTACTGCTCAAGACATGATCCAAGGTAAGATTGCCGGTGTGACTGTTAATTCAGCATCAGGTGAGCCTGGTTCAGGTGCACAAATCCGTATTCGTGGCGGTGCTTCTTTGAATGCCAGCAACAATCCTTTGATAGTGATTGACGGTATGCCAATGGACAATAACAACACCAAAGGTATGAACAACCCGCTTTCTCTTGTTAATCCGAATGATATTGAGAGTTTTACGGTATTGAAGGACGCTTCTGCTACTGCTATCTATGGTAGCCGTGGTTCAAATGGTGTCATTATTATTACAACCAAGAAAGGTCGTAAGAATCAGGCTCCGAAAATCTCCTATAATGGAACTTTCTCTGTAAGTACAGTTTCCAAGAAATTGGATGTGATGAATGCCAATGAGTATGTTAATTTCATTAAGGACTATTATGGAGAAGATTCTGACGCCTATAGAGGTTTGGGTTGGAAGAAATATAATGAAGACGGAACTCCTGACTATGCTGCTGGAACTTTTGATACGAACTGGCAGGACGAAATTTACCGTGCAGGAATCAGTCATGATCATAACCTGAGTGTAACTGGTGGTGTTGGTAACAACAAGTGGTCAATGCCTTATCGTGTTAGTGTTGGTTATACTAATCAGCAGGGTATCCTGAAGGGTTCTGACTATAGTCGTTTCACTGCAGGCTTCACATTGAATCCTTCATTGTTGGATGACCATTTGAATCTGAATGTCAATGCGAAGTATTCCTATTCAAAGACAAATCCTGGTGGTCAGGGTGCTATTGGTAATGCTACCCGAATGGATCCGACTCGTCCTATAACAAGCACCGATGAGATGTTTAAGAACTGGGGAGGCTATTGGCAGTGGACAAAGCCGACAGCAGACTACGATCCGACATTCCCGTATGCCCGCAATGATGATGCTCCGATAAACCCTGTGGAGCAGATTGAGCATTATAATTTTGATAAGAGTGCTAATGTGCTTCTTGGTAATTTTGAGGCAGACTATAAGATACATGGATTAGAGGATATCCGCTTGCACATGAATCTTGCCGGTGAGTATTCTTATGGTGGTGAGTACACTAATTATGGTCCTTATAACTCGTATGCTTTCTACTATGGCAGCCAAGGTGAGGATACGGAGAAAAAGTACAATCTGATTGCTACTGCCTATGCTCAGTACTACAAGGACTTTAATAAGGACCATCATTTGGATGTGATGGCAGGTTATGAGTACAGCCGTACCAAGTATTGGGGAGACAATTGGTTTAAGAGTTATTATCCTGAGACTTATCAGGGAACGGATGATGACGGTAATCCAAAGGCAGGTACTTTGAATAGTTCTTCCGCTACAAGATGGAAAGGACAGACGGTGCTGGTCAGCTGGTATGGACGTGCCAACTACACTTTAATGGATCGTTATCTCTTTACATTTACTGCACGTTACGATGGTTCCAGCCGTTTTGCTGATGGTCATCGTTGGGGTTTCTTCCCCTCTGCAGCCTTTGCATGGCGTCTGAAAGATGAGAAGTTCCTGAAGGATGTAGATGCCATCAGTGATTTCAAGATTCGTCTTGGTTGGGGTAAGACTGGTCAGCAAGATACAGGTAAGGAATATTATACGCCAACTTATAAGATGACAACAGGTAATGACCGCCTCTATCCTGTTGGCCCAGACAATCCTGGTACGCTCTTCCAGCCTATTGTCTATAATAATGACTTGACATGGGAGACGACTACTACATGGAACTTCGGTATTGATTATGGTATGTTCGATCAGCGTTTGACCATCAACTTTGATGCTTATTATCGTAAGACCACCGATTTGCTTTGTACTCCTACGATTGCTGCTGGTCAGAATTTCGACAATAAGATGCTATTGAATGCCGGTTCGTTGAAGAACACTGGTATTGAACTTAGCATTTTAGGTAAGCCCATTCAGACCAAAGACTGGTTCATGGAAATAGGAATGAATATTGCATATAACAAGAATAAAGTCACTGAGTTATATGGTGGTCGTGACATGATTGAGGCAGGCATGACTGTAGGTATGCAGAAGGATATCACTTATCATAAGGTAGGTCTGCCTGCCAATTCTTTCTGGGTATTCCAGCAAGTTTATGATGAGGCAGGTCGTCCGATTCAAGGTGTTTACGTAGATCGCAATGGCGATGGTACAATTGATGATAACGACCGTTATTTCTATAAGACCATTCATGCGCCATGGACTGGTGGTTTCAGTTTCAAGGTCTCTTATAAGAACTGGGACTTCGGTACCAACTTCCGCGTAAGTCTTGGAAACTATGTTTATAATAATATTATCCAAGGCAAGATGAACTCAGACGTTCTTTATAATGCTTCAAAGAGCTTCTATGAGAATAGTACTCCTGAGATTACTGCACTGAGATGGACTTCATACAACTATCCGTTGTCTGACTATTTCGTGCAGAACGCCTCTTTCCTGAAGTGTGACAATATCACATTGGGCTATAGTTTTGAGAATATCTTGAAGATGGGTAACTATCATGGTGTTTCTGGACGTGTCTATGTTTCATGCACGAATGCATTTACCATTACGAAGTATGACGGACTGGATCCAGAGCAAACCTCAGGTATGGAAAGCAGTGTATATCCACGTAGCCGTACCTTCCTTTTGGGACTTAACCTGAACTTCTAATTAATTAAAAAGGTAGAATTATGAAACTCTATAATATAAAAGCAATGATTCCTGCAGTGGCACTGCTATTCACTGCAAGCGTTACTTCCTGTATGAGTGACCTTGACGATGGAAACATCGACCCGAATGCTCAGTCTCAGGTGGATATCACAGCACTTTACAGTAAGTGTTATGCCTGTCTCATCTTGGAAGGCAACGATGGAAATCCTGATTTCACGTCGAATGACGCTGGTAAAACGACCTTGATTCGTAATATTTATAATGCCAATGTCCTCTCAACCGATGAAGCTATTTGTTGGTGGACCGACGGTGGTTTGGAAGACTATGGAGTAAACCAGCCAACTCCAGGCTCAGATGCGATTCGTTTCCTCTATTATCGTCTGATTATGGATGTCTCCTATTGTAACCACTATCTGGAACTGAGTGAGGCACAGGCTGATCCTGTTAAATTGGCAGAGGTACGTTTCATTCGTGCCTATCTCTATTATCAGTTGCTCGACCTCTTTGGAGATCCTGCGTTTATTCCTGTCGTTTCGGCAGATGCTCCCAAGCAGGCACATGCCTATAATGAGAAGTTTGACGAAAGTGCTTCATATACCCGTGCAGAGTTGCTGGCAATGGGTCGTGAATTCCTCTTTGGTTGGGTGAAGAATGAATTGGAGGTTGCTGAACAGAACCTGATGGATGCTCAACCAAAGACAGATACTGATGCTAATTACGGACGTGTTGACAAGGCTGCCGCTTGGTTACTCCTGAGTCGTCTGTATCTGAATGCAGGAACTTATCTGAATGATGACGGACAGAATAATCCACATTGGGATAAGGCTTTGGAGTATGCGGAGAAAGTGATTAAATCAGGTTACTCTCTGTTTGACGACTCCAAGATGTCTTCTGCTGCAAAGCAAAATGGTTATAAGCCCTATGACTTGCTGTTTATGGGTGACAATGGCTCTAATGGTTCAAGTTGTGAGGCTATCTTCCCCTTGCTGCAAGATGGTAAGATTACAAAGGCATGGGGTGGCTCTTTATTCTGGATTGCCGCTATGTGGAATCCTGAAATGGCTACCGTTACAGATTTAGGTCCTGGAACGACAGCAAACAACTGGTCTGGTATGCGAGCCCGTCCTCAGTTGATAGAGAAGTTCACCAACAATCCTAATTCGTTTGTCGGTAAGACAGCTATGGAGATTCGTGCTATGGGTATAGACGATCGTGCCATCTTCTGGGGTAAGGATCATACCTTGTCTGTACTGCCGAATAACTCAGAGGGTTTCTATCATGGTCTGACTACCCCGAAATGGAACAACAACTATTCTAATGGCGGTACTCCTCATGATACCTATGATGTGGACACCGACTTCTTCTTGTTCCGTGTTGCTGAGGCTTATCTGAATGCTGCTGAGGCAGACATGCACTTGAATGGTGAGAATTCTGCAAAGGCTAAGGGCTACATGGATGCCATCCGCACTCGTGCTCATGCTGGTACGCTTCAGATGTATTCGCTTGACGATGTTCTTGATGAGCGTGCCCGTGAGTTCTACTTTGAAATTATCCGTCGTCCGGACTTGATCCGCTATAATAGGTTTGGCGGTCTGAGTGTGGCTTATGGATGGGAAGGAAAAGGTGGAAACGAAGATTACACCGGTGCTCCTTTCGACAAGACCCGTAATGTATATCCTATACCTTCTTCCGAAATCATGGCTAACAAGAATCTGACACAGATTGACGGTTACAATGAGATGGAGTAAAACAGAGAGTATTAATATGAATTATAAGAAACGCAATATGAAAAACAGATTATTGCTTGGCACACTGCTCATCGGCATTGCCAGTTTATTCACATCGTGTGCGGATGACAACGACTCCAATCCTTCGCTGATTCAGCCTACGGAGTTTACGTTGAATACTCCTGCATATATCAATGAGACTGTTGATCTGCTGACAACCAATGATTTGTCATTGTCATGGTCACAGCCTAAATATACGGCAGATAATGCTCCACTTAATGTTACTTATGAAGTACAGGTGTCTTTGGACAATTCCTTCACGGTTTCTACCGCAGAGGCAGAGGCTGATGAGAGCGGCGCGACAGTTGCCGACTATGCGATTATCAATCGTACCACGACCCTTTGTAAATATCAGTTGTTGAGTGCAGACCTTGATTTGGCAATGATGAAGATTGCTAAATGGGCAAAGAGTGAAGTGCCGGAGACACAGAAAGTATATCTGCGTGTGAATGCCTATATTCTTGAGAACACCGTTAAATTGAATCCAGTGGTATCCAATGTGGTTGAAGTGGATACGAATCCATATTATATTGAGTTGAAGGATATCCCACCAATCATGTGGTATCTCGTAGGTAATAACTTTGGAGATGGTACATGGGGTGACAAACCCGGTATCAGTAGTTTCCCGATGTTTATGCAGGCAGACTATCCTTACGACAAGACAAACGGTACTGGTGAGATTATCTATCTGAACTATTTCGATACAGATGGTTGGAAGATTCAGCCAGAAGACTTCAACTGGGACTATGGTTTCATGAGTGGCGGTAGTGCCAATACTGCAGTTTATCGAAATGGTGGAGGTGATGCTGGTAATATCTGGGTTGAACCAGCTGGTTATTATCTGGTAACAGTCAATACTGCCAAGAATGAGTGTACAATTGTCCAGCAGGATATTACTCCGACGGTCTACGATCAGATTTGTATTACAGGTACTCCCTTTGGTTGGGGTGATGAGAATATGACTCCAGTCAACAAGAATACAGAGAACCATGTATGGAGTTATATCATGACTGTGGATGAAGGTGCTGTCGAGTCTATTAAGTTTAAGATTCCTGGCTCCTGGGATGTTAACTGGGGCTATGGCGCTGAGGATGGTGAAGTGAATGTCTGTGGTAAGGGCACTAATAACGGAAAGAATATTGGTGTGGCAGAAGGTACATGGGTTATCATGTTCAATGATATCACAGGAGAATTCAGTATCATACCTTTAAAGTAAGTTTAGAAACCTTTAATTGAGATTAATTATGATGAAGAAAATATTTTGTGCATTAGCCTTGGTTGCAGGATTCTTTTCCTGCACCGAGGACTACACAGACTGGGCAAATCCTCAGAGCAATGCTGCCAATGAAGCCGCTGAGAAATTTGTGATGATGGTGGAGCCTACTGTCAGTGCCATAGACTTTGCCGAAGTGACGGAAGAGCGTGTTCAGTTGTTCACAACGAATTTGGCAGAAGGACAGACTGGTGGATACGTTGTAACCGTATCTGCTGACGATGTAGAAAAGACTGTGCAGATTGATGCTGATGTTGATGGTTATGTATCTGTAGCAGAATTAGAAGAGGCTGTCAAGTCTTTGTATGGTGCTGCACCTGTAGAGCGTTCTGTGAATATCACTGTTGCTGCTGAGGTCAAAGTAGAGTCAGAGGACGGTGCTGTTATTGTTCGTAAGGAGGTAAAACCTTTCGTCTTGAAGGCTACACCTGATGCTCCGTTTATCGACGAAGGCGGTTATTATCTGGTAGGTAATATCGATGGTTGGACATGTACTCGTGTAGATGCATACCACATGGTGAACAATGGTGGCGATGTCTATGCAAATCCTGAGTTCTCTGTAGAAATCAAGCCTGTTGACGGTATCACTACTTATGAGGTGAAGATGGTTCCTGCGTCTGCATTTAAGGAGGATGGTTCAAAAGTTGTTAACTGGCCTATCGCCATTTCTGCCCCGGAAGGTGTGGATGTATCTGCATACGAAGGAGCAGTATCCTTGAACAACAAGGGTGGTAATATCAAGTTTGATGCCACAGAAGGTGCCAAGTCCTATAAGATTACTGTGAATATCATGGAATGTACCTATCAGGTGAAGGCGTTAAGTGAGCCGGAGCTTTACATGACGGGTAACGAACTCGGCTGGGGTGCCACTACGGAGGACTGGCTGAAACTCTTCGCCGTTAATGCCAACTGGGATGATTCTGGCAATACCAAGGGCATCTATTGGATGATTCGCTATTTCAAGGATAACGAGGAATTCAAGTTCGCTCCTCAGGCTGCATGGAAGGATGACTTCGGTGGAGACCAAATGACGGTTAATGACAATGCAAGGTCTGGTTACGAGAATAACGGAACCAACTGTAAGATTACTAAGAGTGGTTGGTATATCATCATTGTTGATACCAAGACCAAGACATTGAATATCAACAGACCGAAGATTTATCTTATTGGTGATGTGACTGGTGGTTGGGATGCAGGTAAGGATGAGAATCTCTTTACTATTCCGACAACAGAGGATGGTGAGTTCGTTTCTCCAGCATTTGCCAACAGTGCAAATGTCCGTATGTATGCCGCTGTTGATGGTGTCGATTGGTGGCGTAGTGAGTTCAACGTCTATGGTACAACTATTGTCATCCGTACAGAGGGCGATCAAGATCCTGTGCCTGTAACAGCAGGTCAGAAGGCTTATTTGAAGTTCCCAGAACTGAAAGGAAGAATAGAGTAAGCAATAGTTTTCATAAATAAGCAATCAGGCAGGCGCATCCGCGTCTGCCTGATTTTTATGTCGGGTTATGCAACCGTTTGCATAATGATTATTGGTATATTTATGTATTGAATGATAGCACGTTACGGAAAAAGCAGTACTTTTGCAACAGAAACTAAAGACCCTATTGTATGAAAAAGATTTGCACAACACTTTTATTGCTCGTTGTTACGCTGACAGTCTCGGCTCAGGGATGGCCTGAGAAGTATGATGGCGTGATGCTCCAGGGTTTCTATTGGGACTCTTATGATGATACGAAATGGACGAACCTTGAGTTACAGGCAGATGAGCTTTCTCAGTTCTTCAATCTGATATGGGTGCCTAACTCTGCCTATGCCAATGCTACAAGCAATAATATGGGCTATCATCCTGTCTATTGGTTCGACCATAAAAGTGCCTTTGGTAAGGAGACAGAACTGCGCTCCATGATAAAGACCTTCAAAGCAAAGAATGTGGGTATCATTGAGGATGTAGTCATCAACCATCGTGCCAGTGTTGATGACAACTGGCTGAACTTTGCTAAAGAGACATACAACGGTGTGACTTATCAACTGACCGCTGCCGATATCTGCAGTGATGATGAATCAAAAGACAAGGGTTACACTCCAACGGGTGCTAAAGATACTGGCGAAGGCTGGGATGGTGCACGCGACCTTGATCACACAGGTGCCAATGTACAGAAGAACGTCAATGCCTATCTTGATTTCTTACTGAATGATTTAGGCTACGCAGGCTTCCGCTATGACTACGTGAAGGGTTTTGCTGCTAAGTATGTAGGACAATATAATACGACCGCTCAGCCGAAGTTCTCCGTCGGAGAATGTTGGGATGGCAATAAGACTGTGGTTACTAATTGGATTGACGGCACCAAGCAGGATGGTGTCATTCAGAGTGCCGCCTTCGACTTCCCGATGAAGTATTATATCAACGATGCTTTCAGTAAGGGTCAATGGAGTAGGTTGAATGATGGTAGCCTGTCCGATGACAACAACTACAAACGCTATGCAGTGACCTTCGTTGATAATCACGATACTGGTCGTTCAGGAGAATGTCCCCTTTATGCCAATATCGAGGCTGCCAACGCCTTCATCCTAACCATGCCTGGTACTCCTTGCGTATGGCTGAAACACTGGCTGACATACAAGACAACTATCAAAAAACTGATCCTGGTTCGTAAGGCTGCTGGTATTCATAACCAAAGTACCATTGATACCCATACGGCATCCACCGCTGGTTATGTTTTGAAAGTTAAAGGAAAGAAAGGTGACGTACTCCTATTGTTGGGTACAGCCACCGCTTCTACAGACGGTTTCAAACTCGCAGTTGAAGGTACTAATTATAAGATGTATGTAAGCAACGACGTGGATATTTCCGCTTTGGATGATATTAAGGATGACACTTTTACGGCTCCAGATTGTTGCGAAGTAAAAGATGGTGAGGTTTGTGCCTTCTTTGAGGCTCCTACTTCATGGACTGTTGTCAAGTGTTGGGCATGGGATTCCAACGACAACAACTATACGGGTGGCAATTGGCCAGGTGCTGCATGTGAGAAAGTTGGTACCAACAATGACAATCCTGTATGGAAGTGGACTTATACTGGCACCTTGACATCCATGCCTACGTTTATTATCTTTAATAATAATGATAATGGCGAGCAGACGGGCGATCTTGACTTCAAGAATGGAGGCTACTATAATTCGGCTGGTGCCTTGCAAGGTGTTGTCACAGATATCCAGACAGTCAGGACAGACGGATTGAAGAACCAAGATGCCTCATGGTACGACCTCAATGGTCGCCGTCTCTCAGGGGTGCCGACCAAGAAGGGTGTGTATATCTATCAGGGAAAGAAAATATTGAAGTGATTTTAAATAGATGCCAAAAAGATTCAAGAGGGAAAGAAGGAGGTTTACGACCTCCTTCTTTTTTACATTTTATCGGAGTTTACGTATATTTTTCTTGCATTTTATCGGAGTTTTGCACACTTATTTGTATCTTTGCATGACTTTTAAACACACATCAATTCAACTAACAATCATGTCAATGAAAGAGTATGTTTTCAGGGAGATTCCTCGAAATTTTATGTTGTGTTTTCACAACGAGTGTCCAATGCGCGAGACCTGCCTTCGCTATCAGGCGGGCATCCAAGCCAGTCAACAATGGGACTGGGGAGAAACTGTCTTCCCTTCTGCCCTTAAAGACGGAAAATGTCGTTTCTATCGGAAGATAGAAGAGATGCGACTGGCCTATGGGTTTGGTGGTCTGTACCATGATGTCCCATGGTACGAGCGTTCGAAAATGCGCCAATGGGTTACCGACTATATCGGTAGTGTGGGTAGTTATTATCGCTATCACAAGGGCGAACGTCTGTTGACGCCTCAGCAGCAACAGGGAATTTTGAATTATTTCACCCAGAAAGGATATGCCGATGGCGCTTCCTTCGACCATTATGTAACGGATTACAACTTCGGAGAGCACCTCTAATCAAATGCCACAGTCTCCCATAACCTGTTCCAACGGCTGGAACAGGTTATTCCAAGGGCTGGAACAAAGTGTTCCAAGCGTTGGAACAAAGTATTCCATGCCCTGGAACAAATGCTTAGTGGTATCTTAACCATGATGTCTAAACAATTCAAATCATATCACATGAAAATTACATTATTAAAAACAAGCAAGCAAAACCGTCAGCACCTCCAGAGCGTGCCGATGGAAACAATGATCCAGACAGTGATGAGTAACCAGGTAGCAGATGATGTTGAGGACCTCCGACAGTTCGTCAAATGGGCTGAGTCGTGGAAAGAGTACGACAGGACCTATCGATATGTCGCAGAAAATCAACTATGACCAACTCTATGCGCAGGCTGTAACCTTGCTTGAACAAGGGGAGCCGACATGGTTGGACGACAAGCAGACACAAATCCTCATGGAGTCTAATCGCCAGTTCCAGTTGCGTTCACCAGAGGAGATGTTCTTCTGGGAATGCTTCCGTATACCAGAACACGAAGAAGAGGGTGTCTATATGAGTACAGCAGCCATCTTGGCGGTCATCAAGAAAAAGGCTGGCGCAGCCATCCGTAATGGAAACATCCTTTTGTTGGGAAAATTTCTGTCCAATATCGAGCATTTGAAGAAAAAACGCACTAATATTGGATCAGAATATCTCGTTATTCCGCTCGAAAATACATAGTAACTGCCACTACTGCCACTTCAGAATGCCTATAAATAGGGCGTTTGTGGCAGTAGTGGCAGTTGTGACAGTAAAAAAACTTTTTGTTACTTCTTTCCTTTACCTTTGTTCATATACTCTCGTGGGGACATGCCGTAGAACTTCTTGAAGATGGTGGAGAAGGATGCCGCATTGTTGAAGCCGCAGGCAAACATCACCTCTGTGATATTCATGTTCTGGCTGGCCAAAAGTTTCGCCGCCTGTTTCAAACGGATGTTACGAATGAAGTCGTGAGGCGTCTGTCCCGTGAGTTCCTTCATCTTACGATGCAGGTGTACACGGCTGATGCCGACTTCGTCAGCAATGCTATAGACACTGAGATCGGGGTTATTGATGTTTTTGTTGATGGTACTCATGATACGCTCCAACAATTTATCGTCAGGAGACTGCATCTGTACCTCGTCCACTTGCTGTTCCAGTTGGTCGTTCCGTCCGTATTTCAGTCTCAGCATGTGATGCGTATATATCAGGTTGACGATGGTGCGACGCAGAATATCCATATTGAAAGGCTTGACCATATAAGCATCTGCACCTGTCTCCAGCCCCTCCAACTGATCCTCGTCACGGTTCTTGGCGGTGAGGAAAATAACAGGAACATGACTTGTCGTGGGGTTGGACTTCACTTTAGAACAAAGCGTATTACCGTCCATCTCAGGCATCATGACGTCAGAGATGACAAGGTCAGGAACAGTCTTGAGGATTTCCGTAAAGGCTTCCTTTCCGTTCTCGCAACAAACAACGGTATAGTTGGCAGACAACTCTCTTTCAAGATATTCCCGTATCTCTTTGTCATCCTCTGCGATGACGATGCGCTGGACCTTGCTGGACTTTGGCACCTCTACCACCTGTGGTGTTTCGATATCATGGTCCAAGAGATTCGTAGCAGGCATTCTTTCTTCCTTCTCTATTGCCATCTCCTCAGGTTTCAGATGCTTGTTACCCAAAGGAATGGTGACCACAAACTCACAACCTTCTCCGTCCGCATTGTTATGAACACTGATAGTACCATGATGCAGTTCCACGAGGGAGCGTGTGAGGTCCAGTCCGATACCTGTTCCTGACTTACGGTTATTCTCGCTCGTTGGAGACTGATAGAAACGTTCGAAGATATGCTCCAACTGGTCTTCAGGAATCTTCTCTCCATTGTCATAGAAAGCGATAGTGGCATGTTTCTCGTCATGGGTGACACGGATGCTAATCTCGCCGCCTGCAGGTGTGTACTTAAAGGCATTGGACAGGATGTTCATCACCACCTTATCGAAGTTGTTCCTGTCAATCCATACAGGCAACACGTCGGTGTCATGCTCGTAGTTGAATCTGATATCCTTGGCCTGTGCCTGTTGTGTGAAAAGGGTGTGGATATCTTCAATAAAACCAATGAGATTCGTCTCATGCATCCGCATCTGCATCTGTCCCTTGTCAATCTTCCGAAGGTCCATCATCTGGTTGATAAGTGCCAGGATACGTTCGGCATTACGACG
Organism: uncultured Prevotellaceae bacterium; assembly: GCA_902800585.1. GTDB lineage: Bacteria > Bacteroidota > Bacteroidia > Bacteroidales > Bacteroidaceae > Prevotella. The sequence goes on from CADCEW010000004.1 coordinate 43,776, forward strand.
CATCGTCTCATAGACACTGCGGCGGTGAGGATCATGGTCCTGTTTGATGAGGGAAGTCAGGGGAGAGACGATGAGTGTCATCGGTGTGCGTATCTCATGACTGATATTCATAAAGAAACGTAGTTTTGCCTCACTCATCTCCTCTGCATGGACATGTTCCTGTAAGTGCAGGCGGTCTTGTTCTTTTCGTCTCCGATAGAATAAATATTGCCACAGGAAGAGTCCCAGAATAAACAGGTAGGTAATATACGCCAGTGTCGTCTGATACCATGGGGCACGGACATATACGATAAAGCAGCGTTCTTCTGTCTGGACATCGTTCCGTTGGGCGACGACACAGAAGTTATACGTTCCTGGTGCCATGTGGCTGAAGGTTATCTCGTTGACACCTGGCTGCATCCGTACCCACTCCTCGTTATTGATGCGATACAGATAGGTGATATGCTCAGGATTGTCATAGGTCAGCGTGGATAGGAGGATAGAGAATGAGTTATCGCCATGACTGAGTGCAAAACGCTTGGCGGCAATAGAGGTGGTATCAGTGACATGATACCAGCCGGACTTTGTCTCTGGAGTCACTTCCACACCGTTGATGAGGAAAGCCGTCAGATAGACTTCAGCCTTCCACTCACTCTGTTTGATATCAGAAGGCTTAAACCAAGTAATGCCTCCTACACCGCCAAAGAGCAGAATACCTTCCTTTGAGATACAGGCAGCACCATCGCTGAACTCGTTACTCTGCAAGCCATTGTCGATGAAGTAACTCTGTGTACCTCCTGTCTTGGGGTTATATCGATACAGGCCGTGGTCGGTACCTACCCAGATCATTCCTTCATGGTCTTGTTGAAGCGAGGCGATGCCATTGCCTGCAAGTCCTTTTTCCATACTCAAAAAACGGAATTCCTTAGTGGAGAGGTCGTAACTATACAATCCGTCGTTAGTACCAATCCATAGTTTTTGATGGTATTCCCGTACGCTACGGGTAGGTGTCCCATAGTTCAGCGTGTTGCCTCCAAAAACCTTCGTCCAATTCTCCGTGGCGATATCCATACAACAGACACCCATCGTCGTGGCGAGATAGATACGTTGTCCGTCAGGAGAAAGGGAGACCTGGGAGATATAGTTGTTGATGATGTTATTGACTTTTCGGTCGTTGACCGCATTTTCCTCGGTAGTGTAAGCCTTGATATCTCCCGACTCAATGTTCAGTCGTAATAGGCCGTCACCCATGGTTGCTATCCACATAGTCCCTTGCCAGTCACATTTCAGGTCGAAGACACTGACGGCAGAACCCTTTGGCAGTGCCTGTTGGTGGTAGGTATGGCTGGCAACATCAATCCAACCGCATCCTTCCTGGAACGACCCTATCCAGATACGTCCCTTGCTATCCTCCGCAAGTCCGAGAATTGTACTGGGGAAGTTCGCCTTGTAGTGGAAGACAAGATGGTTGTTGTTGTCAAGACTGTAAAGTCCGTCCTTGTCTGTTCCTATCCATGTCCATCCTCTGCTGTCGATAAGAACACTGGTAACACAGGCTTGTCCGATGAGATTCTGAGGTCCTAACTTATAACCCATATAATGAAAGAGGTGCTCTTCTCTGGGTTGCATGTAGATACCTTTTTGAAGCAGTCCGAACCACAGGTTCCCCATCTTATCCTCCGTGATGGAATAGCATTTACTAAGAGACAGGTCTATCTCATTGCTATAGAAAGGATTGTCAGTGAGGATGCCGGTCTGTGGATTGAAGATACCGAATCCCTTGCCGTCATATCCTAACATCAGTTCACCACGACTGTTGCTGTAAATCTCCACAATAGGCAGGTCACCCGTGACGGCAATATGTTCAAAGACACCCTTCTCTCCTAATACGAACAGACCGTTTTGCGCCGTACCCAAATAGATTCTCTTGTCTTTGCCCTCACGGACAGCGCGTAGTTGTGTACGGAGGTCATCCTCCTGGAAATATCGGGTGGTCTTCTTTCCGTCAAAGCAGACCAGTCCTTGTTCTTCTGTGACAATCCATAAACGGTTCTGACTGTCTTCTGTCATCTGGCGGACACCGACAATATCAGCCAACGCTCCTCCAACCTGACGGGCTTTCTTAGCGTCAGTCAGTCGTAATAGTCCATGTCCGGACGTACCAATGATAACATCTCCGTTGTGCCGCTCCAGAAGACATGTTACATAGGGTGGCATGATACGGTTTTGTAAGTCATAGACCTGAATGTCCTGAAAATGGTAACCGTTGAATGATTGTAACGCGCCGTACATTCCGACAAAGAAAGTACCTCTGCTGTCCTGCATGATACAATTCACATAGTTGCTCGCCATCCCCATGTCGGCAGACACTTCTTTCCTGAAGATATGGAACTGATAACCGTCGTATTTGTTAAGACCGTTACGGGTTGATATCCAGATAAAGCCGTCGTTGTCATTATATACCTGATTGACAAAACTGCTTGATAGTTGTTTGTTGGCATCAAAAAGAAAACCTTGCTGGGCAAATATGCTCAGAGGAAGAATGAGTAGAGATAAGATTAGTAGCTTTTTCATTGCTTGGTTTCAAATCCGCGATGTTACATTAGAACAAGTGCAAAGGTAGCACATTTTACGAAATGTACCAAACAAAATGTTACAAAAAATAAGTTAGAAATAAAAAGCAGGGCAGGAAAACAATCCTGCCCTGTGAAGTTTTAATAGGTGATAGTCGTTGTTTTCAAGTCTTCCGGTCGTGAACTGTTACCGTAGAAGATCTGGTAGTTACCAGGTTTCGTCCTCATCGTATTGGTCTCAGTATCAAAGAATTCGAAAGATTTGGGAGTTAGTACTAAGGAGGCCTGACTGGTCTTCCCCGCCTTGACGTCTACGCGCTGGAAAGCACGCAAAGACTTGATAGGACCTTCCTTGTCGGACATATCACGGATATAGAGTTGTACAATCTCTGTACCATCCCGTTTACCGGTATTGGTGACAGGAATCGTCATCTTATAGTTGTCGCCTTGTTTTTCTAAAGTACCGTCACCTATCTGGAACTGGGTGTAACTCAAACCATATCCGAAGGCAAACAACGGATCATTGAAATAGCGATAGGTACGTCCCTTCATCGAGTAGTCCTCGTAGTCAGGCAGCTGTTTGGAGTCTTTGTAGAAAGTAACAGGCAGCTTACCGCATGGGTTATAGTCTCCGAAGAGCACATCGGCGATGGCGGTACCACCCTCTTGTCCGGCATACCATACCTGTACGATGGCATCACACGATTCGGTTTCTGGTGTCAGCGCGATGGCAGAACCGGAGCAGTTGACGAAGATAACGGTCTTGCCAGCGGCTTTTAATGCTTTCAAGAACTCACGCTGTACTTTCGGCAATTCGATATGGGTACGGTCGCCACCCTTGAAACCGTCGATGTCAACAGGCATCTCCTCACCTTCAAGGGCTGCTGAGATACCACCCACGAAAATGACTTTATCGATGTCTTTGAGTTGGGCGATGATGGCATTATAGTCGATGGGCAGTTCCTTTGCCACATTGATTTTCAGGTTGGCATTCCATGTCTTGACAAATTGGAAGCGTACCTCGATGTTATAGTCCTTACCTTTCTCTGCCTGAATGGCTGTGCGAGTGGGAGTTGTGCGCCAGGTATGCTCCACAAACTTCTTTTCACCGTTGATGTAGAGTTCGAAGTGACCGCAACCTTCCACATTAACAACATACTCACCAGACTCCTTCGGGGTGAAGACGGTCTCGTACTTCGCTGAGAAGTCTTCGATTTTCACACCAGGAGCAAAGACGTGCATGCCAGCAGTGGTGACAGCCAGCGGTGTCGTGTAATACTGTGTGGTGACGGGTTTGCCTTCCATTTCCGTGTTATTCCAGAAAGTACCCTTCAAGCCTTTCTTTCCGTCCATCGCACACTGCGAGGGCAACAGGCAGTCCATAATCTTATCGTAGGTCAGGTCACAACCGGCATGATAGAAGAGTTTCTTCTGTTTAGCCTTGATACCGTCGAGAATGGTGATAGTGTGGTTAGGCATACCGTTGTAGTTACCCCACATCAGTGGTGCATCGTCCGCATTGGGACCGATGACGGCAATCTTCTCCTTATCTTTCTGTAAAGGCAGGACATTGTTTTTGTTCTGCAAGAGTACGATAGTTTGACGTGCCATATCGAGGGCTATCTGACGATGTTCCTTCGAGTCCATCGCAGCGTAGGGGATTTTAGACCATTCAACGAGCGAGGGGTCGTCCATCTCACCTAAGTCGAAGCGACCTTCCAACAGGCGGATGACATGCTTGTTAATCTCGGTCTCGGAAATCAAACCACGCTGAACAGCTTCTGGCAGACTCTTGTATGCATAGTCGAAGCCACACTCTACGTCCGTACCGGAAAGGACAGCCTTGGCGGAGCCGTGAATGGCATCCGAGGAACTCTTGTGGTTCATGTGGAAGTCGGAGACAGCACCGCAGTCGCTGACGACGAGATACTGGAAGCCCCATTCGTCGCGCAGAATCTGTTGGAGCAGTCTCGTACTGCCGCAGCATGGATCATCATCGAGGCGCTGGTAGGCACACATCACCTCACGTACCTTTGCATCCTGCACCAGTGTCTTAAAGGCAGGCATGTAGGTCTCCCAGAAATCACGTGCCGAAACGTCGGTTAGGTTGGCTGTATGACGGGTGTACTCTGGTCCGCTGTGTACGGCATAGTGTTTGGCACAAGCCCATAGTTTGCGATACTTCGCATCTTCAGGACCTTGCAATCCCTTTACCACCTGTATGCCCATCACAGAAGTGAGGTAGGGGTCTTCACCATAAGTCTCCTGACCGCGTCCCCAACGGGGGTCACGGAAGATGTTTACATTCGGTGTCCATACGGAGAGACTGTGGAATTTCTCATCCTCACCGGAACCACGATACATACGTTCGTTATATTGGGCACGGAATTCTGTGCTGGCAGCATCGAACACCTTATATAATAATAGAGGGTTCCACGACGATGCCATAGCGATAGGTTCGGGGAAGACGGTAACGTTTCCCATATTGGCGGCTCCATGAAGAGCCTCGCTCCACCAGAAAAACTTCTTGATACCCAGACGGGGGATAGCAGGTGACTCGTCCAGCATGAGAGAGGCTTTCTCTTCTAATGTCAAACGGGAACAAAGGTCAACGGCACGTTCGTGGGCTGACAGATTAGGATTCTGATACGGATACTTGTTGGCCGCAGGTTGTTGGGCTGAGGCCATGAGTGCCATGAGGCACAGACAGGTTGTAGTAATAAGTCTCATGTTGTTTTTTTCATTGTTTTTGAATCATGTGCAAAGATACATTTTCTTTTCGAATCTTCCAAATGATTACCATTTTTTAAAAAAAACAGCCCCGCAACACAATGGATGCAGGGCTGTCTCTTATCTTACTTACTTATCGAACACTCTACTGAACTCATTGACGCTGATCCTGACAGGCTCCACCATGAACTCGGGACGGTTATAACTCTTCAAGAGGAAGGTGTTGTACTCCGGGTCCTCCTGAGGCATGAGGAACGCCTTCTCCGTCTTTCCGTCGTGGAAGTAGGAGAAATAGTTGCGGCAGTAAGTGCCGTCGCGGCGGCTGGAAACCATGATCCAGTGTCCGTTGCTCGACCAGCTCGGATAGCTGTCCGGACGCCCCTCGCTGTTCAGTCCGGACAATGGACGGATGACTCTCTCAACAGTAGTAGCAGATATTTCACTCTTCACACCTAACTTTTCACTTTTAAGGTCCATCACGTAGATGTCGCCGTCATTGTGCCTGATATGGAAGCAGCCGTATTGCCCCAGAGCGAACAGCAGCCAACGCCCGTCGGGACTGATGCGCGGCTGAGTCACACTTTTGTCCAACGATACCGCATCAAACACCAGTACCTCCTCGCCGAAATTATGCGTCGCCACATCGAACGAGCGGCGGTAGAGGTTGTACTGTATCTTCTGATAGGTAGTCCTGATATCCTTGTCGCGCATCTCCTCGGGAAGAGGAACGGACTTGCAGTAGTAGAGATACTTGCCGTCAGGCGACCAGGTGGGGTACACCTCCAGAAGCGTGGAATCGTTACAGATGACCTGCACCGAGTCGGTCTCCACGTCGTAGAGGATCAGGTCGCTGGCAATGTCGAAGACCTCGATCTTGTTAGGATTCTGCGTATGGAAAATCTGCCGTGTCTGGTTGGTCGAGAACGCAATCAGCTTCGCCTTCGGGTGCCATGATGGATAGACACCTGATGAAATAGTATAGTCGCGCTTCAGATTGACCCTCGATATCTTGCCGTCATTCACGATGACGGTACCGGCATTGGAGAGCCGCACGTGGAAGACCATATTGTCGGTCTTGTAGTTCTGGTAGCTGTGGCAGTTGATGCACTGGCCCTTTCTCCTGTCATTGTAGGTAATCTCGTTGTTGAATATCTGTGTCTCCTCGAACGTGGTGAGGTCACGCTGGGCGATCTCCATGAAATTCGATGAGACATACGAAGGCTCCATAAGGCGGTACGACACATACTCGTCGATGGGTTCTTGGGCAATGTGTATCTCAAACGGGCTGAACTTTAGCCACTCGTCCTTTTTCTTGCCCCAGACCTCTACCTTGATACTCTTACCCTTCGAGGCATTGAGCATAGCATGCCATTCCGACAGGGGTATCTGTACCTTCACGCCGTCACCGTAGGTCTGTTGCTGACCGTCAGGTGTCGTGAGGCGTGCCACGCACTCCTCATACTCGCTGGCAGGGAGCATGAAGTTAAGCGGTGCAATATTATAGGGCACCGTGACGTTGCAATAGTCGGGGAAGATGGCGGGCAAGCACTTGGTATCCTTGGATGAGGAAGGCACATCTGGATGATTCGCACACGATGACAACAGCAACAGGGCTGTTGCCAGTAGTAGGGTATAAGGATAGATATATCTTTTCATTGTCTTCTTACGATTTTACTTCATGACCGATATTGCTCTTTTCTATAACAGGAACTTTTTTCCCGAAGATGTTGTACCACCAGTAGGTGTCTCCGAATTCACCGCGTATCTGCTCGCCGACCTGCTCGATTGTCATGCCGGGCCTCGCCAGTTTTTGCATAGCATCCCAGAACTTCAGGTAGCGGTCATAGACGTCCTGCTGGACGGGGAGCATCATGCGCTTCTTTTCCGGTGCCTTGTCCAAGAACAATATATATGCCTCCTGTGCATGCAGTGGGAATTCCTCGTCCATATGTGTCTTCACATAGTTGCGCAATGACGGCCAGAAGCGGCGTGAGTCGCAGCGCAGCATGGCATAGAACAATGCCTGTTCCGAAGCCACCTTGCTGACGGAGTCGGACCAGAGACTGATGCTGTTGACGACATAGCTGTCGCTGTTCTCAATACCGGCAAGTTCGTCGGGGTAGGCCTTCTGAAGTTGCTTTATCTTTTCTGTAATCGGAGCAGGCTGCCAGTTGCCGTAGAACGGGAGACGGTGCAGCAGCGTCGTGTAGCGTTCCAACAGTTCCTTGTCTCCCATGGCAAGGGCACAGCGGGAGAGCACCTTCAATATGAAGGGCGAGAAACCGTATTGTACACCGTTTTCGAAATTCAGGCGGATGGCCTCATTCATTATGCCGTAGTTATAATAGACCAGCGGCGAGGCGATTTCCCGAATGGTGACATGAAGCGTATCGCGGTTGTTGATTGGATAAATACTATTGCCCAGCTTGAACGAACGGTCGAGCAGTCCGCCCTCGTTCATCAATGCGATGTTCTTGAGGAACACCATCGTGGTGGTGGGCTTCTTGTTCTCCTCCGCCATACGGAGAATCTCCTGCCAGTTGTCGTCCTCGGCACAGCGCACCATGCGCATCTCGTCGATGTAGTTCCTGTCACGGAACATAAACGACCAGGTGAAGACGATGCCTGCTACGGCACACACTACCGGAACTATGAACTTTAAAATATGAGCCCCATTAGACCCATTAAACCTCTTAAACCCATTGATCATCACCATAAGTAAGGAGACAGCACCGAGTACCCAGAACGGAACGGTCAGATACTCGCTGCTGTCAAGCAGTGTCATAAAGCGGGGCAGGCCTGCCAGCATGACATCGGAAGGTCTCAGGTTCGAATAGAGCAGCGTACGCCAGATGGTGGCGGTAAAGACAAGCAGGACAAAGCCAATCAGTTCACGCCAAGTGATTTTGTCTGTCAATATCAGGCACAGGATGAAAAGCAGGGCGAACCATCCTAATACCGGATAGATGCAGAAGCCTACCAAATACCAGACAGGATGCCATTTGCGCGGGGTGCAGCGGGCTGCCCACAAAAGCAGCAGCATGACGAGATAGCCCACAGACTGCGAGAACCAGTAGCCCCTGATGGTTGATATATAGATCCAGTATCCCTGGTCGACAACCGAGGTCAGCAGGCAGGCGACAGGCAGGAGCATCAGCGCAACGGCGCCGTTCCGGAGCCGGAAGACCTTCACACCCACGAGGAAGATAAGCATCCAGATAACCGCCAGCATACACGTGCCTACGGCAGGACGGCAGAAGAGCTGTGTGAGCCAGGCTCCCGCATACTGCATCAGGCCGAAAGGCTTCGACAGGAGGGTGTGGAAGAAGGGCGCCCCATAGAGGAACTCGGAGTGGTCGTGTGCCATATAGAACACCTCCTGGTTGATATATAATATGTAAACGGCAAATACAATGAAAGCCAGCAGGCTTACATAAAGGATGGCACCGGACAGTTTGCTTTTGTTCGTCATTTTCTTGATGTTATAAAGGGCTGGCTCAACCGAATGAGCCAGCCCATTATGAATGATTATACCGATAAGGAACGATTATTCCTCATAGTAAACTGCATTGAGAGTGAAATGACCGGAAGTACACCAAGGATTAAGTTGGTGACCACTTCCACCGTTGCCACTTGCACATATCTTGGCAATCTCCTCAGTGAGTGTAAACTCATTCTGACCAGTAGTCCAATGCGCGTCATCAACTGCGAACTGATCCCACCAACCAGACATGAAATGCACATTTACATCATCACTAGCATCTTTAATATCGAAGATAAGGGTCTTAAAGCCCCAGTAAACATCATCAGAAAGTTCTGGGAGATGGATACCAGACCCATCAAAGCGCATATCCTGCCAATCACCACCCTCACGAGGAACAGCAAATGGTGGTTCCACATCGGGATTCTCACCGTAGATATAGTACCTCACAAGCGGGTCAGTGATTTCTTCACACAGGATACCGATGAATTCAGTTTCCAACACGGTACCATCGGCGCAAAGAGCGGTCAGTTTGACGGCATGTTCACCCACTTTCATCTTCTTCTTGGCAGCGGTTGAGACAAATTTCTTGCCACCGATTTCCCAGATGGCATTGACCGGTGCCAGGGTTTCACACATAATGACGTTACCGTGCTTTCCGTCGGGTGCAATGTCAGTCTTGACAGTAGTCTTGTCCAGGAGCTCCTGCAGGGTGATGTGACCGCCATTGTCGATTTTCTCATGAGTGGGATCGCAGGCAAAGAGCAGACCTACTGCGGCAAATAACAAAAATATCTTTTTCATATTCATTACTTACTTGTTATAAATTAATAAAGTGCTTTATACTGTGTCTTAGGATCTGCAGTGTCCCAGCCCTCGTTCTGCGTCAATCCACCGTTATGCAGAGTAATCTGGTTCTGAGGCTTCGGCAGGAAACCATTGGTAGCCTTGTAGCGCTCAGTCCAAGAACAGGTCATGTGTTCCATAGGAATCCTATTATCCTTCTGGCCATAGCAGACAATCTGCTTACCTTTCTGAGCTTGGAGGGCATCAGGAGCGTAATTACCGTTGGAACAATCGATACCGGTCCAGCGACGCAAGTCGTTGAAGCGAAGTCCCTCGAATACGAACTCCCAGCGACGCTCATTCATGACCGCTTTCAGAGAGTATGCTGTCTCGGGAACACCGGCACGTTTCTGAACCCGATTCATCCATTGAGCCTCGCCGGTAAGCTCGGTAAGCATCAAATACACGTCAGAATAACGCATCAGGTAGAAGTCCTCGAAGTGGTCACCCTGCATCTTGTCGTTGAGTGAACTTTTTCCATAATCAGGACACTGAGTCCACCATGTCCAGTCCTTAGAACCATTGGCATCAAGGTTAACAGCAGCGTACTTCTTAACTCCATAGCCAGACTCCTCGCAGTCGTCCGTCTCGTAGGTGTATTCCGTAAGTTCATTGTCAAAGTCAATCAGGGAAGCCTTCTTTCGCTTATCGGTATAACCGCCATCCTTCTCAGCCTTCGTCCAGTCGTCCCAAATATTGCATGAAGGAGTACCCTGGCCCCAGCCCATGTTGAAAGGATAGGTCTTGTCAAGGGAACCATTCTGGTTGGTGGCACCGTTACGAAGACCCCAGAAAACCATCAGATAGTTTGAGTACATACGTGCGTTGCTATAGTAACCGCCAAGGCTGCCATCCCAAGTTGAAGCGTTCAAGAACTGAATCTGGAAGAGCTCCTCAGAGTTGCCGTTACCCATATCTTTCTGGTCGAAGCAGTTCTTGCGGTCCATGTCAGCGATGAACTCATAAGCATGGCCTTTATCATCGTGAGCTTCATCCCAAAGGAAACTGTTGGAGTATCCCCAAAGTGAACGGAAGTCTTCACAGAGTTCGTAGCCACCATTTGCCACGATATCCCTCAGACCGCTAACGATATCATCTTTGGAAACAGATGACACGGTAAGACCCTCCTGGACGATAGGATTTCCGTCGATGGAAAGGTCAATCTTAGGACCACCTTTGGCAAGCTCAGGTGTCTTCATATAGAAACCTGCCCAGAACATGTATGCACGAGCCATGAATGCCTCTGCACAGAACTTGTTGGCATGACCATCACCCCTGATACCATATCCAGACGCCCGGCTCATCAGGTTCTTGGCAGACATGAAGTCTGCGATGATCTGAGGATAGACAACAGTCGCAGCATCACGCTCAATATACGCCTCACCGTCAATCACGGTAGAGGTAATCACAGGAATATCTCCGAACATCTGGGAGAGCCACATTGTATAGAGACCGCGCATGAAGAATGCCTCACCGAGGAGTTGGTCACGCTTGACCTTCTCATCATCTGTCCAGGGCACGTTGTCGATGGTCTCAATCTGGGTGTTTGCACGTGAGATACCGCCATAGAGAAGGTTCCAGTCATACTCATACTGGTTGGCATCCGCCATAGTGAGATGATGCAGACACTTGGCCATAAAGTCCTGCAGACCACCGCTACCGTAGTTGTCGTCTGACATCAGACTCCACCAGTAGAAAATGTTATTACACAACTGAGATTGGTCTCCGCCACCTAACGTATTCAAAATACTGTAGGTAGCCGCATTCAACGCCTCCACATCAGCAGGCTTACCTGGGAATGTCGCAGCGGTCATCTCAGTCACACGCGGATCGGTGTCCAGCGCGTCGTTACAGGAAATAAACAAGGTTGCTGACAAGACAGCCAACGATGATAAAATATATTTCTTCATAGATTTTTATCGATTTAGAATTTAATACTTGCACCAATCAGGAAAGTACGAGATGGCGGGTACAGACCGAGGTCGATACCGGACTCCCAGCTCTGACCACCACCTGCATTACCTACCTCAGGATCGAGACCTGTGTAGCCGGTGAAGGTGTAGAGGTTCTGGATCTGAACATAGAAGCGAAGCTGCTGGAACGGGCAAGCCTTCCAGAGATGCTTGAAGTCGTAACCGAGGATGATGCTCTTGATCTTGAAGTAGTCACCATTCTCCATATAGCGGGTAGATACAGCTAAGGTGTTCGGATGACCATTGTTAGAGAGACGCGGCACGTCGTTAGAGGTACCCTCACCGTGCCAGCGGTTAAAGATTGTAGTATCGTAGTTCTCGTCAGGATCGTCACCGAATGAACGGTAAGAACGCATGATCTGATGACCGAATGCACCGGCACCGTTTACGGAGAAGTCAAGACCCTTCCAAGTGCAACCGAGGTTGATACCAAGGGTAACATCGGGATTCGGGTTACCGATCTCATGCTTATCTGTACCGGCACCTTCACCCTTCCAAACAATGACACCGTCACCGTTCCAGTCGTCCCAGATGCAGTCACCGGGCTGTGCGTCGTCGAGGACGGCCTTGCCGTCTGCACGTGCCTGGTCGATCTGTGCCTGATTCTGCCAGATACCGCTATAAGACATACCGTAGAAGTAACCTACAGGATAGCCTTCCTCAACACGGGAAACATAGTCCGTACCCTGTGAGAGCAGGTTACCGCTACCGGCGAGATAATGGTTCTCGTTGTCGATACGGGTTACCTTGTTCTTGTTGTAAGCGAAGTTCACACCAATATTGTAACGGAAGTCCTTACCGATCTTGTCGTTCCAGGTAAGAGCAACCTCAACACCAGTGTTCTTAATATCACCACCGTTGATCATAGCAGGGTTGGTACCCATGATACCTACCATTGGACCGCCAACGAGCCAGTCCTTCGTCTTCTTAACATACCAGTCGAAGTTCACGCCCAAGCGGTTGCTGAGTAAGCGTGCATCGAAACCTAAGTCCCACTGCTCAGAGGTCTCCCAGGTCAGCTCAGGATTAGGAACGATGTTGGCGTAGGCACCGATATTTGGAGTACCTGCAACAGAGGTGTTCATATCAGAGGCGAACTTGTAAGCGGCACCTTTAGACAGGGCAATCGTGGCAAGATACTGGTACTTAGCGATACGGTTGTTACCGTTCTGTCCCCAAGATGCACGGATCTTGAAGAAGTCGAGCCAGCTCTTGGTTTTCTCCATGAACTTCTCGTTGGTGACTACCCAACCTGCAGAGAAGGATGGGAAAGTACCCCAGCGTTTACCGTCAGTGAAGATACTTGAACCGTCGTAACGGAGGGTTACGGTAGCCATGTAAGTCTCATTCCAGTCCCAGCTTACACGACCGAACCAAGAAGAAAGATACTCCTCATCGTTCGGGTTACCAGTGGCAGAAACGCTCTTAATATCCTTAAGTTCGAAGTTATTCAGGTAGGCAGAATCCCAACCCTTCAGGGTTGCGAGCTGCTCACCCCACTTGACACTATTTGATCCGCCGATGTTCACGCCGTAGGCGCTGCTCTGGAAGGACTGACCGACCATGGCAGTGATCTTGTGGCCTGAGAAGACAGGAAGATCGTAAGTGATGGTATTCTCAATAGACCAGCTGCTGCCGAACCATGAGCTCTGGCTTACACTATATACATTAGATATAGAAGTAGGTTCTGCAGCACGTGGCTCATTATAGTTACGGTATGCGCCGGAATTCCAGTTGTAGTTGAACTGTGAACGCCATCTCAGACCCTTGATGGGCTGGACAACCATGAAGGCAGTAGCGCCAACACCGAGGCTGCGGCTCTCTGCCATGGAGTTCCAACCACCAGTTGAGAGGTTCTCCCACGGGTTAAAGAACATAGACGGGTTCCAGCCTTTACCGTAAATAACATTTTCATAATTATCCTGGTATTTATAGACGTCACCGTTGTCTGCATACTGTGGCATGAGCGGAGTGGTCTGGAGCAGTTTGTGGATATAACTCCAGTACATGCCGTCCTCAGCCAGGTCGTGGTTCTTGCTGTAGCCGATAGAGATGTTCTCACCAATGGTGATGGCATCGAAGTCCTTCACTCTCAGGAGCACGTGGTCACTGTTCATACGGATAGTGTGACGCTTGTAGTAGGAAGCCTTGTCGGCACCCATGATACCCTCGTTACCGGTATAGGTATAGGACATCATGAACTTGGAACGGTCCGTACCGCCGGTCAAAGTCACAGAGTGGTTGTGCTGGACGGCATTCTTATTTTCGAACACACCCCACCAGTCGGTGCCTTGCCAACCGTTTTCAACCATTTTGAGAATATCCATCGGCACGTCATCACCGTTCGGAACATAGCCTGTCCAGTCCATCAATATACCACTAGAATTGAAGTTGTACTCGGTGAACATGGTCATGTACTGCTGGGCATTGAGCAACTGCGGACGCTTGTAGGCATTGGACCAACCAATGGCACCGTTGTAAGTGATCTCAATCTTGCCTTCCTTACCCTGCTTGGTCGTAACCAGGATCACACCGTTAGCAGCACGAGAACCGTAGATGGCTGCAGATGCAGCGTCCTTCAGGATATCGATGCTCTCGATATCGTTGGGGTTGATACCATCGAGGCTACCGCCGGCTACACCGTCGATAACGTAGAGAGGTGAACTGTCACCGATAGTACCCATACCACGGATGTACACCTTGTAGCCCTTACCAGGCTGTGAAGAACTCTGGGTAATCTGTACACCAGGAGTGCTTGACTGCATGGCCTCGAGGGCGTTGGTGGTGTTCAGCTTGGCGATGTCGTCACCCTTTACCTGAACGGTGGCACCGGTAACCAGTTTCTTCTTCTGGACACCATAACCCACAACTACAACCTCATCCAGAAGAGCATTGTCCTCTTTCAAGGTAACGTTGATGGTGCTCTGCCCGTTGACGGCAATCTCCTGAGTCGTGTAGCCGATGTAAGAAACAACCAAAGTTGCTCCTGACTTCACATTGAGAGAGAAGTTACCGTCGAAATCGGTCACTGTACCATTAGTGGTACCTTTCTCCACTACGCTGGCTCCGATGATAGGTTCGCCAGAGTCGTCGTTTACTGTTCCTTTAACGGTGCTTTGAGCCATAGCTCCCAGAGGGAACAAACAAAGCAAGAACAGAAAAACCAATGGCTTTTGAAGTGATTTAATTTTTCGATTCATACCTTAGTGATTGATAAAAAAATTTAACTTAAGTATTAAGTTTTGGTTATTTCAAAAAAAAATATTTAACTTTACAAAATCTTTCTACTTAAATTTTTAATATGATGACGAAAAAAGTAAAAATAAATAAACAAAAGGTAACACTGTTGCAAACGTTTGATGATGACAACAAACGTTTCCTCGTGAGAGTCGGAAAAGACCGCTCTAAACATTCATATAATATTATGGTACGTGCGAGAGAGTATGTAGCAGAGTATTTACAGTCATGGGTACTTTGTCAGGACATCCCTTTGGAAGAATTGTCTTTGGACTTTATACAACGCTTTAGTGTATTCTTAAGTGTAGAAAAAGGATTGCGGGGCGGTACCATCTGGTTGAATTGTATGATGCTCAAAGGAGTCGTGCAGCGTGCCCATAGAAGAGGGCTGATAAAAGTCAGTCCTTTTGCAGAATTTCATATCGCAAAAAACATCCGCGAAAGAGAATTTTGTGATGTTGAAGAAATTTTACAACTTTTCGAACATAATTTTTCTCATCCTATGGAAAAATATGTACGCGATGTTTTTGTTTTTTCCGCTTTTACAGGAATGTCCTTTGTCGATATTCGTCAATTACGCAAATCCGACATACAAGAAATTGATGGTCATCAATGGATTATATCTTCCAGACATAAAACCGGAATCCCTTTCCGTGTGAGACTACTGGAACAGCCTTTGTCCATTATCCATCGTTATGAGAAAGCAAACAAAGAGTATATTTTTGATAAGTTGAAGTATCACGCTGTTGCCAAACGGCTCCCCACTATATTAAAAGCATGTAATATCAACAAACATATTACATTTCACTGTGCTCGTCACAGTTTTGCAGTGATGGCACTTAATTATGGCGTACCTATTGAAAGCGTCAGCCATATCTTAGGTCATTCCAATATCACCACTACTCAAATCTATGCAAAGATCACGACCAAGAAACTGGATATGGACTTTTTGCGTTTAGAACACGGAATAAACACTATTAATTCACCAGCCAAACAGAAACGTTCTTATTATATATATATTAAAAAAGGTGTAGAAAAATTATTGTTATTTTTACACTTAAAGATAAAAAAACAGCCTGAAATGTTAAAAAGAGAAGGAAAATTAAAGAAAAAAGCATGAAAGTATAAAAAAAAAGCAGGAAAATGTAGGAGATTTCATAAAAAGTGTTACCTTTGCAGGGACATATAATAGTGTGCCAACTACAATAGAATTATCTATTAACAGTATATTAACAATAAAATTAAAACTAAAACAATGCCATTAAAGAAATAAGGAATAGCTCACCATTGCGGGTCCCAGGGGCTTGGCGTGGAAGGGGATTCTTCGTATCCCTGAATTACTAACTAACAAAACATTCATCAAAGAAAAATACTTAAGTTTTACACTATATTTTTTAATAAATTAAGGTATGAATCGAAAAATTAAATCACTTCAAAAGCCATTGGTTTTTCTGTTCCTGCTTTGTTTGTTCCCTCTGGGAGCTATGGCTCAAAGCGCCGTTAAAGGAACAGTGAACGACGACTCTGGCGAACCTATCATCGGAGCCAGCGTAGTGGAGAAAGGTACCACTAATGGTACAGTGACCGATTTCGACGGTAACTTCTCACTCAACGTGAAGTCAGGAGCGACTCTGGTCATCTCCTACATCGGCTACACGACACAGGAGGTTGCCGTCAACGGACAGAGCACCATCAACGTCACCTTGAAAGAGGACAACGCTCTTCTGGATGAGGTTGTAGTTGTGGGTTACGGTGTCCAGAAGAAGAAACTGGTTACCGGTGCCACCGTTCAGGTAAAGGGTGAGGACATCGCCAAACTGAACACCACCAACGCCCTCGAGGCCATGCAGTCAAGCACTCCTGGTGTACAGATCACCCAGACATCTTCACAGCCTGGTAAGGGTTACAAGGTGTACATCCGCGGTATCGGTACCACAGGTAACTCTGCACCTCTCTACGTTATCGACGGTGTAGCCGGCGGTAGCCTCGACGGTATCAACCCCGCCGACATCGAGAGCATTGATATCCTGAAGGACGCTGCATCTGCAGCCATCTACGGTGCCCGTGCTGCTAACGGTGTCATTCTGGTTACTACCAAGCAGGGTAAGGAAGGTAAGATCGAGCTCAGTTACAACGGCGCCATTGGTTGGTCCAATGTCTACAAGCGTCCGCAGCTGCTCAACGCCAGCCAGTACATGAAGATCATGGACGAATACACCTACAATACCTCAGGTCTGACGATGGACTGGGCCGGCTTCGTGCCACAGGACATCCTTACCAAGGTTAACAGCGGTTGGACAGGTACTGACTGGTGGGGCTCATTCGTCAATAAGAATGCCGTCCAGCACAACCATTCTGTAACGCTGACCGGCGGTACAGACCGCTCCAAGTTCATGATGTCCTACGGCTATACTGGCAATGAGGGTATCATGGGTGCCGACAAGGCTTCCTACTACAAGCGCCATACCATCCGTTTGAACAGCGACCACGTACTCTTGAGAGTGAAGGACTTCGATGCCATTACCATCGGTGAGAACATCTCCATCAGCTACGTCAAGAACCACGACCTCGCTGAGGACGGCATGTACTGGAGCTATATCCACAGTCTGCTTCAGACTTCTCCGCTCGTACCACAGTACGCTGAGAACGGCGACAACTATACCTATCAGGACTTCAACGGTAATGTTACCTATGGTCAGGGATGGAACTCCTCTCTGTTCAGCAACCCGTGGGAGAACCTCGAGAAGGGCGGCTTCAACTCCATCGCAGAGAGCCGTAGCGTTAATACCAGCGCCACTGCTTTCATGGTCGTCCAGCCCATCAAGGGTCTGAGATGGCGTTCCCAGTTCAACTACTGGTGGGGTTCCGGTTCTTATCGTAGCTACGGTGAACCGCGCTCATCCGGTTATGGTAATGCAACCAGTGTTACATATTCTGCCAGCCAGAGTGCCTGGCTGAACACTTCATGGTCTATTGAGAATACCATCACCTATGATATTCCCGTATTCTCTGGCCACAAGATCACTGCCATGGTCGGTCAGACCTTCAACAGCAGCGCCTGGAGTTTCAACGTCGGCGGATCCAACAAGGTGAATTATGGCGAACAGCTCGCAACCCTGAAGGGCTGGGATTCTGCTTGGCTGTCAAACTTCAAGCTTGAGAACATTACCGATGTTTCTTTGACCGGTAACCCGAACGATGAGGAGTATCTTTCTTCTTTCTTCGGTCGTGTAAGTTGGGACTGGAATGAGACCTATATGGCTACCGTAACCCTCCGTTACGATGGTTCAAGTATCTTCACAGACGGTAAGCGCTGGGGTACTTTCCCCTCTTTCTCTGCAGGTTGGGTAGTCACCAACGAGAAATTCATGGAGAAGACCAAGAGCTGGCTCGACTTCTTCAAGATTCGTGCAAGCTGGGGACAGAACGGTAACAAGGATATTGCCAAGTACCAGTATCTGGCAACCATCGCCCTTTCCGGCTCTTCAGGCGACAGCGGTTACAAGTTTGGCTCTGATATGGAGACTTCTACCGCAGGTACTCCGAAAACCGGTGCCTATGCCAACATCGTACCTAACCCCGACCTGACCTGGGAGACTTCCGAGCAGTGGGACTTAGGTTTCGACGCTCGCTTGCTCAGCAACCGCTTGGGCGTGAACTTCGACTGGTATGTAAAGAAGACGAAGGACTGGCTGATCGGCGGTCAGATGGTATCCGTCTACGGTACCAATCCTGCTGCCATCAATGGTGGTGACGTGAAGAATACCGGTATTGAGCTCGCCCTCACCTGGAACGACAAGATCGGCAAGGACTTCCGTTACAACGTCGGTGTGAACTTCACCACACAGAGCAACAAGGTAACCCGTATCGCCAACGACAACGGTTACATCAATGGTCCTAGCGGCGTCCTCTCACAGGGTACTGAGTACATCTACCGTGCACAGGTAGACAAACCCCTCGGCTACTTCTACGGTATGTCATACAGCGGTGTCTGGCAGAACCAGGATCAGATCGACCAGGCTCGTAAGGAGGGCAAGGCCGTCCTTGACGGAGCACAGCCCGGTGACTTGATTTGGGACGACTGGAACGGCGACGGTGTGATTACCTACGCAGAAGGTGCAACTTGTGACCGTCACGAGATCGGTAACCCGAACCCGGACGTGCTCCTCGGCGTGAACCTCGGACTGACCTGGAGGGGTCTTGACTTCTCCGTCAACGGCGCCGGTGCATTCGGTCAGCAGATCATGCGCTCCTACCGTTCATTCAGTGACGCTCCTTACCAGAACTACGATACTACTATCCTGGATCGCTGGATCGGTGAGGGAACCTCCAACACCCAGCCGCGCATTACCAGTACCGGTAGCGAGAACACGAACTGGGTATCTACACGCTATATGGAGGACGCCGACTACTTCAAGATCAAGAGCGTCATCCTCGGCTACGACTTCAAGCATCTCTGGAAGGCTTGTCCGTTCCAGCAGCTTCGTTTCTATCTGCAGGTACAGAACCTCTACACCTTCACCGGTTACAAAGGCCTCGATCCTGAGGTTGGTAACTCTGCAGGTGGTAATGGCTGGGCATCCGGTATCGACCTTGGTCTGTACCCGCCATCTCGTACTTTCCTGATTGGTGCAAGTATTAAATTCTAAATCGATTAAAATCTATGAAGAAATATATTTTATCATCGTTGGCTGTTTTGGCAGCAACCTTGTTTATTTCGTGTAACGACGCGCTGGACACCGATCCGCGTGTGACAGAGATGACCGGTGCCACTTTCCCTGGTAAGCCTGGTGATGTGGAGTCAGAGCTTACGGCTATCTACAGTATCATGAGTACGTTGGGTGGCGGAGATAACAGTGGTATTTTGAACAATCCTTTCTACTGGTGGAGTCTCATGTCGGACGACTGCTACGGAAGCGGCGGTCTGCAGGACAATGTGGCAAAGTCGCTGCATCACTTCACCACGGCAAGCTCTAACCAGTATGAGTATAACTTCACCCTGCTGTACGGAGGTATCTCACGTTGCAACAACACAATCGAGACCATCGACAACGTAGACTGGACTAATAATGAAGATGTGCGTGGCCAGCTTCTCGGTGAGGCTTATTTCATGCGCGGCCTCTATTACATGTGGCTCTCCCAGTTGTACGGTGATATACCCCTGATCACCTCTTCCGTTATTACGGACGAGATGATGCAGCAGGCGAGCGCCGAGGAGGCTATCTATCCTCAGATCATTTCTGACTTCGTTTCTGCTAAGAACCTGATGAAGCCTGAAAGGGCCAACGGTTCAGGTCATGCCGACAAGTATTGTGCCGAGGGTTTCCTCGCACGTGCATACATGTTCTGGGCTGGTTTCTATAAGGGAGTAGAAGAGCTTAAAAATGGCGGTCCTGACATCGAGCTGGTGGAGCAGGAAGGCTGCAAGGGCGGCAAGCTTACCAAGACGGATGTTGTCAACGGTCTGAAGGATATCGTGGCAAACGGCGGTTATCAACTCCGCCCGGACTTCCGTTCACTCTGGCAGTACTCCAACAGTTATCTATTGGCAGAGGCGCTCGACGGTAAGAATCATCATTACGATTACATCGCAGACATGAATAAGGCAGACTGCTTCGATATGCCCGGTAATGGTAACGGCAACACGGAGGAGCTCTTCCAAATCCAGTTCATGAATGCCTCTAAGTGGGCCATCGGCGGTACCTACTGCAACCCGCGTATGTATTCGAACTACCTCTCATGTTTCTGGGGACTTCGTAACGGTGCCACCAATGACAACGGTAAGCGCGACAAGACCTATCCGTTCAACCAGGGATGGGGTCAGGGAACTCCTTCATGCAATCTCTGGCAAGACTGGCCTGATAATGACCTCCGTAAGAAAGCAACCTTGATTGACCTCGATAATGAACTCGAATCCTATACCTACGAGAAGGACGACTGCGAGGAATCCGGCTATGCTGTCAAGAAGTACGCCGACGTGAACCTGGATGCCAACCCCGCCGACAACGATTCATGGTGGAAACAGGCTCCCGGCTATTCATCCAGTTCGCTTGACAACCCGCAGCAGGGTGACCACTTCGAGGACTTCTACCTGATGCGTTATTCTGACGTGTTGCTGATGCTGACCGAGCTTACTGGTGAGGCTTCCTACATGAACCAAGTTCAGAAGCGTGCTGGTGTTTCTCTGACAGGATACTCTTTGAAGGCTGTTCAGGATGAGCGCCGCTGGGAGTTCGCACTGGAGGGACTCCGCTTCAACGACATGCGTCGCTGGTCTGGTTACAAGAAGCACAGTGAGTCCTCATACGCTGCTGTGGCTCTCGATAAGCAGGCTGGTCAGCAGATTACATGCCTTGGCAAGAAAAAGAGCCAGACCATGAAACAGATGACCGATGTCGGTTGGAAGAAGCGTTATGCTGATACCCAAGGTTTCTTGCCCAAACCTCAGTCTCAAATTAATATAATGAAAGGTGCTCTGACACAGAACCCAGGATGGGATGACAAGACTCCTGCCAAAGAGTGGACCTATAAAGTTCTTTATTAATATTATTAAATGAAACAATATGAAAAAGATATTTTTGTTTTTTGCCGCAGTAGGTGTGTTCATTGCCTGCGATCCCGTTCATGAGAAGATCGACAACGGCAGTCACATCACTGTTGACGAGCTCAGGGATATGTCCTCAGTCATTGTTGACAAGGTACAACAGATAGCGAACCAGAAGACCTATACTGCAGTCCAAGGGACGCCCATTACCTTGCTGGATAACATTGATGTAAAAGACTGCGAGGGTATCACCATCTATTTCGATCCGGAGACCGTTGCAGATACCTGTTGGAGAATCTCCATCTCAGGCGGAGCACCAGAGAAAATTCTGAAAAAGTCTGGATACTACAGATATAATGTTCCCGACGGGGCTACTAACGTCTCGAATATCGCTATAACGCACATCAAAGACACTGAGACGAACAGCATCACCATCAAGGCCATTTATAAGACATTTGGTCCCAAGGTGGCTCCAGGTAAGGAAGGTGAATACGGTAACGTAATCACCTGTCAGACCTCTGCCCCTGTCAATGCGAAGTGGTCTTTCTCTGGAAAGGAAAAGATTGGAAACTTTGCATCGAATAAGATGAAGGTGGATTGGGATGAAAACGGTAATCTTCTTCCTACTGACCATATCGTTACGCTCACAGCCCTTTGTCCTGACGGCACATTGCTTGTTACAGAATATCCTGTTCGTTGTGACAAGATCTCTAACCCGCTTGTGAAGTACTATATCTATGGTGATCCTAACCTGGATCCAAGTGAAGAGCCGCAACCGCCGTTCACACCTGGTGCCTGGGATGCAGCAGCCATGCGTTTCAGTTCTACTGAAGGTGCACACCTGCCCACCATTCCTGATGATGTCTACTTTGGCTTGAAGACCTTGCTCTTTGACGTATCAGATGTGACTCCTGACTTCGACTTGAAGGTCATGAACGGTTGGTGGAGTAACACCTATTACGACCATGTTAAGTGGATTGATGGCGTGAACGAACTTCCAATCACCCAGACAATGGCTGATGAGTGCGCCAAGGGTGGAGAAGGCCGTGACCTCGACCTCATGCTGTACAGTGGCTCTATGCTGCTCAAGAGTGTTTACTATGAGGAATAATAAGTTCTTATATGTATAATATTTAAACATGCGTTATAATGAAAAAATTTATGAATTTAAGTAAGTTCGCAATTGCCGCACTTGTTACATCAGGCCTGTTCGTGGCTTGTAGTGAGGAGATCAGCGAAAATACTGCGGACACCCAATATACAGCACAAACCGGCAATATCGGTAATGCCGGTCAGGCTGTAGACCTGGGACTCCCCAGTGGTACGCTGTGGGCTAATAAGAATGTAGGAGCATCTTCTGAGTCTGACAATGGTATTCTCTTCATTTGGGGTGACATTACCGGAAAAAAGATTGATGCAGACAAAGATGGAACGTATACGAATGTCACAGAGGCAACGTCTATGGCAGAGTTGTATAATGCATTCACACACGAGACGCACACAGATGGCCAAACTTGCGACACGACCAATATTGTCCAAATCTCTCAGGCTAAACTTATTGATACATCGTCTTTAACCGATCCTGATAAGATAAAGGAAGCAATTGTTGACTTCCTAAAGGCTAAGTTGGATGATGCCAAGAAGTATGCTACAGGAAAAGGTTTTCTTGAGGCCACACTTGTAAATAATGGTTCCTGGACGGTCATCTTGAATTTGGATGGTTCTGAGTATAGAGATGTGAGAATACCAGACAAACAGCCTTGGGATGAGTATAATTATGAAAAGGTAACTTCAGTCACTATTGACGAGATCGTTATCACAAAACATGATTATAAATTCTCTTGGAATGCTAATAATTTTGCTGAAGTAAAAGATATATTTGGCAAAGTGCAGTATAAAGACTACACTGGCGGTACTATCGGAAACTCTATCAAGGATATCGCTGACCCGAAGAAGAATGGTAACCTGATCTTCATTCCTGCTTATAAAATTTATGAAGATGCCAAATATGATGCCGCTACGGCAAACTGGGGCGGCGCATGGAAAATGCCGACAACCGCTCAATTGGCAGAGTTGCTGAACCTATGTACATGGGAGTTCGAAGGTAATGGGTATAGAGTAACCGGCCCTAATGGAAACAGCATCTTCCTTCCGGCTGCAGGTTATCGCTACGGTGAAAAGCAGTATGGCAACGGAAATGCCGGCTATTATGCCAGTGGAGAGATTATCGGTACTTACTCCTATCCCTCAATGGCAGCGCAGTTAGGCGGCTCACAGGGACAATTTGGTAGTATGGAAAACATGCCCAGCGTGTTGATGTTCCAGCACGGCCAGTATAATACTATTGGCGTCTACAACAACATGAGTGCCAGTTACGGATTCTCCATTAGACCAGTAGCGAATCTTCTTAAATAAAGATTGATGCAAGTGCTTTATACAATATTTTCTTGAATGGAGTAGGGCACAATATAATTCATAATGGGCTGACTCATTTGATTGAGTCAGCCCTTTATAACAAACAAAATGATTAATAAAAGCAAAGTATCCGTTGCCGTCCTCTATGGAAGCCTGCTTGCTTTCCTATTGTTTGCAGTCTACATCCTGTACATCAACCAGGAGGTGTTCTATACGGCACACGACCGCTCCGAGTTCGTCTACGGGGCACCCTTCTTCCACACCCTCCTGTCGAAGCCCTTCGGCCTGATGCAATATGTGGGAGCGTGGCTCACGCAGCTTTTCTGCCGACCCGCTGTAGGCACGGGTGTGCTGGCAGTTATTTGGGCGCTCATCTTCCTGACGGGTGCCAGGGCATTCCGGCTACAGGCAGGCGCCTCCGCGCTGATGCTCCTGCCCGTAGCCTGCCTGCTCACCTCGGTGGTCGACCAGGGCTACTGGATCTATGTCTCAACCATCAGGGGTTACTGGTTCTCGCAGTCTGTGGGCTATCTCGTCATGCTGCTGCTCCTGTGGGCAGCCCGCTCCACCCCGCGCAGATGGCATCCTGTCTGTTATTTGATAGGCTTTTGTGTCTATCCCATATTAGGATGGTTTGCCCTGCTTTTCATTCTGTGCCTGATATTGACAGACAAAATTACCTGGCGTGAAATTCTGGGCATTGTCCTGCTCATCTTTACCGCCGCCGTCTGGCGTACACTGCTCTATTCGAACCTGAGACCTTCCGATGTCATTCTTGCAGGCCTTCCCCGTTTCGTCACGCCAATCGACAGTAGCAGTCGGATGTCCGTCCCGTTCTGGGTGCTTGGGGCTGTCTCTGTACTCATGGCGATGGTTAATGTGTTTAAGAGGTTTAATGGGGCTAATGGGGTTCATATTTTAAAGTTCATAGTTCCAGTGCTGTGTGCCGTAGCAGGCATCGTCTTCACCTGGTCGTTCATGTACTATGACCGTAACTACATCGACGAGATGCGCATGGTACGCTGTGCCGAGGACGACAACTGGAAGGAGGTCCTCCGTATGGCGGAGGAGAACAGACAGCCTACCAGTACGATGGTGTTTCTCAAGAACCTTGCCCTGATGAATGAGGGCGGCCTGCTCGACCGCTCGTTCAAGCTGGGTAACGATGCCGTCAACATCAACAACCCCGACTCGCTCCACGTCACCCTCCTTGACATCGCCTCGCCGCTGGTGTACTACAACTACGGCATGATGAACGAGGCAATCAGACTGAATTTCGAGAACGCCATACAGGCAGGCTTCTCGCCCTTCTACCTGAAGATGCTCGCCCGCTGTGCCCTTGCCGTAGGGGACATGAAACTGGTGGAGCGCTACACGACGCTGCTGCACCGTCTTCCGTTCTGCGGCGACTGGCAGCCGGCCCCTGTCACTCAAAAGGTCAGGGAACTCGAGAAGGCGTATCCCGATGAACTCACCGGCGTGGAGAACAGCGAGAGTTATATCGTCAACACCGTCAGCCTCTGGTCCGACTCTGTCAGCAAGGCAGCCTCGGAGCAGGCATTGTTCTATGCCATGCTGCGCTGCGACTCTCGCCGCTTCTGGCCGTCGCTGCGCAACTACGTGAAGACGCACATGGACGAGGAGTTCCCCGTGCATGCGCAGGAGGCGTATATCCTGTTCATGGACAAGGCCCCTGAGAAGAGACGCATGATGCTCCCCGTCGAGGAGTCCGTCTTCGAGCGCTACAAAAAGTTCTGGGATGCCCTAAAGAGACTGGCGAGGCCCGGCGCGATCCTCAAGGACGTCGGCGAGCAGATGCGCGGTGAGTTCGGGGACACCTACTGGTGGTACAACATCTTCGGAAGAAAATACTTTATTATAAGTGACGGCACTATCGGCCATGAAGTTCAATCCTAAGAAAACAATGAAAAGACATATCCACTCCTACATTATACTGCTGGTGGCAGCCGTGCTGCTGCTGGCATCGTGTGCGAACCACCCTGCCGTGCCCTCATCCTGTAAGGATGCGGGGTGCCTTCCCGCCATCTTCCCAGACTACTGCGACGTCATGGTGCCCTGCAACATCGCGCCGCTCAATTTCATGCTCCCAGCCGGCGAGTACGAGGAGTGCGTGGCACGTTTTACTACGCCCGACGGCAGTCAGCAGACCTACGGTGACGGCGTGAAGGTGCAGATACCCGAGGACGAATGGCACGCCATGCTCGATACCTCGAAGGGTAAGAGTATCAAGGTGGAGGTCTGGGGCAGGAAGGGCGACGGGTGGCTGTCGTTCAATCCCTTTGAGATACACATCGCTAAGGAGCCCATCGACGGATACGTGTCGTACCGACTCATCGAGCCGTCGTATGTCGCATGGACCTTCATGGAGATCGCCCAGCGCAACCTTACCACGTTCGACGAGTCCCAGATCTTCAACAACGAGATTACCATGAACAACAACAGGATAGGCCAGTGCATCAACTGCCACAGCTATCAGAACTACAAGACCGACAACATGCTCTTCCATGTGCGTCTCTCCAATTCCGGTACCGTCATCGTGAACGACGGCAAGGTGTCGAGGGTCAACATGAAGCGCGACTACACCATCTCTGGCGGCGTCTACCCTGCATGGCACCCGACAGCGAAGCTGATAGCCTTCTCGACCAACAAGACACGACAGGGATTCCACACGCTGAACCCCAACAAAATTGAGGTCTATGACCTTGCCAGCGACATGATCCTCTACGACGTGGAGACCGACTCGGTGCAGGTCGTCAGCGCCGACTCCACGCTGCTGGAGATCTACCCCACCTGGTCGCCCGACGGCAAGTACCTCTATTACGGCAAGTCCGTGCCCCTTCCCGAGGAGATGCGCGACAAGGACATCAGGACCACCTATCCGAAAGTACAGTACAACCTCGTCCGCAGGTCGTTCGACGTGGCTACGCATAAGTTCGGTGAGGAGGAACTGGTGTATGATGCTGCATCGGACGACAGGAGCGTGACCTTGCCGCGCATCAGTCCAGACGGGCGTTGGCTGCTGTTCGCTCTGGGGCAGTACGGCTGCTTCCACAGCAGGCACCACGATGCCGACATCGTCTGCATCCCGCTGGACAAATACGATGGCACCGCCCTTACCTGGGAGACCTGCTCTGCCCTCGACCTCAGCCCCGTGAACAGCAAGGGCTATTCCGACAGCTATCCGAGCTGGTCGAGTAACGGACACTGGATCATGCTTGCCAGCCGCCGCGACGACGACAACTACAGCCGCATCTACTTCGCCTACTTCAACAACGGAAAGGTGGAGAAGGCATTCCTCATGCCGCAGGAGGACCCCGAGTTGCATGTCACCCTCCTGAAGAGCTATAACCGTCCCGAGTTCATGGTGGAGCCTGTCAAGATCAGCGTCGAGGAGTTCAGCCGCGTGTTTGACCCTTAATGATAATGAAGTATTTACAATGACGATTATCTCACTCCGAAGTTCTTTCGGTATTCGTCGTTGATGATATGGCTTGCCTTTCTTCCGTCAAAACGTGTCGGTGCGATGATGAACTCGGGCACGTTGAAGGAGAGGAATCTTCCCTGATAGAAACTGCGGGGATTCCTCTGGGGCAGCATGAAGGCCTTGGTAACAGTCCCCTTCTCGTCCACGTGGCAGAAGTAGAGTCTCGTGAAGAGCCCGTCGTCTCGTCGAGAACTGAGGACGAGCCAGCGCGAGTTGGCACTCCAGTTATGAAACGACTCCGTGTCCTGAGAGTTGGCACCGTCCATGGGACGGCTTACGCCCGTGGCGAGGTCCAATAGCCAGAGGTCCGCCTCATGGTGCCAGATACTAAACTGCCCGTAGTTGGAGAGCGTGTAGCAGAGGAAGCGCCCGTCGTAGGAGGGACGTGGGAAGGATACCGACTTATGCTGTGACATTGCATCCACGACGACGTCTATCCGGTCGCCGAAGGTACCCGTAGTGGGGTCGAAATCGATGCGACAGAGATTATAACGGATGGAATCTATCTCATGGCTGTCCTCCGGAAGTGCTTGTGCGGCACAGAAATAGAGCGAACGTCCGTCTGCAGAGAATACGGGATAGGTCTCATAGACGGAGTCATTCTTGAGCAGGGGCGACAGCAGCAACTCATTCTTCTCTACATCATAGACCTGCAGGTCGGAGGCCTCGTCGAAGACCTCCACGCGGTTGTGTCCCGCACTGTGGAACAGCTGTCTCGTGGTGTTGGTGGAATAGGCGACATAGCGTCCCGATAGATGCCAGTAGGGATAGACACAGAGACCGAGCGTCTTGTCTGTCTTGGTGTTATAGGCTGTGAGGGGACCTCCGTCGTGACGCAGCAATGTGGCTCCGTGCGGTCCGCGTATGTGCAGGCTCATGTCGTCAGGGTTTCCGCGATTAAAGCTGTGACAGTTGACACATCCCTCGAACTGCGTGTTCTCTATCAGTGGACGCTCGTCAAAGGAGGAGAGGTTGCGCTCGTAGATGCCCATCTTGCTCCATACCTCGTAGCCTGGCTCAATCAGACGGTAGCAGATGCCGTAATCGATGCTGTCGGGACTGACGTATATCCGGAATGGACTGTAGGTATGCCAGCCGTCATCGTATTTGGCGGAGACGGTGACGCTGAGCGAATCTATGCCTCTCCCCGACCTTCCCCTAAAGGGAAGGGAGTTGAGAAGCGCATGCCAGTCGTCAAGGTCGAAATTGACGGATTCCTCACCCTGTGCATGCAGGCTGTTCCCATGACTGTCTGTAACGACGGCGTCGATACACAGCACCTTCTCGTCCTTCATGCAGAAGTCGAGGGGCGCAATGTTCACGGGTACGGTAACACCAGTGTAGTCAGGATATATCTGCGGCAACGCATTCTCCTTCTTGGCATCGCTGACGGTTTCATTCATACAGCCCGTCAGCAGCTGGGCTGCAATGTAAAAACTATATAATTTAAAAATTAAGAAAATACATCGTCTCATATCGTATGCCTTTTTACATTATTTCATTATTAAATTTTGAAATTCTGCAAAGCCCTCGCGGTCTTCCGTCAACATATAATATGCCAGCAGGTACTGGTAGGCCATGTGGTTGTCGGTGCTACCCAGATAGAGGCTCTTGAGCATCTCGGAAGTCACATGGTCGCTGAAGTAAAAGTCCTCCCTGTAGGCCCATTTGCGCAGGCGTCCATATTCGGGATGACGGGCTATCGCCTCTTCATTGTCCAACAGCGGCAGCGTCTCATTGGCCCACTCACGGTAGAAGAGGGTCTTCTGCAGGGCGGTAAGATACTTTCTTGCCACCTCGTAGTTGCCATTGATGAGGTTGGTCTGTGCCAGCCGCTTGTAGCACCTGCCGCTCTTCTGGAAGTCGAGTATCGCCTCCTGCGCCTCGAAGACTGTCCGCTGGGCGACATTGATCATACCCAGTTGGTAGAAGGCCTCCGCGGTAGGCATCGGACTGGTTGCATCCTCCTGGACATCTGGCAGAAGACCTGCGATACCGTTCTGGTTGTATTCGAACATGTGTTCCGGGAGCATGCCGTGCATTGCCAATGCGAGGTTCTGCACCGTCACGCCTATCTGGTTGTTGGGTTTCTCTTTCTGAATGGTCTCGAGTATGCGGTTCCACTGTTGATGGCACGCCATGAAGTCATACTGCATCACCTTCTCCGCCTTGAAGTTTGCGTTCTTCCAGACAAGACTGCCCATGATGAGGGCAACAAGGAGGAAAGAGAAAAGTGAAGAGTGAAAAGTGAAAAATTTGCTGCCGCCTTTGCCCTTTGACTTTTGCCCTTTGACCTTTGACCGTTGGACACGGGCAACAAGTATGCGGACGAAGAGCGGAAGAAGAACGGCTGACAACCATGCGGCATAGAGTAACGTTGGAACGGTTGTCGGGTAACGATGGTAATGGCTACCGTTCCAGTCAGGTCCTACCATCCAATAAAGGACAGGAATGACGGCGATGAGCAGGAAGCCTCTCCCTTTAGGGGGAAGTTGGAGGAGGCCCCATATAGCGAGCAGTGTGAGCAGGACAGCCCAGACACCACCCATCAGTGCGTTCTCGTCAAGCAGGAAGAGCCAAAGCAAGAACGAGGGAACGAAACTCAAACCATAAAGCCATTGAAAATCGCGATTAAGCGAATACAGACCAAGCTTGCTTGAAGTCTGTTGAGCGTGAGCGATTTCGACGAAGTCAAAATTGACAGTTGACAATTGACAATTAAATAAACGTAGCACCAGCAACTGTATGGCCGAAAGCAGAACGGCGATGATGAGGGCCCCCACCCAGGCATAGAGGAAGAACTGCGTCGAGAAGCGTCCCAGCAGGTCGGCTATGCCTCCTGGGTGTCTGACGATGTCCCACACATAGGTACTGTCGAAGAGGAACAGTTGGAACTGCTCCTGATAGTGCAGGTGGTGTGGGTACGTCAGTCCAAAGAAGAGGAGGACTGCCGTACCGAAGAGAATCGTGCACAAGATATATAAATGCTTCATTATAATTAAGGGTCAAACATGCCTAATAGTGCAAAGATAGATACAATAGTTAGAATTCCCAAACTTTTTTCTTAAAATCTTATAGTCTCCATAAAATTTTAGTATTAAGAATTAACACAACTATTACTCTACTTCAGTACGGCTATCTGTATGTCTTGGGTATCTGTGTTCTTTCCTAACAGGAACTTGTCGATAAAAGCAAGCACCTCAGGATATTGCTTTTCAGGAAGCATACAATGTGGATGGTCTCCGATGATGGAATACCCCATACGGTCTTCTATACCGAAGAATTGCCATACTTTGCGTGCAGCAATAGCTGAGGCAAGCATGGCTGGATCAGAAAGCCAAGGATAGTCTGGATTACCTATGAGCAACAGGGCGCGTGGACAGACCATCGCACAGAGTTCATGCTGGTCGTAGGGTAACCGATAGACGGAGTCGCCACGGAACGTGTCATACTGGCTCTGGAGGAACCAGTGGTAGTCCGTCTTATCGATATCCTCCACCTTCTCCGTCGACTCATGTGACTTACGCCACGCTGCAGCACCGCCACCACCAGGTTCCTGCGCAATCGTGAGAGCTACACGCTCATCGAAGGCACCACAGTAGAGTGCCATCTTACCAGCATAGGAACAACCTGTGACACCGATATGCTGCATGTCAATCTTCGTCTGTTCTTCTCCTAATATCTGCAAACCGTCCAGCAGGCGGCTCAGTCCCCAAGCCCATTCACTATAGGCACCATTGTCCTTCAAATCAGGATAGAGGCGGTCGAAGTTATGTTCTCCTCTCTCATGATGTGCGCCCCACTGTCCGTAGTCGTTGACTTGTTTCTCGTGGAAGGTCATACGGGCGATGGGACGGTCGTCGAAGAGTTGTTTGGGCAGACTGATCATGCTGGTGCCAATCATCAAGGCGTAGGGTGCCTTGCCCGTCTTGGGATATTGTATCTCAGAGCGCAGCGTCAACGTCTGCCCATTCACTGTCACGTCAACGATGAGCGTGTCACCATCCATGCGTGCCTTGATATTCTTTCTGTCTACAGCAGGTTTTTGGCCGATACCGTAATGTTGTATTTCTTCGGCAATCTCGCTGCGGCGACGCTCCCATTCGCTGAAACTGCTGACCTTTCCTTCTCCGTTGCTCCATGCAAGAGGGTCAGGTAACTCACGACATTCTGGCAACTGGTCATAGCCAGGCATAGCAGGAGCCGGGAAAGCCTTGCCGGTATGTTCCTCCCGATAGACGAGCGGTATCTGATTTTGTGCTGTCTGATTCTGTTTATTGTCTGAGACAAAACCTCCTTTCTGCCAAGGTTCTGCAGCCTGTACGACTGATATGACAGAAAGGAGGATGATGGTAATGATTGATTTCTTCATAAATGCTTACTTGAAGAAAAGCTGAGCCATCTGATACAGGCTTCTTCTCCATGTGAGGAACTCATGGGCAGTACCCTCAGAGATCAGTCCGTGAGCATCAAAGCCGGCAGCCTTCAGTGCCTCCACGCTCTTGTTGATGCCATCGGGATTC
Organism: uncultured Prevotellaceae bacterium; assembly: GCA_902800585.1. Lineage (GTDB taxonomy): Bacteria > Bacteroidota > Bacteroidia > Bacteroidales > Bacteroidaceae > Prevotella. The sequence goes on from CADCEW010000004.1 coordinate 75,582, forward strand.
TCCTTGTCACCACAACTCTCGAAGATAACCTTCACAGCCTTAGGATCCTTGATTTCGTCAGGCATATAGGTACCGCCGCTCAGCAGTCCCCAGTAGCCGAAGACCTCAGGACGACGCAGGGTGATGAGTTTGGTCTCCATACCACCCATTGACAGACCAGCCAGCGCACGGTTCCACTTGCCTTCCTTCGTCAGGAATTGCTTTTCGATAACGGGAATAAGCTCGTCGATAAGCAGTGTCTCGAACTCCTTCGCAGTGAACTGTCCGATAGAACCGAACTTGAAGTCGTTGGTCAGGCCATAGGCCATGACAACGATGAAGGGCTTGATCTTGCCGTCGGCAATCAGGTTGTCCATGATGATGCCAGCCTTACCTTGTACGGGCCAACTGGTCTCGTTCTCACCCCAACCATGCTGCAGGTACAGAACGGGATAACGCTCCTGAGTAGCCTTGGCTCCCTTGCCGATCATTTTACCGTATGAAGGTGGCAGATAGACATTGGCAGTCTGCATCTTGCCTGTGCTCTCAGACCAGAAGTTCACCTGCTCGATATTGCCGTGAGGAATGTCCTTGCGCCAGGCGTAGATGTCCTGATCAACAGCAGGAATCTCGATACCGCTCTCCCAACGGCAAGAGCCGAAGTAGTTATGTGTGCCGGGGTCGTTGAAGACGCCACCGTCGATGGTGAGGTGATAGTAGTGGAAACCAGGATCCATCGGACCCTCTGTCGTTCCTACCCATACACCATCCTTATCCTTGCGCAGTACAGTACCGCCACGACCACCAAGACCCAGACTTACAATCACGGACTTAGCATCGGGAGCCTCTATGCGGAAGCGGGCAAAACCCTCGCTATTCACCTGCGGATACTCCTGTCCAGGCTGGTTCATGGGGTTGGCTACCCAGTCATCTTTAGGTACATAGTTATCGCGTGCAACATCGAAGTCGCGGATGACAGCCAGTGAACGCTTCGCCTTGAAGTTCTCGTCGAAAGGCAGCGGATGGTTGTTGACACCCAGCCAGGAGTCCTTGTCGCTCAGGTTCCAGAAAGTCACGTTCTTGATGACATCCTTATGCTTACGGAAGACTTTGAAGATACGGTTGTACTGGTCTTCCTGAATGGTAGCGATATAGGGAGCCTGTGGCTTAGCCTCACCACGTGAGAACATCAACTGACCACCACTCTCCATATTGGTACGCAGGTCAAGTTCAGTGATATGGATGGTATTCACAATCTCGCTGAAACGAGAGATAGCCTTGTCGAGAGCCTCCTCGTCGGGGAAATAGATGTTATAGTGACCCTGCATACCGATACCGTCGATGGGTACACCAGCATCCTTCATCTTCTTCACCATCGTATAGATACGCTCACGCTTACCAGGATCAACGGTGCTGTAGTCGTTATAGATCAGCACACCTGTCGGGTCAGCCTCGCGGGCAAACTCGAAAGCCTTGGCGATGAACTCGTCGCCACAGAGTTGGAAGTGCTTGCTCTGACGATAAGGACTGGGAGTAGCACCTGGACGGAACATCATGTTGTCGTCGGCGATAGCCTCGTTTACAACGTCCCATGCATATACCACATCCTTATAGCGGTTGACTACAGTATGGATATGATCGCGCAGACGCTCGTAGAACACCTCCTTCTTCACGGGCTTACCCTTCTTGTCGGTAAACATCCAGTCGGCAAACTGAGAGTGCCAGCACAGACAGTGACCACGCATCTTGATACCGTTCTCACGGCAGAAGTTAGCAATCTTGTCGGCCTTCTCAAAGTTCCAAACGCCCTCCTTCGGATGGATTTCGCCTGGTTTCCAGTCATTCTCGGCAGTCACACTGTTAAACTGCTTCTTGATAATCTCGATTTGAGCGGGATCAGTCACATTCGTCTGATTGACAGCCACACCAATCGTGAAGTAATCCTTATAGGCATCCTTCAAACCAGGACCTGCGGCATAATCTACAGGGCGTCCCCACTGTGCAAAAATGGACGTGCTGCTTACGAGCAATACGGTCAGTAAAAATAATTTTCTCATAGTTATAAAAATTTTGTTGTTAAGTTTTTTGTGTTATTTGTCGAAAGTTTATTCGAAATTCGGTTACAAAGATACGAACAATTATTGATATATTCTTTATTTTTTGTATTATAAAATGATATAAGATGTTACATATACTAAAAAAATATGTGAAAAACATTGAAGATATCGATAAAAATGACTATCTTTGCGATAATCTTCAATAATAAACCAATCAACAAAAACTGATAATCAATGATGAGAAAACTTTTAACAGGCTTAACATTGCTGGCAGTGCAAATGCTGTCAGCACAGACTTTTCAACTGCTTCCTGACGGCTATTTCAATCAAGGGGGTGTGGATGTGATGGCGTTCAGCGACTTCTATCCTGAGGGACATCAGGGTGGTGTCTGTGTGATAATGAACGGACAGCGTATTGCGACCAACGGTGACATCCGCATGGAGGCGACACCAGGACAGTGGCAACCAGTACCCAAACAACTCAGTAGGAAGGTGGAGGGCAACAGGATTATCACGACGTTGTGCTATCCTGACTCTTCCCGTCATCTCACTGGTTTCAATCCGATGGTATATCCCGACTATCAGTTCACCTATCAGGTGAATGTAGAGAGTCAGGGTGGGAGCATCGTTGTTACCGTCGACTTAGACAAGCCCGTGCCAGACTTCCTGTTAGGGAAGGTGGGCTTTAACTTGGAGTTCTATCCTGGTTGGCTGTTTGGTAAACCGTGGTTGATGGATAACCAGTCGGGCATCTATCCGCAACAGCCTAATTCACCCATGATGACGACGCCTGCCAATAACCAGCATATCGGTGACTTCTTTAACAGTAAGAGACAGAAGGCAGACATCGACCACCTGAATGCGACGGGTTACAGTCCTTATACGGCAGACCAGTTGATAGCTGCGCCCTATGCCGTAGGACGTAAGTTCACGTCTCGTCCTGACGACCCCTATAGCAAGCTGACGATAGAGTCGCTGAAGGAGCCGCTGAAACTCTATGACGGACGCATGAACCATAACAACGGCTGGTTCGTGTTGCGCAGTGACATCAAGGCGGGTGCGACAAAAGGTGCTGTGAAGTGGGTGATAACACCTAACGTTGTCAGCGACTGGCAGTACAGTCCTGTGGTGCAGACCTCTCAGATAGGCTATCATCCCATGCAGGAGAAACAGGCCATCATTGAGACGGATGCCCGTGAAAACAGTCTGGCACAGGCACAACTGATTCGTATCGGTGCCGAAGGCGAGACAGTTGCCAAGACGATACAACCTACCGTATGGGGTAAGTTCCTGCGCTACCGCTATCTGAAGGTAGACTTCAGTGATGTCCGTCAGCCAGGTCTTTATAAGATAAGGTACGCGAAATCGGAGTCTTCCGTCTTCCGTATCGCTGCCGATGTCTACGACCGTGGTGTGTGGCAACCTGTCATCGAGTATTTCCTCCCAGTGCAGATGTGTCACATGCGTGTCAGCGAGAAATACCGTGTCTGGCATGATGCCTGTCACATGGACGATGCCCGCATGGCGGTCGTCGGCAACCATATCGACGGCTACGCCCAACAGCCCGGCTTGTCGAAATACAATGCAGGGGATATCGTTCCTGGAGTGAATATCGGTGGTTGGCACGATGCTGGTGACTTCGACCTTCGTATCGAGTCGCAGGCAGGCGAGGCGTATATCCTTGCCCTTGCCTATGAGGCCTTCCGTCCTGATATCGACGTGACAGCCATCGACCAACAGCGTCATCAGGTTGAAATCCATGAACCTGACGGCAAGAACGATATCCTGCAACAGATAGAGAATGGTGCCTTGACAGTGGTACGTAGCTATCAGGCATTAGGCAGACTTTATCGTGGTATCATCTGTAACAACCTCCGCCAGTATGTGTTGTTGGGCGATGCTGCCGCTATGACCGACGGACAGATTGGTAATGATGACGATCGCTGGATATATACCGAGGATAATCCTATGCGTGCCTTATCCACCGTTGCCCAGTTGGCTGGTGCCAGTCGTGCACTCAAAGGTTATAACGATGCACTCAGCAAAGAGTGTCTGGATATTGCCACTACCGTCTATGACCAGACACAGGTGAGTGGTTTCATGGAAGGCATGAAGATGCAGGCTGCCGTAGAACTCTATCTAACCACAGGACAGCAGTCCTATCTTGACTTCATCCTGGACCATCAGGAAATGGCTATCAAGGGCATCAACCGTTCTGGTTGGTTCATGGCTCGTGTCGTCCAGAAGATGGAGACGATGAACGACGAGTGCGCTCGGACATTTGCTGAGGCCTTCCGTGCTGCCCTGCCCGGCTATCGTGCTGCATTGGAGAAACAGGCAGCCGAGACGCCCTATGGTGTTCCTTATCGTCCGTCTATCTGGGGTGCAGGCTGGGACATCCAGCGCTTTGGTTTTGAATACTATTTCCTGACGAGTGCTTATCCCGACATCTTCCCCAAAGAAACGGTGTTCAATGCCCTCAATTTCATCCTCGGCTGTCACCCGGGCAGCAATAATGCCTCATTTGCCTCAGGCGTGGGTGCCAAGTCCGCCACAGTGGCATATGGCTTGAATCGTGCCGACTGGTCGTACATCCCTGGTGGTGTCGTCTCAGGTACAGCCCTCATCCGTCCCGACTTCCCCGAATTCCTAGAGTTCCCCTTCCTCTGGCAACAAGTGGAGTATGTCTTAGGCGGAGGCTCGTCCCACTACATGTTCTTGGTATTGGCAGCACAACAGTTATTAAATTGACAGTTGACAATTGACAAATAATTACAGAGTCGCACTGAGGAATCAATGCGACTCTGTTAATGAAATATTAACTTTATGTCGAGGATCACAATGAAAGTCTATTCTTTACTTCTTTTTTTATTGTGATTTTTAGTTCATGATGACGAGGCCACCGTTGCAGGGGATGGTGATGGTCACCTGTTGTTTCTTATTTTGTTTCAGCGTCTTTACACTGCCGTTCAGTTGGGCGTCATCGCTATAGATGGTGAGGTCGGTACCCTTGTCGAACATCGGAAGGGTGACGGTCTGCTTCAACGGCTCGTTCTCGGCATTGATGCCTACCACATACCACTTCGTACCACAGCGACGGGCAAGGATGATGTACTTGCCAGGATAGCCGTCGATGAACTTCACTTCATCCCATGTCGTAGGCACCTGTTTCATGAAGTCGACAGCCCATGCAGGAGCATCGGTGAGGTTGTTGGGAGCCAGGGCGAAGTGCTGGACGGCACTCTGGAAGAGGACGGCAGTAGCGAGTGCATAGACATCGGAGGTTTTACGGACAGTACCATGTTGGTTGTCGGCACTATAACGCTTGTTGAGGGTAGAGCCGCCGAAGTCCATCGAACCCACTGTGTTGCGGATGAACGGATGGGTACAGCCATTGCGTGCCTCAGCATCACAGGCACCTTGTCCGAAGTGCAGGTTCTCGGAGGCCAGCACAGCCTCTGAGGCTGCATAGTTGGGATACATCCGTTCCCAGCCACGAGGGAGGGTACAGCCGTGGAAGATGACGAGGAGTCCGAAGTCGTTGGCATCGGCAAGGATATCCTCGTAGAGTTGCATCGTGGCTTGTTTGTCGCCACCGAAGAAGTCGACCTTGATGCCACGGATGCCGTTGTCGTGCATCCATTTCATCTCCTCACGACGGATGCGGTTGTTGTCCATCTTACCAATAGGTGTCTGAGGGGCATCGTTCCACTTACCGTTGGAGTTATACCACAGGAAGATTCCTACGCCCTTGGTCTTACCATAGCGTGCCAGTTCTGCGATTTTCTCATACCCAATCTCCTTGTCCCAGAAGGCATCGATGAGTACACTCTGATAACCCATCGCAGCAGAGAAGTCGATATAGCGTTTCTGTTCGTCGAAGTTACAACTGGGATCCATGCCGATAATCCAACTCCATGAGCCCTTGCCATAGACATATTCCTGTGAAGCTTTGTATTTGGGTTGTACGAGGTCGAAGGGCACAGTGGTCTCTACGATATTCGCCAAGGGACCTACAGTCATCGTGCGCCAAGGTGTCTCACCTGGGAGTGACATCGCAGGCGTCACAGAACCCACACCATTCAACTCTCCCTGTTGTGGGAAACCGATGCGGTAGTTGGCACCACCCTCGTTCAACAAGCGACAACCCACATAACCACCATCGGTACCTGTCTCGCTGATGAGCAGCCAGTTGGCGTTTCCAGAATCTCCTGGGACTTTAAAGAGGCACGGGAAGGTATAGCCTTCGCCCCATCCATTCTTACCCATCGTATCGTCGAGGGTGTAGGGTGTCTCATAACTGGGAGAGGTACGTGCAAAGCCACCCATGGGTTTGGACTGCGGACAGAGGAACGTGGTAGTGCCTTCAGGCATCACGAAACCACTTGCCTCGCGCTGTACCACACAGACACGGGTGTCGCGTTTCGGATAGAGCTTATAGCGGAATGCCACATCGCGATTGCTGACGCGGAAGATGACATCCATCACGGGTTGTCCGTTCTGCAGATAGGTTGCTACGCCCTCATTCGCCTGATAGTTGACCTGCTGTTGTTTGATGTTCCGCAGGGTATAGTTCTCATTGACGGCTTTCGTCGCCAACCCCTCTTTGAGGGTAAGTCCCTGGGTGTAATCACCGATGTTCGTCACCACACCGAGGGCAGAGCGGTTCAGGATTGTCTGTCCCTGATAACTAACGCTGTAGCACGGCTTACCATCCTGCAAGTCCAGAGTCACCTGTATCTTTCCGTCAGGACTCGAAACAGACTGAGCCCTTGTCACTATTGTCAGGCAAAGCATTGCCAGACAGCATATCATCTTCGTAGCATAGCAGAAGATACCGAACTTCTGTCCCATGAAGAAACGACGCCAGTCGAAGCCCATGCGGTAGTCGTTGCCTATCTTCGTCCATTGCTCTCCGTCGAGGCTGTAGTAGAACTTAGCCATGTCGGCACCGCCAAAGCGTCTGTCACCCTGACCCGGACGGAAATCGCCATCGAGACGCAGCCATATCTTGTCCTGTTTCAGTTCCACACTCTCGATGACCTTCTCCTCGAAGTTCGTCACCTCCTTGTCGCGGTCGGAGAGTTCCACTTTCATCTCTACCATCTCCAGTGTCATTTTCTTACCGTTCTTCTTGATTCTCAGCGCACCCGTATCACTGTTGAAGGCTGCCAGTCCAGCACAGTCGCCATCCTTCATTTTCGAGAGGTCCATAAGGATAGAGCCGCTACACTGTGGACCTTCCATGCGTTGTGTGAGTGTGTTGGGAGCGAGATACAGCGTGTTCACCACACGATTCGTCTTCAGACGGAGGAATCCAGGACGTTCTTTCAGGCTCCACGCCTCGTCGATGGGGTTATGGTTCCACTGCCAGTGCAGTCCGAGTCTCGCATCCGAGAAGTCGTCGCTCGTCGGGTACCTTGCCGTCCTCGTCGCCTAACATCGGCCAGCCATTGATCCAGCGACAGGGCATCACAGTGAGTACACGTCCCACACCGCCACGATCTTGGAAGATGATACCATACCAGTCACCATCCTGTGTGTCCACTATCGTTCCCTGTGCCTCGTAGGAGAAGCCGCCGAACTCACTCTCCAAGATAACCTGTTTCTCGTAAGGACCATGGATGTCGTCAGCACGATAGCACACCTCACGACGATGTTTGCCTGGCGCATAAACATGAGAGATCATCAGCAGGTAGTACTTACCATTATGCTTGATGACACGGCTGCCTTCCAAGAGTCCCTTCTCATCCTCCTCACGCTGGAAGATACGCATGTATGTACCTTCTATCACGTCGGAGAGGTCAGGTTTCAGTTCCATCAACTCCCCTGTACCATAGATGACATACACGCGCCCGTCGTCATCGAAGAACAACGAGCAGTCATGGAAGTGACGCATACGGGAGACAATGGTCCAAGGACCTTCTGCCTTCTCGGCGGAGAAGATATAAGTGTCGCCCATCGCCCCCTGTTCATTGGGAGCTAACAGTGCATAGAATCTCCCGTTATGGTACTTCAGGGACGTAGCCCACTGTCCACGTCCATAGGCGGTACCCTGTTGCAGGTCGTACTTCGGTGAGTCTGTCAGTTTATCGAAGATATACCCCACTGTCTCCCAGTTCTTCAGGTCTTTCGACTTCATGATAGGAGCACCAGGCATGAGGTGCATGGTGGTGGACACGAGATAGAACGTGTCACCCACACGAATCACATCAGGGTCAGGAACATCCGCCCACAGCATCGGATTCTGAATCTTCTCCGTATGGAGGGTGGTATAATTCGTATCAGGAGCATCCTGCGCATATAATGCGGAAGACAGGGACAACAGGCAAGTGAGTGCCAGCATCTTTGATAGCATCGTTTTCATATCGTCTATATTAGTTAATAAGGAATATTTTCGTTAAGCCATTGTAGGTTGCCTTGATGGTGGCGCGTCCTTCTACGATAGGACTAATCTCAAACTTCACGCCAGGCACATCAGACGTAGCCTCCAACTTCGAGTCATCCTTCAACAGCCCATAGACCTGATAGCGTGTCTGGTCGGCATAGCCGTTGAGGTTGGTGAAGCGGATAGGTGTGGTAGGAATCACTAATTGCTGTCCGTCGGCAGTAATCGTAACCTGTGGCACAATAGGTGCCTGCATTGTCTCACCAGCCTTCGAGAAACCGATGCCGTGAAGGTCGAAAAGACCCTGTGGACGCTGGGGACCACGAGGACCACCCCAACGAGGCTGTTGAGGCTCTTGAATATCAGGACCTTCAATGATGAGATAAATGGCATGCTTGCCAGTCAGTCCTTCGACGGCAGGGACAGCCACCTGATACATCTTTGCAGTCTTGGGTGCATCGGCAGAGATGTTGATGACACCAATCTCCTGTCCCTTCCAAGGGTCGTCGAGACGGACGTGGATGCTGAAAGCACCCCTTCCACTGGGTGTCAGGTTCAGGTTCAACATCGCACCATCACCCTTCTGAGTACCTTTGAAGGCTTTCAGCCCCTTCGTGTCCTGAGCCAAGCCTCCGAAGCCGAAATACTTGAAGCCGATGATGCCCGTATTCTTCACACCTGCGAGGTCCATGCTATTGTTCCATACGTCAAAATTATCCTGCATCCACTCATGGGCATTCGTACCACCTGTCAGGAAACAGGCGTAACCTGCAGAATAATAGCGATAGGGAGGTAGTCCGAAAATCTGGAAGCCCTCGCTGGTGACCTCTGCACCTGTATAGGTGTTGCCGTCTGCTGCAGCAGCCACCCACTCATTATCCTTTGCATAGGGGTCGTAGCCAGTAATCTTCACGATACCACCCTTTGCAACGGGTTTCTTGTCCCATGTAATCTTTACGGGAGCCACCATCGTCTGGCGGGCAAAACCGAAATTACGAGGCGGACGATGATAGAACACATACCACTGACCATTGATTTCCTGAATAGAGCCGTGGGTGTTATGTCCGAAATTCGTCGTAAAGAGATGCGCCCCATTCTCGCCTGTCACCACACCACGGGAGTCGACTAACACACCACCAGCGCGCCAAGGACCGAGGGGTGAGTCGCCATAAGCATAGCGCAGGGCTGAGTTTGTATTATCAAGACCATATTCCTTGCCGCTATAGCCACTGAACACCATCACGTATTTGTTGCCTACTTGACGGATGGATGATGCCTCGAAAAAATTAAAGTCGAGCGGGTTCTGTCCCTGATACAGTGCCTTGTACTCGCTGCCTGGCTTGTCGAGCAGACGGCCGTCAGCACTGCTGGCAGGGATGAAGGGGTCTATGAGTTCCGTCCCCTCGCGCTTCGAATACATCGTGTTCTGATCCAACTCACAGGCTGTCGAGTGCTGGAAGCCATAGAACACATACGCACGAAAGCCTTTGTCGTAGTCGGGGTCTTTCTTGTCCGTGATATTCTCGATAAACACAGAGGGGTCGAAGTCGATGAGCGAGCCAGGTACACACTGACGTCCGTCTTCTGTCAGGTTGATAGGAACAAAGGGACCATTTGGACGGTCACTCTTACAAACCATCGGAACGCGCTGCCAACCACGGGAGTGAGGATAGAGGTAATAGGTCTTCTTCCCTGTTGTCTTATCCTTCACCTCTACCAGATCGGGCGCAAACATCGTGTCCCACTGTCCGTCGACATACCAAGTGAAGATCGGACCTTCGTCGCGCCATTGGCTCAAATCCTCGACAGGTGCCGACCACATGCGGATATCAGGACCGCAATAGGCGGAGTAGTTGACATCGTGCGAGCCGATGATATACGCACGAAACTTCCCAGGGTTGTCGGGGTCTTCAAAGACACGTGGTTCACCATCGGGTACATGTTCCCAGAGTGGGAGGTAGGGGTTCTGTGCATTTGCCGTCAAGGCAGTGCATAGGATCAGCAGTAGAAAAGCAAGTTTCTTCATATTTTTCTTATGTATATTTCGTTTTTTTATTTGAATTGCCACCAGTCGAGATGTACGTCGCCATTGGCATCACTGAAACAGAGATAGAGGTCGTGGACACCTGTGGCATCCTTCACCTTCGTGCTAAACGACTTATATTTCTCCACACTGCCTGTCTTGCCGATGGTGACAGTGCCGATGACAGGTCCGTGCATACCGTCGAGGCGCAGGGTAATGGTACAACTGCCAGTAGCAGCCGCCGTCATAGCGAAACTCTTCGCACCCTTTCCGAAATCCACGCCACGCAGACGGATATACTCTCCGTCGTTGATGTCGTAGATATACATATTCTTCCTGCCCGTAGATGTCGGCATATCAGCCACCACTCCTGTGTTGGGAATACCCATCTTGGCACTCTTCAGACCATAGCCCCAAGCCATCGTCTCAGCCTCCACTCTGTTGTAGGGATTGAGCCAGTGTAACTGTTTCATAGGCTCCTGATCCATCCAATAGGGTACTTCCTGAATGGTGCCGTCGGCATTGTAGGTAATCTCTGTCGCATTCACACTACGACGCTCATGATGGACATACGTGTCGAGGTGCATCAGGTCGTAACTCTGTCCGAAGACATACGAGTGTCCTTTATAGTCACAGATACCAGGATGATTACCTCTGTCGCGCTGGGTGGGTTTCATGATGTAACCCTTCCACTCCCAGGGACCCGTTGGTGAGTCACTCATGGCATAGCCTAAGGCTTCTGGACAACAAGTAGAGGCAAAAGCTAAGTAGTATTTACTCCCCTCGCCTTTAGGAGAGGGGTTGGGGGTGAGGCTTCTCTTATAGAACCAAGGACCTTCCTGATAGTTGGGGATATGCGGCAACTTCGTCACCTCACTTGTCAACGAAATCATATCGCTGCCCAGTTTTGCCCAGAAGGTATGAGGATTGCCCCAATACATATATGCCTGTCCGTCATCGTCGGTATAGACGCTCGGGTCGATATCAAACCAGTTGCTCTGGTCCCATACCAATGGCTTGCCCAGAGGATCCTTGAAAGGACCATAGGGCGAATCTGCCACCAACACACCGATACCATGTCCGTGGAGTGGGGCATAGAGGTAATACTTTCCATTACGCTCTACCGTCTGGATGGCCCATGCACCATTCTCACGACTGCGCCAAGGGAAATCCTTGAGTGAAGCCACTGCCCCATGTTCCGTCCAGTTCACCATATCGGTAGTAGACCATAACAGCCAGTCGTACATGAAGAATCCTGCAGAACCCTGCTCGTTCTCGTCAGGAATATCCTCAGGAGAGGCATCGTGCGACGTATACAAGAATAAAGTGTCACCCACTACGAGGGGTGAGGGGTCAGCAGTATATTTGGTCTGGAAGAGTGGCATGTTCACCTGTTCCAGTCCCCGTATCTCCCACCAGTCGAAGTTAAAGAGTTTCGGACCCTTCCGTCCCTTGAATACCAGATAGAGGTCGCGGGTATGCAGGAGTTCAGGATAACTGTCGAAGGCATCCAGATCGGCTGTCAGTGTCTGCCACTTCTCCCAGCCGCCTGTACCAGGAACATCCAGTGTTCCGAGGAGTTTTCCTGCAACGCTGTCGAGACGTATCTCTATCTGTCCACCACGCAGACCACTTGCCACGCGAGCTGTGAAGGTACGAGGCATCTTGTAGCAGAAATGGACGTTCTGCAGTTTGATATAGTCACCATTATGGATATCGGTCACATAGACACCCACCTCGTCATTCTGTTCTGTCTTGACACCCTTTGAGAAAGCCATCGTCTCAGCCTCTACCTTACGATAGGGGTTGAATTTCTCCAAGGGTTTCACACCCTCATCCGTCGGCATGATGGTGGGGAAGGAGCCATCGGCATTATACTTGAACTCCTCGACAGCCACACTCCGTCCGAAACCACCTCCGTTAGGCAGTTTTCCTGTATGGTAGAAGAAATAACTATGTCCTTTGTAGTCAGCCACACCACAATGGTTGGTAAATGACTTCGTGTCGCAGAGCGGCATGATCTCACCAGCATATTTCCAAGGACCCGTAGGTGAGGGAGCTGTGCTGTATGAGATATGTTCAGGAACACCACCTGCAGCATACAACAACTGATAGGTACCATTGCGCTTGGTGAGCCAAGGACCTTCTACGTACGAGTCGATGTATTTCTTGTCTTTCTCACGCTTGCTCATCACAGGGGCACCAAAGGCCTCCTCTGTCATGTCCAGCAGTCCCAGTTCACCACTATAGGATATCATGTCCTCGTTCAACTTCAGGTAGTAGCACTGGGGATTACCCCACATCAACCACGCCTGTCCGTCATCATCGATGAATACGGTGGGGTCGATATGGTCCCAACTGCCATTCTCAAAAAGCGGTTTTCCTAATGCATCCTTGAAAGGTCCTATGGGAGAGTCGCCTACAGCAACCCCAATCGCCATACCTCCAGACAGTTTGGAGTGGGCACAGATATACCAATAGAACTTACCATTGCGTTCAACGGTCTGTGACGCCCATGCACGATCGTCAGCCCAAGAGAAACTCTCCAAGGCCAGTGGAGAACCATGATCCGTCCAGTTCACCATATCTTGTGTGGAATATACGCGCCATTCCTGCATCCAGAAGAAGTCGGCTCCGTCCTCATCATGACCAGTATAGACGTACATCGTTCCATCGTGAACCATCGGAGCAGGGTCGGAGGTGCACCAAGTCTGTACAAAAGGATTCTGTGCCTGCAGGGAAGTGAATCCCAGCAGACATAAGAGTGTTGTTAGTTTTGTTCTTTTCATATATTTTAGTTTCTAATTATTCGATGACCCATACAAAACCGCCACGAGGTTGGAGATGAATCTCTTGGGGGACTTCTTTCCTTGTTTGGATGTTCCAAGGTGCGTTCTCACTATCCTCAAAAGTGGAAACAGATTGTTTCTTACCGATGAAATCAAGGGGCACGCTGAGGTCCTGAGGGGTGTCTAAGCCGTTGATGCCAGCTACATACCAGCGATTCCCACAACGTCGCGCCATGATAACGAAGCGACCCGGATAGCCGTCAATCAAACGGGTCTCATCCCATACACTCGGGAGATGAGACAGGAACTGTTGCACTTCAGTAGGTTGGGCAAGGTAACTCTCAGGTTTGTCTGCAAGATGCTGTAATCCTGACTCATAGAGAATAGTCAGTGCCAACTCATGGGCATTCGTCGTGATATGCGGATGCTGCGAGTCACTGAACGTACAAGGGGTATAGTCCATCGGACCTATCACATTACGGGTGAAAGGTAATGTGGCATTATGGCATGCTGCCTTGTCTGTGAATGTCGGAACATTATTATACCACTCGGCACCATAGACTCCTTCCGTTGACATGAGGTTGGGATAGGTCCTTTGCCAGCCACGTGGAATCGTCGCTCCATGGAAGTTTACCAGCAGGTGATGACGGGCGGCACTCTCGAGCAAGTCGATACAATAATCCATATTCTTCTGGTTGTCGCCAGAGAAGAAGTCTATCTTCACGCCAGCCACACCAATCTGCTCACACCAGGCAAATTCCTTCTCCCGATCCTCGGGTTTGTTCAGACGATACTTCGGGGTGGGGGCACCATCTACCCAGCCGACACTCGAATTATACCATATAAGTGGTTTGATGCCCTTTGACTTGGCATAATTGACAGCATCCTCGATGGTCTTTCCGTCTTTCATCATATCCCATTCCGCATCTATCAAGACGTAGGGCAGATGAAGCGTGACAGCCATATCCACATACTTCTTGATGATGTCGTAATCGTTGGAGCCATGATTATAAGCCCAATATATCCAAGATACCACTCCCGGATGAATCCAACTGGTATCCTTAATTTTGCAGGGGTCACTGACATCTGTCACCAAAGTAGACTGTACCACGTCTTTTAACGAGCCGATGATGATGACACGCCAAGGGCTTTTTTTAAAGTTTAAAGTTAAAAGTTTAGAGTTTAAAGATTCGTCGGGGGTAACACGAAACTTTTCTCCCTTATTATACAGGCAGGAGGCACTTTGTCCTTTTTCGATATTGGCTTCAGTAATCAGGGCAAACACGCCTTCCTGCGGTTCTATGAGTGCAGGATATCCCCAACGAATATTCCATCCTTCGGCAGATTTAAAGGTGCCGCTATAAGATGGAACAGGCATTACCCGATAGGTCGTATCAAGGGGGAAGAATCCCTCATAGGAATCACACCACTGTTGCATCCATCGTTTTGTTCCCTCAGGAATGACATAGGCATGTTCTGGAGGAAGATTCCCATCTGGAATATCAGTATACTCGTAACGGAAAGCCACGCCGTCGTTATACAGTCGTAGGACGAGTCGCACATGCTTGCTCAAGGCTGTCTGATATTCATTCGCCTCATTGGTACAATGCAGTCGCTTGCCTGTTAACATCTGGTAGTCTTCCTTGATGTTCCTGACAAAAGACCAGTGGAATGATGCAGATGCGTCACCAAAAGGGAAATCCGTCAATTCCAACACTTTCTGCTGTCCGTAATCGATGAACAGCTGTTGCCCTTTTGTCTCTATCGACAACTTCCCATTAGGGGACGTCACCTTTTGTGCCATCATCGCTAATGGACACAACAGACAGATAATCAGTGATGATAGTTTTCTCATATTATTTTCTTGCGCTGACCATACTCTCAGAGAAATAATGGTCTCGGAGTGGTTTATTGACAGGTTTACCCTTTATGGTAATCTGACTTTGGAGTCGGATGTCCGTTGATGAGGCTCCCACCTTGATGGTAAACGAACCAGGCAGGATGTTCCACTGACGCTCTCCTTGATGGCTATAGAAACCTAACTGCTCTAGATAGAGGCGCGTGGTGACAGTCCGAGTCTCTCCTGGGTTGAGTGACACACGGGCAAAACCTTGTAACTGGATGGGACGAATCTGCTGACCTTCCGCTGTCGGAGAGAGATAGATCTGAGCGATCTCGTCGGCAGCCACCTGTCCTGTGTTCTTTATCTGGAAGGTCACTTCTACTGATTCATCAGTCGTCTGTGCCTCACTATTCACCTGCAGGTTCTTGTATTCAAAGGTAGTATAACTCAGTCCATAACCAAAGGGCCACTGTATCCGTGAATCCTTTTCTGCCGTATAGTTGTAGCAGATGGATTCGTTGATCTCCGTATTCGGATAACTGACAGAGAGCTTGGCTGAAGGAACGACCTTACCATAAAGGATGTCGGCAACAGCATTTCCACCCTCCTCACCAGGATACCAAGCCTGAATAACGGCTGCGCAACGGTTGGCGAGGTCAGAGATGACTTGTGCCCTACCTCCGAAGATGACCAGAATGACAGGTTTACCCGTTTGAATCAGTTCCTCTACATACTGTTCCTGTTTGCCAGGCAGACGGAGTCCCTGACGATCACGGTTCTCACCGCAAAGCATCACATTCTCTCCGACGGCAGCGATAATCACATCGGCCTCTTTTGCCATCGTGAGGGCTTCCTGTTTGTCGGCTTTCTCTCCAGCATCCACCTTGCGATGCAGGATATAGTAATCCCATGCACGCTCATCACCACCTTTGGAGAATTTCGTTTCTATCTCCTCTGTCCAGTCGCATCCACGAGAATACAGGATATTGGTACCTTCGGGTTTGTGTGCATTCATACCCTCGAGCAGTGTGATCACATGGGGATGATCCAGGTCTTTCTCAATCATCTTCCAGAAATAAGTCATCGCAGGGAAGGAATAGTCGCCACACATCGCCCACATGGAATTGGCATTAGGACCAGTCAGGAGGATGTTCTTGGCATTCTTGAGTGGTAAGATGCCGTTATTCTCCAACAACACGATGGATTGCGTCGCGATATCGTAGGAAGTCTGACGCTCCTCAGGGGTGTCTAACTGAATCTCTCCTGTACTATAGAGATACGGATTTTTGTCAAACAGTCCTGCACGGAACTTGTAGCGGAGCACATTCTTGACAGCACGCTCCAATACTTCCGGCTTCACCAATCCTTTCTCGATGGCTTCTGGCAGATATTTGTAGTCTGAACCTGTGGGGAAATCCACATCATTGCCACCATTGATGGCGGCTGCCGCTTTAGACATAGCATCAGGAAGGTCGGGCAACTGGTCGATGGCCGTATAGTCGCTGACAACCATACCATCGAAGCCGACATATCCACGAAGGATGTCCTGCAGGATTTCGCTGTTAGCCACACAGTTCGTACCATGTACAGCATGATAGCCAGGCATGACAGCCTTGCTGCCTGCCAGTCGAATCATGGTCTCATGAGGCAGCAGGATTTCTTCCATCAGTTCCTTTTCTTCTGCATCACCGCCTCCGCCATAGCCAAGGTAGTGCTTGGAACAGGCACCCACTCCCTTCTTGAGATCTCCCTGTTGCAGTCCTTTCACGAAGGCTGTACCCATCACTGCCGAGAGGTATGCATCTTCGCCATAAGACTCCTCCAGGCGATTGAAGCTGGGTGTGCGACAGACGTCCACCATAGGCGACAAGGAGAGGATGCCTCCCATCTTACGCATGGTCGTACTTGTCTGGCGTGTCTTTACCTCAGCCAGTTCGGGATTGAATGAACAGGCTTGTCCAATCTGCTGGGGATAGATGGTTGCCCCACGGGTATTGATACCTGACAGCACCTCCTCATGGAAGAGGGCAGGAATACCGTTAGGTGTGTGGTTCATCAACCATTCCTGTACGGCTGCCACCCTATCACGAAGGACTTCGGGTTCTAGAGGTTTCTGACTGGCATATTGTGAGAAGTGTCCGATACCATTGGGAATCAGTTGAATACATTTGGTAGTATCCAAGTGTCCCTGTTTGTCGAACAACTCATCCATATAGATACTTCTCAACTGGGCAACGCGCTCCTCTTGTGACATCCTGTCATACAGGTCGTTTATTCTTTGTTCCATATCGATAGCGTTATTGCAGCCTGCAAACAATGCAGCCAGGCATATCAAAATAAATCCTTTCATATTTATTTGTAAATGATGTTACTTAACAGAATCAAGCTTATTTCCCTGTGCGGACAGCATTGAGGAAATTCACCATCTTTTGTAGGTTCTCCTCGGAATACATACCCATCCCATGTCCGCCTTCAGGGACAAAGGTCGCTTCAGTCCTGACACCTGCAGCCTTCAGCAACTCATAGAACATCTTTCCCTGACAACAGGGGACTACGTTATCTTTCTCTCCGTGGAAGATGATGATGGGCGGATTCTTCTTGTCGACATAGTAAGTGGCACTCAGACTACGGTATTTGTCTGGCTCCTTGTCGAGTTTAGAGTCCAGCAGCACATCCTCGGGACTATTCTCGCCCATCTTCATTCCTTCGCCACAGTCCATCGCAGTGAGGTCGACAGGACCAGACCAGTCGCAGGCGGCATTCACACGACTGCACTCATTGGGATAGTTACCGATATTGCCTTCCAGGTCGATGTCGATGTTACCTACCTTTGTCTGCTTGATACCACTGGTGGTGGCAGCAATAGAGGCGAGGTGTCCGCCAGAAGAGAATCCGCTGGTGGCAATGAATGACGGGTCGAACTTATACTTCTTCGCCTCCCCACGCACAAAGCGGATGACGGCACGAATGTCGTGAATCTGGGCAGGCCACTTGGCATCCATGCTCGAACGGTGGTTCGGACACACAACGGCATAGCCAGCCTCCAGCAATGCCTTCACGATGGTACCAAGGTCGGCAGCACCTTTTCCATTGTTATTAAACCAAGCACTGCCATAGATATGGATGACGACAGGATAGGCGTCCTTCTCTTGTTTGGGAAGATAGATGTCACAGGTATGATAGGTTTGATCGTCACCTGCGTAATTCACGTCTTTCCACTGTTGACTGGTCTCCAGTTTGACTTCAGGAACCTGAAAACCGCCAAAGCCTCCTGCTGGCTGAGCCATTGCTACAACGGCCATGCATGATAGGAATGATAATAGTATCTTTTTCATTTTTCTAGGTATTAATGATTACGGAAATTCCATTTTGAGTTGTCGCTATTGAAGTCGTATTCAGCCAGCGTAGGGGTAGAGTCGCCTGCAGAGTAGATGCAATACTTGGTGTTCTTACCCTCCTGACCAGGAATGACGTAAGGCATGATACGATAAGTGCCGTCTGTGAGTTGTTCTATCCACCACAACTGTGCATCCTCACCTTGGAAATCCTTGGTGGTGAGCTCGAGGTTAGCTGTGGCAGTCAGTGCACGGTTCGTGCCTTCAATCTTGATCTCATAGAGAGGACCTGTCAGACGACTACCCTTATCAGGACGTGGGGTGATGGTCCACTTCTGCCAAGGACGGAACATATAGTCGCCACAACGTACTGCTATCTCGCCTTTCGGCCAGCTGCCCTGTACCTGCTCCAGTGTCTGGTTAGCGACAGGCTTCACAGGTTGCTGCATCTGTTCTCTGTTAAACCACCCCATACGCTCCTGTGGCATACGTACAAAGTCAACGGCGAGTTCCAACGAGTATCCACGACGCTCACTCTCAATCTCAAAGGTGCCACCCTTGAACAGTTCACCAGCATAGGGCCAGTCGTTCTTCCACAACAAAGGATGGATGGCAAGCACGGAACGGCCGCCTTGGTCGAAGTCTGCCTCCCAGTGGAACGACATTACCTCTACACCCTCGTCAATGATGGTACGTCCGAAATGTCCTGCACCTGCCTTGCGGTCGCCAGCAGCAATCACCAGACGACCACCACCATGGAACATATCACGGTTGACATTATCGAGATAGGGACCTTCAACGCTCCTGGAGCGACCTACTACGATGTTATAGGTAGAGTTCACACCATCACAACAGGTTCCATGGGTACCTAAGAGATAGTACCAGCCGTTGCGATAGATCAGGTCGCTGGCCTCGCAGTCGATGGCGATATCTTTCTCTTTGTTACCTTTGACGCGGAAACCTGTCTTGGGGTCTAGTTCGATGAGGCGGATGGTTCCGAAATAAGTACCATAACTCACCCACAGGCGACCTGTGGTAGGGTCGAGCAACATTCCCGGGTCGATGGCATCCTGGTCTTCCATGCCGTCAGAGGCACAGACCTCTACAGCCTCCGTCCATTTAAAGTCTGGTGATTTAGGGTCGAGGGTCTTGTTCCACATGGTGAGGATACGACCAGCATGTCCGCCACCAAGTCCACCACCTGTAGCACCATAGATACAGAGATAGCGATCGCCGATTTTCATGACATCAGGGGCTGCTCCGCCTCCAGGTCTGTCGGCTCCACTGTTCCAAGTCCAGCCGTCTTCAGAGATGAGACCGCCGCCACCAGTGCCAAAGGTGTAATACTTGCCGTCGCACTCAGCGATGGTCGAAGGGTCATGAATATAGGGTGCACCAATCTGTGCCATAACGGGTGTTATGGCAATGCAAAAATTAAACAATGATATAAAAAGAAATATACGTTTCATATGGCGTTACATCTTAATGATTACATTTTTGAATTATAACATTTTAAAATTATTGAATTGTTACATTATAGTTAGTAACTGGGTTACCTTTCTCGTCGAGGAAGCGGACGCAGAAGTCGCTCATGCCTGGACCGTTGATGATGGCACCACGCAGGATGTTACGTCCTTTCTTTAAGGTGAGACGCTGCGACATGCAGTCGTCTTCCACCATACGACGGTCGCCACTGAGCAATAAGACTTCTTGGCCGTTGAGCCACCACATGGAGGCTGAGTTAGAGCCTACAGCCAGACGTACGTCCTTGATTTCCTCAGGACAATCGATGATGGTGACACCCCAGAAGAGTACACCATAGACCTTCGTGCCCCATTTCTCGGCAAAGCGGAAGAGTTTCACGTTAAAGTTCTCACTGTCGAGTGCGTGCCAGGTGAGGGTCTGGGTGACAGTCTTCACCTCTGGCTTTTCAGGAGCCTGTGCACCACGACCAAAGCCTGCAGGAGCCTGTTCCTGTTGGAAGACAGCCTTCACTTTCTGACCATCCTTTGGCAGAATGGTCTGCTGGTCCTTGAAATACTCCCTGTTGAAATGCTCACGCAGATAACTGTCAGTGAAAACGGTATTGCCGCTATTGGGTTTGTCGATAGGCTCCAAGAGCATCCATCTGCGGATAAAGCCATCCTTGTCAGGCTGTGCCGTAGGTGTAGTGACAGGTGAGAAATACTTGGGACGATTCTTGCATTGTATCCAGTCTACGCTCAAGGCACCTTCTCCTTCGTTGGTGATGCAGATGTCTGTGACACCTGTGGGCGTATAATCCAGAGCCACCGTCTGCGTCAGCCACTGATTTCTCAGGTCACGAACGAAACGTGCCATCATGGGGTCGGCAGGTTTCTCGGGCTTTACTGCCAAGTTAATACGGGCAAGGACCTTTCCTTTGGCATCCTTCTCACGAATGCATAACTCAGTATTGTCAGAGGCCTTCACACTAATCAACAGGTATCCGTCAGTAAGACAACTGAAGTCGATATCCTTATACTGAATCCAACTGCCCTTCTTAGGCAAGGTGGCCTGATAACCACGGAAGGTATTGATGGTATCGATGAGTGCAGTGGTGACATCGCTGCTGGCACTGCTATAACGGTCGATTTCAATTTTCTCCGTCGCCTTGTTGATACCTACACCACGCAGGGTCTGCTTCACTTCCTGAATAGTGCCGTCGGCATTGAAATACAATTTCTCGATGCAGGCAGAACGACGTTTGTCGTCATTGGGAGAGAAATAATTGTGATGATAGAAGAGGTACCACTGGCCTTTGTAGTTGACAATACTATGGTGGTTGGTCCAGCAACCGTTGGGTTGCTCAGCCATGATGATTCCTTTGTATTCGTAAGGTCCCATCGGATTCTTGCTCATAGCATAGGCAAGGACTTCCGTGTTCTCTCTCACATACGGATAGGTCAGGTAATAGTTACCATTATATTCGAAAGCAAAAGGACCTTCTGCCTGACGGTTGGGCAGGTCTTTCAGACAATGGATACCATACATCTCAAACTCACGATCGCCCCACTTGACTTTTTCCTTGGGCGTATCGTCAGCGAGTTCCTTCATGTTGGGCTTCAGCTTGGCACAACGACCATTGCCCCAGAAGATATAGGCGTTACCATCGGAAGCCTGCAGCACACAGGGGTCGATGCCGTTGATACCCTTGATAGGCTCTGGTTCAGGGATGAACGGACCCTCGGGGCTGTCTGCGATGGCGACACCGACACCAAAGCCTCTGCCGTCTTTAGGAGCAGAAGGGAAATAGAAATAGTACTTCCCGTTTCGCTCAATACAGTCAGGTGCCCACATTGAATAGGAGTCAGGTTTCACCCAGGGTACTTTGTTCTGGGTGACAATCACCCCATGGTCTGTCCAGTCGGTGAGATTCTCGGAAGAGAAGACGTGATAGTCCTCCATACAGAACCAGTCCTGTCGCTGTCCTTCTGGTGGGAAGATGTCGTGCGAGGGGTAGAGATACACCTTGCCGTTAAATACACGGGCAGTTGGATCAGCTGTAAACTGGTCGCGAATAATTGGATTCTGCGCTGCTACAGTCAGTGGTAGCGCAAGCGCGAGTAGTAATAGCTTTTTCATCTTGAATTATTAGTTTAAATTTTGTTGTTAGTCATCTTCATGAGGAAAATCTTTGGCAAAGATAATTATTTTTTTTCAAAAATAATTGATAAAGCGCAACGAATATTTTATAATATGTAACATCTATAGCTGAAAAGCCGCCGATAAGCGTTCTTACCGACGGCCCCGATATAGGAAAATGGTTGAATATTACTTGAACAGATGAGGGATGAACTCGTGGAGACCACGACGCCAGGTGAGGAACTCGTGGGCTGTGCCTGCAGACTCGCTGGCATCGACCTTGATACCCAGTTCACGCAGTTGACGAACGATGTCACCACTCTTGATGAAGTCCTCTTCGCCCCAGTTCATATACATGTAATGAATCTTCTTGTTGAACGCAGCAGCATCGGCAAAGACACCATTGTAGGCTGTCTTCACGTCAAGACCGAAGATAGCACCACTAAAAGTACCGAGCCATGCGAACTTGTCGAGGTTCTGGAGTACGACGTCGAAGGTCTGGTGACCACCCCATGAGAGGCCAGCCATCGCACGGTTGTCGCGATCAGCCTTCGTGCGGAAGTTCTTGTCGATATAAGGAATCAGGTCTTCGAGCAGAACGGGATAGAACGTAGCACCATAATCGCTGAGCCCCTGTTGGTTAGAAGCACCACTGGCAAAGTCGAAGGGCTGTTTGATATCGCCACTCTCCATCACCACAATCATAGGAACAGCTTCCCCTTTGGCAATAGCGTTATCCATGATGTGCTGCATCTTTCCTTGAAGCATCCAGCTGGTCTCACCTTCGCCCATACCGTGCTGCAGGTAGAGTACAGGGTACCTCTTATTGCCTTTCTCATACTCAGCAGGGGTGTACACCAAGGCACGACGCCATTCGCCGAATTTCGAGTGAGGGCTATGGTAGTAGATGTTACGTACCTGTCCGTGAGGAATACCCACCTGTGGACGATAGTAGTCGCCCTCAGGACCTTCAGGAATCTCGATACCGCCTGACTCGCGATTGCAGCCGAAGAAGGTCTCGGAAGCAGGGTCTACGAAGTTAACACCATCGATGTTCATGAAATAGTAGTGGAAACCAACAGGCAGCGGATCGCTGACTGCCATGAAGCCACCCTTGCCGTCAGGCTGCATGTCATATTTCTTGTTGCAGATGTCCACAATGACCTTGCGGGCCTGTGGTGCATTGATGCGGAAATAGGCACGATGTTCTTTGTCTACTTTGGGGAACTCGTTGCCAGGAATGGTGGTCTCGGCAATCACAGCATCGGCAGGCACTTCAATACGTTTCGGCATCTCAATAAACGGACGCTTGGGTTCAAAGCCGAGGTGACGCGCTACAGCCTCACCATAGCGACAACCCAGTTCACGATAGCCGGCAGCGTCGAAATGCAGACGGTCAGGACCATTGGTACAGTCGTCTGACGAGATGACCTGACAGGTATGGATGGTCTGAGGTAATTCGTCAATCTGTTTCTTACAACCGATACATACACCCTTACCATCAGCCTGAACGATGTTTCCGACATACAGGTTCACCTCTTCGGGCTTCAACTGGAGGTCGCTGCAGAGGTTGTCATAGACTTGTTGCACCATACCAGCCCACTGCGGGTCACCTGTGTTGGTCTCACCCTGATGCATCAGGATACCTTTGATGACACCATCCTTCTGGGCTTTCTTGGCTAAGGTCACCAGACGCTCGTAGGGGTTGTTGTCATAGGCGGCAAGCATACCTTTCATCCAGCCTGGAGCCTTTTTCTCGACGTAGGTGGGGATGCTGTCTGAGAGGAATCCCTTGATGTCGATACCACCGATAGCCACGTGAATGACACCAATCTTGATGTTCTCTGGCAGGGAGGTCACGAGGGTACGTCCAAACCAGTCAGCAGGTGTCAGACCTGTATTGGGACGACAGAGGGGTGGGATAGCCTCGTACCACTCACCCATCTTACGGGCAGGCTGTGTCTCCGTAGCAGGATAGTCAACGGCGGGCATCCACAGGAAGCGGGGACCAGGACTCTTCAGGTCTTGAGCCTCAGGCTTGGCAGCCCCCTCCATGTTCGACTGTCCGAAACAAAGGAAAATGTAGAAATTAGGGTCTTGTGCCATCGTGGAGAATGTGGCGCAGAACCATGCAACCATTATTAAAAGACTTTTTTTCATACCTTTTTTTATAATATAATATATAATGTGAGCGCAAAGTTAGGATATTTTTCGTAGTTCAAAAATTGCAAATGAAACATTATTTTTGTCATACGTTACATTTTGCTTTCTTTATGCCTTTTTGTTACATTTCAAAAAGTTTATGATACATAATAGTTTGATGTCTATGGGCATTTATTGTATCTTTGCAAAAAATTTAAACGACATAATAATTAGGTTAGAAATAATATTTAGATTAGTAGTTATGCTAGTTATGGTTTTAGTATGAGGGCTGACGCGAGGTCACCCCTCTTTTTTTATTTCATGATACTACGAATCGTAAACCAGATATGGAGGAAGAAGGTTTGCACACGACCATAATGGCGACACATCACCTGATAACGCTCTTTCAATGAATCCCGATGATGCTGGGTGGTATTTCCGCCTTCCATGAAGTCGGCAAGGACAGCATGGGTGTTGACGAGGGACAGTCCCATCTCTTCTGCTTGTTTCATCACACGGATGCACCAGTCGACATCGGCAGAGTGACGATAGTGCAGATCGTAGTCGTTCTGTTGTGCGATATCCGTGCGGACATAGAACGCCTGATGACAGACGAGCATCCCTTGTTTGAACGAACGCCAACTGAGTTGTTCTGGTGGACGATGGCGGCGCAGATGCAGGAACGCCCCATTCGTATCCACAATGGCCGTATCACCATAAATCACAGCAGGCATCTTTGAACTATAAACTTTAAACTCTAAACTTTCAACTTTATTGACAATCGTCTCCAGCGTATCCTCCGCATGCAGCGTGTCTCCTGCATTCAGGAACACGAGGTAGTCGCCTGTCGCCTTGTGCAGTCCTTTGTTCATCGCATCGTAGAGTCCTTTGTCGGGTTCCGACTGGATGATGACCTCATACGCTGCCTTCTCCTTATATGCTTCTGCGATAGCCACTGTCTCGTCTTTCGAGGCTCCGTCGATAATCAGGTGCTCGATAGACGAATAGGTCTGGCGGCTGACACTGTCAAGGGTGCGTTGCAGCATACTGGCAGCATTATATGTAACGGTGATGATTGTTATCATAGTTCACAGTTCATTGTTCATAGATATCAATATATCTCTTCGCCACACTTTGTTGGGAGTAATTACGGGTGACTTTCTGAATACAGGCATGACTGACAGCCTCCGTATCTGCCTCGCAGAGTGCCCAGCGGATACCTTTTGCCAAGTCGTCAGCATCCTGATAGTTGGCGACATAGCCGTTGTCTTGGTGGTCTATCTCCTCTGGGATGCCTCCGATGCGGAACGCCACACTGGGGATACCACATGCCATCGCCTCCATAATCGTATTGGGGAGATTCTCAGAAAGGGAGGGCAATACGAACACATCAGCCGCCTGATAGACCTTCACGATGCGCTTCGGCTCATTCACATAGCCTAAAGCATGACTGGGGAAGGGCAGAAGGCTGGTGACCTCCTCGGCATGTCCTCCTAAGATGACGACGGCAGTGCTGTCCACCATCTCAGGATACTGTTCTGCGAGCCGATGACACGCCTCCGTCAGATACTGCATCCCCTTATAGGGGTTAGTGACACGCTGGGAGACGAAGAGGATGAGGTGGCGGTCAAGGGGTAATCCCAGTTCCGCACGCGCCTTCTTCCTGTCATCAGGATGATAGAGACGGGTATCGATGGGGTTCGGGATGTTGGTGATATCCTGTCCTTGCAGGAGCGCACTCTTCCGGGCTTCACTGGCCAACCATTCACTGCACGCCACGAAGGTCACGTGTTGTCCTGCCAGCATCTGCTGTTTCTTGCGCCATATCTGGGCGGCAAGGTCGTTATCGGAGCCTCCGTTGGGTAGCAGCCGACAATGATTACACTGTGTCTCGAACTGTCTGCAGTCAAGGGTCAGATGACAGATGGCTGTTGCTGGCCAGATGTCATGCATCGTCCATACCACCCGTTTTCCGCTTTCCAGTATCTTTCGGATATTCTTGAGTGACAGCATCCCTTGGTTAATCCAGTGCAGGTGGATGACATCCGCCTCCTGGAACTCTCGTAATTTAGTGATGTCTGTGCCACTATTGGCAATATCGATGTCGAAGAGGTGGGTGCGACGCAGATGCAGGCGCAGCCAGATACAGAACCGCTCCCACAGGAAGTTCCAGTGCAGTCTCCAACCATGCGGAAGGGCTGTCACAGTGATCTGGTCCGTTTCCTTGTCGTTCACCAGCATCTTCGCTTTGACACCGTTGTTATTCAGTGCCTCTATCAGTCTGTTGGCAGCAACGGCAGCACCGCCTGTCCGCTCACTCGTATTGACAATTAATACTCTCATGATGACAAAGGTACGAATAAGTGAGTAAAAAACCAAGAAAATCTTGAGTTTTTTCGAACGTGAGTATCTTCGACGTCAGTCAAAGGTACGAATAAGTGAGTAAAAAACCAAGAAAAACAGCATAAAGATGTCTGTTTTCGAACACAAAACGTTGATTTAAGTCAAGAATAATGTATTTTTATAAACTTTCTGCATAAAAAAAGATACAGGGTATGAAAAATCGTCGTACCTTTGCAATGTCAAAAGACAAGTGGTCTTTATGACGTCGGTTAATAGATTGTTTTAGGTTAGTAGTAATATTTATAGTTTTAGGTTTTTAGTTATTGGTATTAAGAAAGTTTTAAATGTGTTATAGGATAACAGTGGTCGCCGTGAGGCTCCCATAACTTTCTTTTTAAAACGAAAAGGTTAGTATTAGTTTAAATATCCTGCCGTGAGGCGGGTCCTCCAGCCCCACAAGGCTGGAATTCTTTTTAAAGGATTTTTAGTTAAACATAGGCTTTGGATGTCGCTGCTCGTCGAGAGTGGCGGCATTTTTTTTATTCCTCTGTCAATGCTACAAAGATAGATAAAAAGTAGAAAAACAAAGAAAAAGCCTGAGCGATTGCCCAGGCTTTTCTTTTTTACGCCATACAACTCGATACTCCGAGTGTCGTAGCGAGTGCGGTGAGTATGCTTATCAGCAACTGAACCACCATTTTCCAACTCTCCTTCTTCATAACCTTAAACTCTTAAACTCCTTAAACTACTAAGCTACTAAGCTTTAGTTAACCTTTAACCGTTCCCATTTCCACCTCCCTGTTGGTTAGTGGAGGACGTCTCGGTGCCAGCGTACTCCTTGGCTTCCTCGAAGACGATGTCCTTCACGAGGTTCTTCGCTACAGCGAACTTCTGGGCGACAGTGCCATCGGCTCGGTGGTTGACACCTGTCACGACGCGGACACTCTCAGGGGCGAACAGCACACGACGTGTGGTGATGTTCTGCGCACCCAAGTCCTCAGGCTTGTCAGTGCCGATGCTGGAGAAGCCCACCTTGAAGATGCCGATGCCCTCCAGTTTCACCTTCTGT
>CADCEW010000005.1 GCA_902800585.1 uncultured Prevotellaceae bacterium
GGCGAGGGCGAGTAGTACAGTGATAACAGTTCTCTTGTTCATTCCAATGCTGTCTTAAGTTACAGCTGCAAATTTACGACTATTCTGTGAAAATTATTCGTTTCGCTGCTACCTTTTATACATATTTAGGAGAAAAGCAGATCATGCTCACAAAGTGCTGAACTTTGTGAGCATACTGGGAGGAGGAGAGATTTCTATTGCTCTTTCTCAAATTGCCTATAGTTCTGAAGGCTATTGGCTGTTGACTGCTCTTTGAGATGCTTGCCTCCTTTGAATCGCCAGGTAACTGACAATTCCAAGTACTGCTCTTTAGTTAGGTTATGATATGTCATCCTGACTGAAGAATTTTCCGTGATGCTTCTACGGTTCTTGACTACAGGCTTAGCTCTAAGGCCAATAAGCAGGCGGTCATGGCAGAGGCTCTTTGTCATATTGAGTGTGACATGGTAAATACGTTCTAATGTATGGTCGAGAAAATGTGCTGTCGGTTCATAATAGAATGTCAATCCGCCAGAGAATGTAGGAGTGAATCGGAAGTCATTGTTCCAATCGAATGTGAGCGAGGCAGGATTATTATAGTGCGTGCCAAGAACCTCACCAGACACCTTTATCAATTGTATTCTCGGCTTACTTGTCCAGACTTTGCCAACCTGCAACAGATATTCTATGCCCAGCATAACCCCTTCAACGTATGTACAGTTATATGGCTTCGTTTGTGTCACGGAAGGTGACTCAGGCGACTGCTCGCGGACAAAGTATATTTCGTCATTTGACCTCATTATTCCTCCCATCAGCGTCCATTTGCCCCAGAGTTTGGCCATCAGCATCACTTGGTGTCCTTTTGGTGATTTAAGTTCAGGGTTGCCTGTTTCGTAACTGTAAGGTGAAGTATAGTAACGATAGGTACTAATGACACTATAAGGCAAGTCCTCCATACTGTATTTATACATCAGGTTTAGCATGTGTTGACGCTTGGGGTTTATCATCCACATCAGGTTTACGGTGGGATAGATGCCGAAAACATTGTGCTCGTTCTTAACATCTGCCACGTCAACCTGCATATTCGTGTGCTGCACTCGTAGTCCTACCTCATACTGGAAGACTTTGGAGCGTCCTTGTAGTCGGGCGAAGGCGGCAGGCACATGACTCGTCATTTTTGTCTGTAGGTTAAGATCGTTATCGTAAATGGTCTGCTGGTAGTCAAGACCTGCCGTCAGCATGAGCGACTTGCTCAAGGGTTGCTGCCATTTTGGTTGAACCCGCAACATTCTGGTATTTTGGATTTGCGAGGTGCTTGTGGGCTGTAAGCAGTCGATGACAGTATGCTGGCGGTCATGCTGATTCCGATACAGATAGTCGATCATAAAATCGAGCTGATGTTCTGGTTTTGGTTTCCAGACATAGCCTGCCACTCCTTGTATGGTATGTCTTCGGATTGAATTTTCCCGTATAGAAGTGTTCATTCCTTGCCCTTGCCTCGTCACAGCATCGTCTGAGATGTCTTGATCAGTAAAAGAATACCATACAGACCCTTTTAGTTGTTGGGTTGTACTTATTTCACAACTCAGTCCAAGATACTCGTTTATGTATGACCGTTTCCATTTTCCACTCCTGTCTGTCGCATAGTTACTTACGTTTTTGTCATTTGCTGTAAATGTTTCCGCTTCGTGTATCACAGGTGTGTTATGGTCCAGACTGATGCTGTTGAATAAATACAGTTTGCCAAGGCTTGCAGACAGGGTGTTGGAAATTGTTTTGTTGCTGATACCGTTCTTGGGTTGCAAGGTAATAGCACCCTTTATATCCCCGCTAAATCCACCATTAAATTCACGTCGGGTTGTAATGCGGATGATACCGCCCACCGCAGAACCTGATTCATCTGCACCTGCCATGTAATCCACTTCAATAGACTCTATACGGTCAGATGGCAGGGATTTCAATACAGCAGGGTCGGTCATCTTATTACCATCAATATAGTAACTCGTTATGCTGTTTCCCAGAATTGTAATCTTTTCATCTTTAATGCTGATGCCAGGCAAAAAGGGCAGAACATCTGTCAGCATGCGGTCTTTAGCATATTGCAGGGCTTTGAAATTCACCTTATAGCCTGACGGTGTATTTTGGATGGCATTGCCAGTGACTGTTACACCTTTCAAAGCATAATTATCCGCATGCAATCGTATGGTTCCCACTTCAGGCTGGTCGCAAATCTTGTAGATGGTCTTGTAACCGACGTAAGAGATGCGGGCGAGGACTTTCGCCTGTTCGTATGGAATAGCGAAGTATCCGCTCTCGTTACTGACACCGCCACTAAGCAGCGTGGAGTCGGTTGGGTTGAGGATTGCCACGTTAGCGTAGGCTACGGGTTGGCCTTGTTCGTTGATGATGGTGCCCGTCAGGTGGCGCTCAGTTTTATGGGTACACTCCACATAAATTTCCTTCTCACCACGCTTTACGACTTGGACGGGATAGAAACCAATAATCTGCATGATGGCCTCCGTGACAGATTTGTGCTTGATGCTGGTAGTTACGCGGAAATCTTCCAACTCATTGTATATGAAACTGATGGTGTAGTCCCGTGATTGCTCGTTGAGATCACGCAAAGCCTCAGACATCGTAACATTATCATAGTTGCGAGTAACATGCTGGCCATACATGCTGGTGCAGCAGAACATAGCGATAAGAGAAATAATAAATTGTTTCATCATCTGACCATCAGTTTACCGTCCTCTACAGCCAGATTGACCTGCTCGAACATGTTCAACTTCTCTATGACCTCTTGCAGACTATCGTCTTGATTCCATACGAAATAGAAACGAAGCAGACTGGCCTGCTCATTCTGCAAGTCCATATCAAGGTGATGATAGGTTGCAATGTCCTTAGCAATGCTATCGAGTGTGACATTATCAAAAACTACAGGTTCTGTCTTGACGATGGTATCGGTTGGAAGAGCTTGAGATACGGTGACTGCTGATTGGGGCTTTTCTACTTGCGTTACTGGGCATTCCTCATGGTGCGACTGGCGCACGATGTGAACTGCGGCAAAAGCAATACCTGATAGCGTTAATATGCCAAAAATCATGGCAGCCACCTTACGCCACGTATGCATGAGGCGCACCGAGGATATATGCTGCTGAGCGAACTGCTGCCATGCTTCATCTGCATCGGGCATTTGGTCAAGGTCGTCCATCATGGTCTCTATCTCCTGGTTGGAATACTTGTCGGGCGCTTCCTGCATATCGCGGTAAAGCTGTTTGTTGTGGTCGTTTGTTTTCATAAGCCTTTCGGATTAAAGTGGTTCCTGATTTCTTTCAAGGCGTGTGAAAGATGTTTCCATACGGCCACGCGGCTGATACCTTCGGTAGAAGCAATCTCCTCATAGCTATACCCTCCAGTGAAACGGAGGTGGAAGATGCGCTGCTCTTGTTCTGTCAGATGGCTGACAACAAACTCAACGATGTCTGTTATGAGTTCATCTTCATCCTCTGCATCAGACGGCTGCTCTGCAGATGCAGTCTCCATGTGGAGTCTCGTTTCCTGATGGCGGATACGCTTCAGACACTGGTTGCGAACGCTCGTCAGCAGGTAGCGTTCCTCTGTCTCTGGCATCAGCACCGTCCGCCCACGAAGCAATCCCTCAAAGATGTCGCTGACCACATCTTTGCTCTCCTGCTCATCGTAGAGGATTGTGCGTGCCACCCTCAGCATCTTGGCGTAGTGCTGCATAAACAGCCATTGAATATCATGTCTTTCCATCACGTCTTTTTATAGAAATACCCTTCAGCAGTTCGAAATGCTAACCCCATAACAAACTTTTTAATTGCGAAGTTAGGGAAAACGTACGAAAAAGCCCCCGACATGACCAAAAATCGGATGCCGAGGGTGAAACTCTGAAACTAGTTAAAGAGTTTTGTCCTATTTGACTATTTTGAAAGAAATGTGCTTATCATAGAGCGTGACATAGATATTGTTATCTTCTCCAATGGCAAACCAACTGGCAGCCGTCGGAATCCAATACTCATGCGTCTTGACACCCGTATATCGGTTCAACACATAGACATAGTCAGGGATTCCAGAGCCTCCTAAGCCACAGATGATGGAATTGTCGACAATCAGGAAATTAGAAGAGTTCACAGTCCTCGGCTTGCTCATCCAAATCGTCTTGTCGGTATTGATATCGACAGCTACGAGATAGTATCCTTTCGAATTCTTGCTGGGAGCTACACCATGGGAAACAGAGAAATACAATATGCCATCCTTGACCACAGCCCAATCCACTGACTGGGCATTGTTCTCATTGGGCGGATAGGTCAGTTCGCGGGTATTATAAACCTTCTTGACCTCCTTGGAAGGGTCAAGGAGCATAATCAGATGTGGGTCTCTGCCTCGACAAGAAATCTCCTTCTCCGTTTGCCCCCAGGGCAGTTTCTCTTCTTTAGGCATTCTGCCATAGGTAGCCACGGGGAAGTCGCCATCAGTAAATACGTCGTTCAACGTCCACTTTTCGTCATATACCTGAGGAACACCCTCAGGCACCTTGAAATCAGTGTCATCCCACCCAAGTGTTGGATGTCCGATGATGTTACCCAGTTTGAGCGAAGGGAGCGCCAGTTCTGTATAGCTGTCCATCGATCTCGAATACTTAGTGCGCACCAGTTGCAGAGTCTTACTCTTTCCGGCAGGCGCCTTTGCCAATGTCTTACCGTTGAAGTTGGGCACCTCAACCAAAGCGACCTCTGTCTGAAAGTTCTGAGCACTAACCATGAGTGTAAGGCTCAGTAATGGGATAAGGGTTACGATTTTTTTCATTTTATTCAATATTTTGTTTTACTCATTAAAATTATAGCGTACAGATAGTTGCCCCTCAACAGAGGTCTTCTTCAATCCGATGACGACAGAATGCCAAGAGTTGGGGATCGTCAATCGGGTGAAGGTAATAGGTACGAACCATATCCAAAGCAGAATAAGGGCGAAGTTCGTGATTAAAGGCTTCGACATCGTCAGTGTCAGTATAGGCTTTGGCGAACAAGTCCCAGAAGGTGAGCATCTGTTCACGGCTCATGTGGGTGAGGTCTTGTACACCAAGTATCACACTGTCTTCCACCATCATCTTGTAGAGATGGGCGAGGTCCATCAAATACCAGCCCTGTGCCAACCATGCCATGTCTATCCAATAGTAACGACTATCGGTGAGGATGAGATTGCCTACCTGAAAGTCTCCGTGAAGACAGGTGCCTGTCTCAGGCATCCCCTCGGCAAGTACCTGTAGTTTCTCACGCTGCGCTTCGGTAACAAGAGGAGACGTTTCCAATGCCGTCAATAACAACTGCTTCATCGATACGACAAAATCAGATAGGGTGATGGGCATGCGATGCAGTTGATGACCATACTCTGCCATGATGGCTGCATATTCGGGGATACGCTGAGGAGTATCGGCACAAAGACGGGCAATGGATTTCTTTCCCTTGATGAACTGACAGAGATACCCATGATCCTTGCCGTCCCTGACGATCTCATACATCTCAGGGGTAGGTATTCCCATGTCGAAGGCTGCCCGTGCCGCATAGAACTCCTGTTCTACCTTCTCAGCCGTACCCATCTCAGTCCTTATCAGTTTAAGTAGCACATCAGGATGAGCAGGGGATATAAATGCCTGACCGTTGAAGCCTTCACCGATCATCGTCCACTCAGCAAGTTCTATCTGAGGATATGGTTTCATCTTATTTCAGTGTCAACACAATGAGGCTCTTGGCAGGAACCTTCACAGTGAGAACGTTCTTCGCCAACTTGGCATCCTTGAAATCCTTGGGAGCTACAACGTTAGGATGCTGGAAGTCGTTGAAGTCAGCGACATTTTTAGAGGTAAGGATGCGTCCGCTGACAGTTTTGGCATTCAGACCATTCAATTGGATATCGACGGTCTTGTCTTTGTCGAGGCTGACATTCGTCAAAGAAAGGATAATACTGCCGTCTTTTGTCTTGGCAGCAGAGGCAGAGAGGAGAGGGCAGGGGCGATAGCCTGCATCCTTGGCACCTTCTTTCTCCTTGAAATACTCTTTGCTTACCTGAATGATCTCACTCTCGATGTCGATAGGCAGATAGGTGGCCTCCTGGAACGGAGTGTACATCTCAAAGACATGATAGGTCGGTGTGAGCACCATGTGCCCTGTGCCCTCCTGGTCGGTGAGAATCATCGACTGGAGCACGTTGACCACCTGTGCGATATTCGCCATCTTCACGCGATCGGTATGACGATGGAAGACATTCAGCGACAGGGCAGCGACGAAAGCATCACGCAAAGCGTTCTGCTGATAGAGGTGACCAGCAATGGTACCAGGCTCCTCATCCCACCATGTGCCCCATTCATCAACCAAAAGTCCGATGGTGTTTTTCGGGTCTTTCTCATCCATGATGGCCTTGTGTTTCTTGATGACTTCCTCAATCTCCAGACACTTACCTAATGCCCAGTAGTACTGGTCGGTATCGAATTTCGTAGCAGAGCCTTTCGAACCCTCCCATCCGGAACAAGTGTAGTAATGGAGACTGATACCCTGCATCTGACGACCGATATTCTCCATCAGCACCGTCGTCCAGTTGTAGTCATAGTCAGAGGCACCACTGGCAATACGATAGAGTCGGTTCTGTCCCTGGTCCCTGAGATAGGTGTTGTATTTGCGATATTCGTTAGAATAATACTCAGGTGTCATATTACCGCCACAGCCCCAAGCCTCGTTACCGATACCGAAATACTTCACATGCCAAGCCTTGTCACGGCCGTTCTGGCGGCGAAGACGAGCCATCGGCGTATCGCCGTCACTGGTCATATACTCCACCCACTGAGCCATCTCCTTTACTGTGCCGCTACCTACGTTACCACTGATATAGGGTTCGCAGTCGAGCATCTCGCAGAGGTTCAGGAACTCATGGGTACCGAAGGAGTTATCCTCGATAGTTCCGCCCCAGTTGTTGTTACGCAGCGAAGGACGCTGGTCTTTGGGACCAATACCGTCCATCCAGTGATAGTCGTCAGCAAAGCAGCCGCCAGGCCAGCGCATCACGGGAATCTTCAATGCCTTCAATGCCTCAAAGACATCCTTACGGTAGCCTTTGATGTTGGGGATAGGGGAGTTCTCACCAACCCAGAGACCTCCGTAGATACATGAGCCAAGGTGTTCAGAGAACTGTCCGTAGATCTCACGGTTGATCTTTGCACCAGGTTGATCTCCATGCAGGGTAGCCTTCACATTGTCAGCGGCTGAAGCTGCCAGTGTTACCATACATGCCATAACAATCGTTAATAGTACTTTTTTCATAATTTAATAATTTTCAATTCTTCATTAAAATCTTAATCCCACGGAGCCACGTACATACCAGTCCCAGATTTTGACATTCATGTTGTCGTGTTTATAAGAGAAGCGATGCAGTTGTCCGTAAACGCCGGCAAACCAGTCTTTACCGAAATAAGTAATACCTGCATGGGCATTGATATTCACCTTCCAACGGGTATGTTTTGTCTCCGAACCTATTTCCCAGTTGTCCACATCTTTCTGCCAAGAGAGATCTTCTTTATCCATATCCTCACCTATGGGGAGTGGTCTTTCTACCTTACCGTTTGACCACTGCCGTTTCTCTGGATTCCATGTGCCGTAGTCTTCTGTATCCGAATCAAGGACAAAGAAATCGTAGTTTGATGCGTATTTTGTCACCTTTACACGGTTATAGAAAGCAACGGTAGGCATCACCATGACATTCATGAGCCAGTTACGGGCTGGAACCCAGTTGTAGCCATAGCCGAAACCGATATTACCCTGATGGACCTTGATTTTTCCGATATGGTTGGAGGCAAGGATGATGTCACCATTCAACTTGTTGGAGAGATCGATGGACGACTGATACCAGGAGAGTCCCAAGAGGAACGAACCTGCAGAACGGCGCTGGATGACGGACTGGTTATAGGCGGCAGCCTGAGAGTAGCGCTTGCCGTTAAACACATAATAGCCGTCGAGGAACAAGGTGTTAACTTTGATAGGGGCATAACTATCATAGTTGTCATCCCTTTCACTGTAATTCTCATCGATATAGGAGAGATTGATTCTCGTGCTGAGGTCATCCGTCTCGAAACTGCGCACGCTTAATGTCACACCATAACATGATCCTGTGGAACTGAGGGAGAAATAGCGTCCTGAGTGCTTTGTCAGCGACTGGGAATAACCTATGCCAAGTCCTCGATATCCTACCCAGACACCGACAGATGTAGACATCGGTTGTTCGAGTTTCATAAGCCAGTCGAAATGTAATCCCGTTAAGTCCAATCCCCATGATTCGCCCAACTTGGCAATCAGATCGTCGTCCAAGACGGAACTCACACGGGTGTCTATCTGGTTTATCTTCGGACGCAGGATGACGCGCCACGCTTTCTTGGGGACTTCAATATAGGTCGTGTCAACCTTTCGGAAGAGCGCAGAGTCAAGACGCTGTCGGATATTACGCGAAGTTCGGTGTGCCCAACTGTCTTTCTGTTGGGCACTCACCGGAACGACGATACATACTAAAAGACCTAATAGCAAATGCTTTATCATTTGTCTTAACTCCTTTACTCCTTATTTATTCTCCACAGCAGCCTGCTCGATAGGCAGACACTTCTTGTAGTTTTCGATATACTTCTCGAAACCTGCGACATCCTCGGCAGTAGGAGCGATAGATACACCTGTGTTACCTGCGAAGACAACGTCCTCCAGATAATCGGCGAGGTTCTTACCATTCTTATTGATAAGGTAACCAGCCAACAAGGCGATACCCCATGCACCACCTTCACCTGCTGTCTCCATGACAGAGATGGGTGAGTTGAGGGCTGCCGCCAACATACGCTGACCAACGCCAGGTGTCTTGAAATAACCGCCATGACCTGTGATACGATCCACACGAATCATCTCTTCCTTGAACAGGATATCGTTACCAATCTTCAGAACGCCGATGGCACCATAGAGATGGGCACGCATGAAGTTAGCGAGGTTGAACTTGTCATTGGCAGAACGTACGAACATAGGACGTCCCTCAGCGAGTCCAGTGACAGGCTCACCACTCACGTAGTTGTATGCCATCAGACCTCCACAATCGGTATCACCTTCCAATGCCTTGTTGAAGAGCTTGCCATAGAGTTCGTTCATATCTACCTCGATGCCAAGGAGTTGTTGATACTCCTTAAAGAGTCCTACCCATGCATTGATGTCGCTGGTGCAGTTGTTACAGTGTACCATTGCCACGAGGCTTCCGTCAGGAGTCGTCACCATATCAATCATTTCGTAGGGCTTAGACAGCGGTTTCTCCAATACAATCATCGAGAAAGAAGAGGTACCTGCAGAGACATTACCTGTACGCTGCTTGACAGCATTGGTAGCCACCATACCAGTACCTGCATCACCCTCAGGAGGACATACAGGAATACCAGCCTTCAGGTGTCCAGAGACATCGAGACGCTTAGCACCCTCTGGAGTAAGGAAACCTGCATTCTCACCAGCATTCAATGACTTTGGCAGGATGTCGAGGAGTCTGTAAGGTAAACCTTTAGATGCGAGAATCTCGTCGAACTTCTTCACCATCTCAGCATCGTAAGTCTTGGTGGCTGGGTCGACAGGTATCATACCTGATGCATCACCAACACCCAAGACGAACTGTCCTGTCACCTGCCAGTGAACATAACCAGCGAGGGTAGTGAGGAACTTGATGTCGCTGACGTGCTCTTCATTGTCGAGGATGGCCTCATAGAGGTGTGAGATACTCCAACGCAAAGGGATGTTATAGTTGAAGAGTTTAGAGAGTTCTGCGGCAGCCTTACCTGTATTGGTGTTACGCCAAGTACGGAAAGGTACCAGAATCTCCTGTTTCTCATTGAAAGCCATATAGCCGTGCATCATGGCAGAGAAGCCGATGGCAGCAAGACTCTCAATCTCACAGTCATACTGTTTGAGGACATCCTTACGCAGTTCTGCATAGCAGTCCTGCAATCCATACCATACAGCCTCGGTAGAGTAGGTCCACAGCCCGTCCACCAACTGATTCTCCCATTCGTGTGAGCCCTGTGAGATGGGCTTATTGTCCTCGTCGATGAGGACAGCTTTGATGCGGGTAGAGCCAAACTCAATACCGAGAATGGCTTTACCTGCTTCTATTGTCTGTTTTGCTGTCATAACTTATTTCAGTGCTTTGTTCAACATATAATAAACCTCGTTGTTGCGGAGCGTCTGCTTGATGTCGGCAATAGTAGTCTGCTTGTTGATGCGGACATACTCGATGCCTGTCATTTCAGCAAAGTCCTCCCAGTACTCCTCGTTAATATCATAAGAGAAGGCACTGTGATGCGTACCACCAGCAAGAATCCAAGCAGCAGCACCAATCTCGAAGGTGGGCTGAGGAATCCATAGGGCAGAGGCAACAGGCAGGTGAGGCATAGGTTTCGGCTCAATGCATTCTACTTCCTGAGAAATCAGGCGGAAGCGGTTGCCGAGGTCTACAACGGTAGCCTTGATGCCACGACCGACCTTAGAGGTGAATACCAGACGAGCTGTCTGTTGCTTACGGATACCGATGCCAAGGAAGTGAACTTCCTGTTTGGGTTTGTCCGTAGCAATCAGCGGACAGATTTCCAACATGTGGCTCTGTAGACAAGAGCTGCGGTCACCTGCGAAGTTAAGAGTATAATCTTCGAGGAATGAACAACCCATAGGCATTCCCTGTTGGATAATCCAAAGTGTACGATACAGACAAGCTGTCTTCCAGTCGCCTTCGGCACCGAAGCCATAACCTTCTTCCATCAGACGCTGGGAAGCAAGTCCTGGAATCTGGTCGAAGCCTACGAAGTTAGGATCGTTGATGTCAGCATCGCCTAAGTCATCGAAGTTAGTAGTAAAGGCAGTAGCACCCTCGTCTTTCAGTACACGACGCAATGCAATCTCAGCCTTGGCACTGTTCTTAACTTTTTCCCAATAAACCTCCTCGCCAGACTCATCAATCTTGATGGTATAGAGCTTCTTGTATTCCTCAACCAAAGCATCAGCCTCGGCATCAGTTACCTTCTTGAAATACTCCATTAAGGAAGAAACTGGGTAGTAGTCTACATGGTAACCCATGCGTTGCTCGAACTCTACACGATCACCATCCGTAACGGCCACGTTGTTCATGTTCATACCAAACATCAGGCAGCGTACGTTCTTGGCATCAGCAACACCAGCTGCCACACGAGCCCAGACAGCAATCTGTTTCTGGACTTTTTCATCTTTCCAGTATCCACAAACAACCTTACGGGCGACACGCATACGGGTGCAGATATGACCGAACTCAATGTCGCCATGAGCACTCTGGTTGAGGTTCATGAAGTCCATGTCAATCTCGCTCCAGGGAATCTCTGCATTATACTGTGTGTGGAAGTGGAGGAGGGGCTTCTGTAATTGCTGCAGACCCTTGATCCACATCTTGGCAGGTGAGAAGGTATGCATCCAGGTAATGATACCTACGCATTTCTCTTCATTATTAGCAGCCAGCATGATAGCCTCTACTTCCTTACTGCTGTTAGCAGTGCCTTTATAAACTATCTTCACAGGGATGTTGCCAGAGGCGTTCAAACCCTCTACCATCTCCTTACTGTGTCCATCTACTGCAACCACTGCATCACCTCCATACAGGAGTTGTGCACCAGTTACCCACCAAATCTCAAAATTATCAAATGCTTTCATAAAATAAGTTTTTAGTTATATACTACGCTTTTTTCTTCTGTCCGTAATAGGCATTAGGACCATGCTTACGATTGAAATGCTTCTCAACGAGGAGAGGATTCATCGTCGTGTTCGGATTCACGGAGAAAGAGACAAACGCCATCTTGGCAACCTGTTCCATCACAACGGCATTGTAAACGGCATTGTCCGGGTCTTTACCCCATGAGAAAGGACCATGATTCTTAACCAACACACCAGGCGTATGAACAGGATTGATATTGCCTGCTTCTATGCGGTTGACAATGACGATACCTGTATTATACTCAT
This sequence comes from uncultured Prevotellaceae bacterium, assembly GCA_902800585.1. Classification (GTDB taxonomy): domain Bacteria; phylum Bacteroidota; class Bacteroidia; order Bacteroidales; family Bacteroidaceae; genus Prevotella. The sequence goes on from CADCEW010000005.1 coordinate 12,036, forward strand.
ATTCTGCCATCTGGTCTGCTGTCATATCAGCAGTACATGGAATCTCATCATGGAAATAGTCTGCATGAGTTGTTCCGATACTGGGGATGTCCTTGCCTGCCTGTGCCCATGCTGTAGCATAGGTAGAGTGGGTGTGAACGACACCGCCAATCTCAGGGAATGCCCTATATAATACAAGGTGTGTAGGTGTGTCGGATGAAGGATTGAGGTCTCCCTCCACAACCTTACCAGTCTGTAAGTCGACAACCACCATATCGGATGCCTTCATTGTGTCGTAGTCAACACCAGAGGGTTTGATGACTACTAAACCTTTCTCGCGGTCAATGCCAGAAACATTACCCCATGTATAAATTACCAGATTGTGTTTTACCAAATCGAGATTAGCACGGAATACTTTTTCTTTCAGTTCTTCTAACATAATATTATAATTTAAAGTTAGGGTCCTCAGCATAGGCTCGTCTGTTAAAACGATAGAGAAAGGCTCCACGCTTTGAACCTGTTTTATCAATCAATTCTGTCTTCTCTATGAAATCCATTTCCTTGATACGCTTGCGGAAATTACGTTTGTCCACTTCTTCCCCGTTGACAGTCTCATAAAGACGCTGTAGTTGGGTGAGTGTAAACAGATTCGGTAAGAGACGGAAACCAATGGGCTCTGTCCTGATTTTCTCTTTCATCAACCTACGAGCCTTATTAACCATCTCTTGATGATCGGAGTACAAATGAGGTATTTTTTGGATGTCAACCCATTCCACGCCATGTTCTTCACGCAGCGTATCTTCGTAGTCCTTGACGTTGATAAGAGCATAATAGGCAATGGATACCACTCGCTCTCCTGGGTCACGGTCGACTTTTCCAAAAGCACCTACCTGACGCATATAGATATTACGCATTCCTGTCAACTCATAGAGTGTGCGATGAGCGGCATCGTCGACACTCTCGTTGTGGCGAACGAAGCCTCCATAGAGACTCCATTCACCACGACCAGGGTCCAAGTTGCGTCGACCGATGAGAATCTTCAGTTTGTTGTCGTCAAAGCCGAAGATGATACAGTCGACGGACAGGAATACTTTTTGAAACTCTTGATAGAATGTAGTCATCTCGGTTTACCAGAAATAGATATAGAATGCTACAGTGATACCGAGGATGATAACTGTATGGATGATATCCCAGTGGTTCCAACTCTGACGGGTTGCTTCAATCTGCTCTGGGGTAGAGGTACCAAAGACCAAACCCTGAATCTTCTTTTCGCTGGGAGCTTCGGTGCAGAGTGACACGATGAAGACGATAAGACAGCAGACAATCAACATAACACCGCAGAAGAATAACCAGTTGAAGTCATAGAATACTGCCTTGAACCAGTTGTCTGTTGCGTCTGTGACATTGCTGTAATATACTTTCGCGCCCAGACGGGTCAGACCGATGATAATACCAGAGAGCAATCCCCACATTCCACCCTTGGCAGAGGCACGCTTCCAGGTAACACCCAACAGGAAGGCGGCAGCAATACCAGGAGCCAGTACTGACTGAACGTCCTGCAAGTAAGTGTAGAGCACGTCACCTACAGAACGCATGATAGGAATCCAAAGGATGCCGAGGATAACAATAACTACGGTTGCGATCTGTCCAATGCGTACAAGACTCTTCTCCGAGGTGTTAGGCTTCAGGCGTTTCCAGAAGTCGATGGTGAAGAGCATGGCCGAAGAGTTGAACAGGGAAGCGAGTGATGACATCAGGGCTGCGAGGATACCACAGACTACCAGACCTTTCACACCAGCAGGCAAAATCTTTGCCACAAGGGTAGGGAAGGCCGCGTCAGCATTAGGATTACCGTTTGCCAACATAGGCAGGAATCCCTCGCCACCTGCTGCCAAATACTTCTGGTGCAATGCAAAAGCAATCATACCTGGAATCAAGAACAGGAATACAGGCAACAGTTTCAGATAGGCGCCAAAGATAGTACCACGGCGTGCCTCTTTCTCATTCTTACCAGACAGTACGCGTTGTACGATGAACTGGTCAGTACACCAGTACCAGAAACCAATGACGGCAGAGCCCACCAAAGCACCAAGCCATGGGTATTGTGGGTCACTGTTAGAACGCATCAGGTGAATCATCGTACCTGTAGCACCATCATAACTAGGTTTTACATCACAGAGTTGCAGCATCTCGTCCCAGCTACCAAGAGCCTTCATACCTAATACAAGGATAATCAGAGAACCTAATAACAAAATAGGTGTCTGAAGCACGCTGGTGTACAACACTGACTTCATGCCTCCGAAGATGGTGTAGAGAGCGGTAATAACCACCAGTCCGATGGCTGCAATCCAGAAGAAGTCAATACCCCAGAGTTCCTCGATACCGAATACCTGTTGGAATACGAGTCCACCTGCATATACAGTCACAGCAACCTTTGTCAGCACATAACTGATAAGAGAGATGACAGAGAGGATGGTGCGGCTCTCCTTATTGAAGCGACGCTCCAGAAACTCAGGCATCGTATATACCATGCTTCGGGTATAGAATGGAACGAAGACCCAACCGAGAATCAGGATCATCCATCCCTGAATCTCCCAGTGAGCCATTGCCATACCAGAGGAAGCACCAGCACCTGCCAGTCCAATCAAGTGCTCTGAACCAATGTTTGAAGCGAAGATGGACGCACCAATGGCAATCCATGTAGCATCCTTACCACCGAGGAAGTAGTCTGCCGAGTTGTCGTTCTTCTGAGAGACGACCCATAGTACAATGCCAATCAGCGCAAGGCAGAAAACGCCAATGACAATCCAGTCTAATAATGCCATGTTTATTTATTTTTATGATTTACTATTTATTTAACTGAGAACTTATAAGCAGCATGGCTGTGATACTTCTCACCAGGATTCAAAACAGGCTGAACCCAGTCTTTCTTGTTGGGGCTGTCAGGATATTTCTGACTCTCCAGACATACACTCACATGTTTCGGATATTTAATACCATGCTTACGGATGATATCAGCATCTTTACCTACGCCCTGGAAATTACCGCTATAGAACTGAACACCAGGCTCGTTGGTGTACATTTCCATGAAGATACCTGTCTTGGGAGAATAAAGGCTGGCACATACCTGTGTGTCGTCGCCCTTACCGTCCTTATAAGTATTCAAGCACCAGTTATGGTCATAACCAGTGGCATTCTGAATCTGGTCGAAAGAAGAGTTGATGCTGTCACCCAAAGCGTGAGGAGTACGGAAATCCATAGGAGTTCCCTCTACAGACTTAATCTCGCCAGTGGGAATATAAAGTTTGTCGCTGGGAGTGAAATTGTCGGCATTCACATAGCAAATCATATCATAAGCAGGCTGTGTGAAGTCGCCACTCAGATTATAATAGTTGTGATTGGTCTGGTTGATGATAGTCGGCTTGTCAGTCTCTGCCTCCCATGTCATATCCAGAATATTGTCAGCAGTCAGTTTGTAGGTCGTCACGGCAGTCACCTTTCCTGGGAATCCGTTCTCACCATCTTCTGCCACGATTGTCAGTTTCAGGATAGAGTCACCAATCTGCTCTGCATCGTATACCTGATTCATCCAACCTGTAGTACCACCACCATGCAGACAGTTTGGTCCGTCATTCTGTTTCAGTTGATAGGTAGAATCATTCAGCGTAAACTTACCACCACTGATGCGATTAGCATAGCGTCCTACACTTGAACCGTAGTCCGTAGGAGAATTCAATGTATCTGCATACTGGGCGATGTTGTCGAAACCTAATACAACATCTGTCGGCTTACCGTCTTTGTCAGGTACAACCAGGCTTACAATACGTCCGCCATAGTTGGTAATGCATACTTCAATGCCGTTGGCGTTTTTCAAGGTGTAAAGCTTTACAGGTTTTTCATTAATCACGGTGTCGAACTTTGCGGGATCAAGACCAGAAACGGTCAATGTAGACTCGGTCTTTGAACCACATGCGGAGAATATGGCTAATGCGATACCACACCCCATCACAGTTTTCATTAATTTTTTCATTGTCAGAAAGTTTTAAGTTATTAATGTTTTGTTAGTAATTTGGGTGTAAAATTACAATTATTTTTCGAGATAACCAATAATAAAAACAGCCTAAAGTGTGTAAATAACACTTTAGACTGCATATTTAACTTTATTTAAGCGAAACAGATGCTCTTTAGCAGAGCTTTCTTGAACCATCACCAATGACTACGTCATAGACTTTAGGTTCATGTCCATATTTTGCATTGAACTTCTGTTTGGCATCTGCAATAAATTTCGCATAGAGATCGTTGCGGACGAGATTGATAGTACAACCACCAAAGCCGCCACCCATGATACGTGAGCCTGTCACACCATTCTCTTTAGCGATTTCATTCAGGAAGTCGAGTTCCTCACAAGAAACCTCGTAGTCCTTGGAAAGACCTTCGTGAGTTTTATACATCAGTTCACCGACTTTCTCATAATCGCCTTCATTAAGGGCATCGCAGACAGCCAGTACACGGTCTTTCTCACCGAGTACGAATTTGGCGCGCTTGTAGTCTTCTTCACCGACTTCTGCACGTACCTCGTCGAGTTGTTCCCATGTGCAGTCACGTAGGGTCTCAAACTTACCTTCCGGATGCTTTGCCTGAATATGTTTCACTACGTTCTCACAAGAGTTGCGGCGGTCGTTGTAAGGAGAACCTGCCAACTGATGTTTCACTACACTGTCAAGCAACACTAGACGATAGCCATCAGGTTTGAAAGGGAAATATTCAAACTCACGGGAGCGACAGTCAAGACGCATCAGACAGCCAGCTTTTCCGAAGACACTGGCAAACTGATCCATAATGCCACAGTTCACTCCACAATAGTTGTGTTCTGTAGCCTGACCTGCCAAAGCCATATCCCATTGAGATACTTTATTCTCACCAAAGATATCGTTCAGACCGAATGCAAAACAACTCTCCATCGCTGCAGAGGATGACATACCTGCACCGAGGGGAACGTCACCTGCAAAGGCTATATTAAATCCTTTTACGGGAACGCCTAACTTTTTCATCTCCAAGGAGATACCATAGATATATCGTGCCCACGAAGCCTTTGGCCCGTTGGGGTCAGATAACTTAAAATCAACACGGTCTTTCAGATCAATTGCATAAGCCATCACGGTGTCTTCCGTACCGTTGGCACGCATCTCTGCCATGATACCTTTATCCACAGCTCCAGGGAATACAAAGCCTCCATTATAGTCGGTATGCTCACCAATCAAATTAATACGACCAGGGGATGCATATACATTACCAGTCTTTCCGTCAAAATGCTTGATAAAGCGGCTTCTTACAAATTCAATATCCATCATTGTAATTTAAATTCTATTTGTTTATTCCACAGGGATATCTTTGTTGACATTCTTACAGCCGATGAGGGCGTAGAAGAACATGTAGCCCATAGCCAGCAGGTAGACAAAATAACTTGGCATGTAGCCCATGAAGTCGGCAAAGAAATTCTGTACGACAGGCAGTACACCACCACCGACAACCATCATCATGAAAATACCAGAAGCCTGAGCGGTGTATTTACCCAATCCCTCGGTAGCCAGATTGAAGATGGATGCCCACATGACTGATGTGCACAAACCGCAAACAACCAGTAGGACGGCACTTAGAGGTACAGTAGTCATCTCAACCGTTCCCTCAAGAATCTTCACCAAAGGCATCGTAGCCGTAACACTTTTCGGAGTAAGAATAGCAGCGACAATCAGCACCATGCCTATAAAAGTCGTAGTAAGCATCATCTGACGTGACGATACTTTAGCACCGATAGCACTGGCTATCATACGACCTACGAGCATTAGCAGCCAATACATGGCAGCTACTGCACCACCAATGGTAGCTGCATTGAGTACAGCCTCGGGATTAACCCATGCACCGTTGGCACTAGTGTCAGACAGATAGAAGTTCAGACCACCAGGAATACCTACCTCGACACCGACATAGACAAAGATGGCGATAACCCCCAACAGACAGTGACGGAATGACCAAGGTGAATGTTCGAATTTAGTTTCAGCAGTGACTTTACCCAGTTCCGGATCCTTAATGGGGATGAACAAAAGGATGATGAACGCTGCTGCGAAGACGGTCATGGCGATATACATCACCAAATTGACGTCGGCCATCTGGGTTGTTGGAGTCACTGTACCAATGAGTGCACCAACGAGCATTGGTGTCATAGTACCTGACAGCGAATTGAGCGTACCTCCAATCATGTTCAGCTGGTTACCACGATTGCCACCACCGCCCAAGAGGTTGAGCATAGGGTTGACAACGGTGTTCAGAATACAAACGGCGAAACCGCTGACGAAAGCACCAAACAGATAGACGCAGAAGCCGGGAATACCGCCAGAAAATCCTGAGAGGAACTGGATAAGCACACCGAAGAATCCTACGGCAATACCGATGAGAGCCGTCTTCTTATAGCCTACCTTGGTCAGCATCTTACCTGCAGGAATACCCATGAAGAGGTAGGCGAAGAAATTCATGAAGTTACCCATGATGCCCAGCACGTTAGAACCACCAATCTCTGGTTGGTTCTTCCAGATGACACCAATAGGTGCGCCGAGATTCGTTACGAACGAAATCATGGCATAAAGAAACATCATGGTAATAATTGCAATGATGCTTCCGTTTTGTTTCTGATTACTCATATACTAATATGGGTTTATAGAATTATTTCACACCAAACTTGTAAATCGTCTTCTGCTTGTAACGCTCACCAGGATTCAGTACGACGCTGGGGAAGTACGGACGATTAGGTGAATCGGGGAAGTGTTGAGCCTCGAAGCATACAGCTGAACGATAGGGGAATGTGCAACCATTGGCACCTTTATAACCACTGGCATAGTTGGCGGTGTAGAGTTGCATACCAGGCTCGGTTGTATATACTTCCATGGTACGTCCGCTCTTCGGCTCTGTTACCTTGGCAGCAAAACTCAATTCTCCTTCTTCTTTCTTATTCAGCACATAGTTGTGGTCAAAGCCCTTGCCGAACTTAATCTGCTCGTGGTCTGCGTTGATATCCTTTCCAAAAGGTTTGGGTTTGCGGAAATCGAACGGAGTGCCTTCTACCTTCAGGATTTCACCTGTTGGAATAGCTGTGTCGTCGGTAGGAAGATAGAAGTCTGCATTAATCTCGCAAATCTGATCCTCAATCGTTGGAGTAGGATCTGCTGTGCCTGCCAGACTAAAGAAAGCGTGGTGTGTCAGATTGACAATGGTCTTCTTGTTAGTGGTGGCAAGATATTCGATAACCAACTCGTTCTCGTCAGTAAAGGTAAATTCTACTGTTACATCCAGTTCACCCGTAAAGCCTTCTTCACCATAAGAAGATACACGATGCAAGGCCAATGAGCGAGGACCCATCTGACGGGCATCCCATACTTTGGCGTTGAAACCTACTGAACCGCCGTGCAGGTGGTTAGGACCATCGTTGAGAGCCAACTGGTATTCCTTACCATTCAGCGTAAACTGTCCTTTGCAGATACGGTTACCCCAGCGTCCAATTAAAGTAGACAAGTAAGGCTCCTTACCACTGGTGAGTTGCTTAATGCTACCGTGTCCTTGGATGACGTTACCTACTTTTCCATCTTTGTCAGGTACCATAATAGCACAGATGGCTCCTCCATAGTTAGAGATAGCCACTTCATAGCCTTTACGGTTACGCAGGATGTACAAATCAGTTTTCTTACCATTAATCGTGGTCTGGAAATCCTTACGATTCAGACCACACAAATTCGCATTTTCGGTTGTGTTAGCCATAATTGATTGTTTTTAGTCAAATGAATTATCTAACCTGCAAAGTAACCGAAAAAAAACGAGAATAGCAAAGGAAACGTGGAAAAAAACGTTTATTGGAATGTTAAAAACAACTAAATGCAGTTTTTCAGGAAGTCGCCGACCAGATAACTACTACCGCCAACGAAGATAAAATCTTCGGGATTAGCAGCCTGTAGTGCGGCTTTATATGCTTCGTACACAGATGGATAACATGCTCCATCAAGTCCGTGTTCTGCTGCCAATGTCTTGACAACAGTGCCGTTGATGGCTCGTTTGGTGTTTGCTTGGGTAAAATAGAAAATAGCGTCTTTAGGAAGCATGTCGAGTACATGGTTGATATCTTTATCGTCAACCATTCCGAAAATAATATGCATCTGCTGACACGACACTTGTCGTAGTTGTTGACTGATATATTTCCATCCTCCCACATTATGTCCTGTGTCACAGACAACATACGGAGAAGTACTGACAACCTGCCATCGTCCTGTGAGTCCTGTCAGAAAACAGACATGACTTAATGCGTCAGCCAGTTCTTTAGTGAGTGTTTCTTTTGACAGGCAACCTTTTTTCATCAGGACATTGATAACAGCAAATACCGTGTTGAGGTTCTTTTCCTGATAGATGCCTCCTAAGTCTCCGTCCAGTTCTCCCCAGTGCTTAGTGACATAATGCATCATGCCGTTCGCTATGGGAGTGGCATTCTTAATTTCTGGTTTGTCATCTGCAAACACGATTTTGCATCCTTCTTCAATGGCTTTTGCCTCAAAGACAGGACGCGTCTCCTCGTGTGTCTCACCAATGACGACAGGTACACCTCTTTTAATAATACCAGCCTTCTCTGAAGCAATCTTGGCAAGAGTGTCACCTAAGAACTGTGTATGGTCGTAACTGATATTGGTAATGACAGAGACGAGTGGGGTAATGATGTTCGTACAATCCAATCTTCCACCCAGTCCTACCTCAACGACAGCAATATCTATCTTCTTGTCGGCAAAGTATTTGAACGCCATTGCCGTTGTGACTTCAAAGAAAGAAGGGGATAATGGCTCGAAGAAACTGTGTTCTTTCTCTACGAAATCGACAACATATTCTTCAGATATCATCTCTCCGTTGATACGGATACGTTCCCTGAAATCTACTAGATGTGGGGAAGTGTAAAGTCCTACGGTATAGCCGCATTGTTGTAAGATGGCTGCAAGGGTATGTGAAACAGATCCCTTTCCGTTGGTGCCTCCTACATGAATAGTAGCAAATTGCTGATGGGGATGTCCGAAATGTTCATCAAGAGCATGCGTATTACTTAATCCCTCCTTATAGCCAGATGCACCTTGTCGCTCAAACATTGGCATCTGGTGGTAGAGATATTCGCAAGTCTCTTCGTAGTTCATGAGAAATAGTTCTTGAAGCGTTGGAAGATAGAGCGCTTGGTGGCTGCATCGCCTTGGAAGTTATCGCTTTGCTTGAACTTCTCAATCGCTTCTTTCTCCTCACGACTCAAAGTCTTGGGCACATAAACGCTGACGTTCACTACTAAGTCACCGTTGCCTCTTCCATATCCTTGTACAGCAGGCAGTCCTTTGCCTCTCAGACGAAGCGTCTTACCTGGCTGTGTACCTGGTTCCATCTTCACTCTCAATTTGGTTCCCTGGATGGTCGGAATCTCAATATCTCCTCCAAGAGCAGCTGTCGGGAAGTCAAGCAACAAGTTGTAGATAAGGTCGTTGTCGTCGCGGATAAAACGTTCATCTTCTATCTCTTCCACAAAGACTTGGATATCTCCGTTTACGCCTTTGTTGTGTCCAGCATTTCCCTTTCCAGGTACATTGATAATCATACCTTCTGCAACACCAGCGGGAATCTTAATTTCTACTACTTCCTCTCCTTTCTCAACGCCTGTGCCACCACACTGATGACACTTATTCTTGATGACACGTCCTGTACCTCCACAAGTAGGACAAGTTCCTTGTGTCTGCATCATACCGAAGATACTCTGGGTAGTATGTGAGATGACACCACTTCCATGACATGTTACACAGTTCTCTGTACCACTGCCGTCTTCTGCACCAGTACCATGACAATGAGAGCAGGGTACATCTTTGCGTACCTTAAACTTCTTGGTGACACCAGTTGCAATCTCCTCCAAAGTGAGCTTCACTTTCAAACGAAGGTCAGTACCACGATGTTGCTGAGGACCGCGACGTGCACTACCGCCGAATCCGCCAAAACCTGCATGTCCACCAAAGATATCTCCGAACATGGAGAAGATATCGTCCATATTCATACTGGTAGCATTGAAACCGCTGAAGTCAAAGCCGCCTGCTCCTGGACTGCTAAATCCAAACTGGTCGTATTGCTGACGCTTCTTGGGGTCGTGCAATACGTCGTATGCCTCGGCAGCCTCCTTGAACTTCTCCTCGGCTTCCTTATTGCCAGGATTACGGTCAGGGTGGTATTTGATGGCGATGGTGCGGTACGCCTTCTTTATCTGGTCTTCAGTAGCGTTTTTATCAACGCCAAGCACCTCATAGTAGTCTCTTTTTTGTGCCATATATTACGTTTACTTCTTACATCTTACATCAGACATTTCACTGTCCTACTGCCACTTTGGCGTGGCGGATAACTTTCTCGTTCAACTGATAACCTGTTTGCAGACAGTCAATGACCTTCCCTTTCTTGTCATCGCCCATACCAGGAACCATAGCGACAGCCTCGTGCAGGTCGGTATCAAAGTCAGCATCCTCTGTATCAATCTTCTTGACGCCCAGACTCTCCAGTGCCTTCATGAACTTCTGATAGATGAGTTCCATACCTTCACGCAGTACAACGGGGTCTTCTGTCTTCTCACCGTTTTCGATGGCGCGCTCCATGTCATCGATGACAGGCAGGATAGCACTTACAGCCTTTTCACCACCATTCAGGATCAGTTCTGCTTTCTCCTTCAAGGTACGCTTACGGTAGTTGTCGAACTCGGCTGTCTTATAGAGTATCTGAGTCTTCAGTTGCTCGATTTCCTCTTGAGCAGCTTCCAATGGATCTTTTTCTTCAGAATTTTCTGAGTTCTCGGAGTTCTCAGAGTCCTCTGAGCACTCTGAGTTCTCGGAATTTTCTATTTCTTCTTCTTTCAGAGTCTCTTCCTCTTCCAGAATATTCTTCTCTTCTTCTTTCATAGTTTATCTTATTTTTGGTTTTTACTGCAAATTCCGTGCCATATTATGAATATAACTCTGCTTTCTTTTCCTTAATTGCCTCATCATAGATATAGTCATCATACGTCATGAGTTTGTCGATAGTACCCTTTGGCGTCAATTCAATGATGCGATCGGCAACAGTATTGATGAACTCATGGTCGTGGGAAGCAAACAAGATATTGCCCTTAAAGCCAATCAGGTTGTTGTTGAAAGCCTGAATAGACTCCAAGTCCAGATGATTGGTAGGTGTGTCGAGAATGAGACAGTTGGCATTCTTCAACTGCATACGTGCAATCATACAACGCATCTTCTCACCACCGCTGAGCACATTGACATGCTTCAGAACATCCTCTTCCTTGAAGAGCATACGTCCTAAGAACGACTTCATCATCACCTCATTGCCTGTGCCGTATTGGCTGAGCCAGTCGACAAGGTTGAGTTCGCTCTGGAAGAAAGCGGTATTATCGAGTGGGAGATAGGCGGTGGTGATAGTCACACCCCATTTATATGTTCCTGCATCTGCGGTACGATTACCGTTGATAATCTCAAAGAGGGCAGTCATGGCCTTGGGGTTATGCGACAAAAATACAGTCTTCTGTCCCTTCTCAATGGTGAAGTTCACATTGTCGAAGAGTACAGTGCCGTCGGCATCCACAGCCTTCAGTCCTTCTACTTCCAATATCTGTGTACCAGGCTCACGCTCCATTGAGAAGATGATGCCAGGATATTTACGGGTAGATGGTGTGATTTCTTCGACGTTCAATTTCTCCAACATCTTCTTACGAGAGGTTGTCTGCTTCGACTTTGCCACATTGGCAGAGAAACGACGGATGAATTCCTCCAACTGCTTGCGCTTCTCTTCTGCCTTCATCTTCTGGTTCTGTGCCTGACGGAGAGCCAACTGACTGGATTCATACCAGAACGAATAGTTACCAGAGAACAAAGTGACCTTACCGAAATCGATGTCGACAGTCTGTGTAGATACAGCATCGAGGAAGTGGCGGTCGTGAGAGACAACCAAGACACACTGCTCTAAGTTCGAGAGATATTCCTCCAACCACTGAACGGTATCGAGGTCGAGGTCGTTGGTAGGCTCATCCAACAACAGGTTGTCGGGATGTCCGAAGAGTGCCTTAGCCAGCATCACACGCACCTTCTCGTTATTCGAGATTTCTGCCATCTGCTTATAGTGTTGCTCTTCCTGCACACCGAGGTTCTGCAACAACTGGGCAGCCTCACTCTCAGCCTCCCAGCCATTCATCTCTGCGAAAGCCATTTCCAGTTCAGCGGCTTTGTTGCCGTCTTCCTCTGTCATCTCTTCTTTCGCATAGAGCGCCTCACGCTCCTTCATATTCTTCCATAGCGGCTGATGACCCATCAGCACTGTATCCATCACAGTAAACTCGTCATATTTGAAGTGATCCTGTTCCAATACAGACAGGCGCTCACCAGGAGCCAGCTCTACAGAACCTCTGTTGGGCTCCAACTCTCCGCTGATAGCGCGGAGTAGGGTAGACTTACCTGCACCGTTAGCACCGATAATTCCATAGATATTTCCACTGGTAAACTTCAGGTTAACGTCCTTATAAAGTGTCTTCTTTCCGAATTGAATTGCAAGATTCGTAACTGTAATCATATCTTCCTTATACCTTATTATATTATAATTAGGCTGCAAAGGTACTACTTTTTCCTTTACAAACAAAATAAAAGATGCTAAAAAAGAAGCCCTGTTGATATTGTAACGCCTTCTTATTTGGTAATTTGATAGAAAAGTACTATCTTTGCAAAAAGAAATATATAACTATAAATAGATATGAAGAAAGTATTGACAGTAGTATTGCTCATGACGGCAATCGGTGTACAGGCACAAAGTGTGAAACCTGCTATTCCTCGTGATGCTGCGTTGGAAGCGAAAGTAGAGAAGACGCTTGCGAAAATGACGCTCGACGAGAAGATCGGACAGATGTTGGAGTTGAATCTCGACGTGATGGGTAAGATGACTGTCGAGAATGCAAAGGTGGATCGCGAGAAGGTCCGCAGTGTGTTGCAGCAGTACGGCAGATCGGAAGATGAAGTCAACGAGATGTTGAAGAAGACAGACCAGCAGATTATCGACCAGTTAGGCGGTTTTCCTGTAGATATCTATCAGGGCGATACCAAGCGTATCTGGAAACTGAATGAGACGATGCTCGACACGCTGATCTCGAAATGGAAAGTGGGTTCGATATTGAATGCCCCAGGCACTCGAGCCCCAAGCATCCCCCAATGGCAGGAGTGGATACGACTGATACAGAAAAAGTCTATGGACTATCTTGGTATTCCTGACATCTATGGATTGGATCACAATCATGGTGTAACATACACTGCAGGTGGTACCCTTTTCCCACAACCCATCAATCTGGGTGCGTCTTTTAATACAGAACTGGCGCGTGTTGGTGCTGAGATTACTGCGTATGAGAGTCGTGCAGCCAACTGTCCTTGGGTGTATAACCCTGTCGTCGACTTGAGTCGTGACCCACGATGGGCTCGTGTCTATGAGAGTTTTGGCGAGGATGCCATTGTCAACTCGAAGATGGTGGTAGCTGAGATTAAAGGTTATCAGGGCGATGATCCCAACCATATCGACCAATACCATGTTGGTACCAGCACCAAGCATTACTTTGCCTATGGTGCTCCTTGGACAGGAAAGGATCGTACACCAGCCTATCTGTCGCCATTGATGATTCGTGAGAAATACTTCGAGCCCTTCAAAGCGGCTGCCCTTGCAGGTACGTTGACGATGATGGTCAACTCTGGTAGTGTGAATGGTGTACCTGTTCATGCCAGTTATGAGTATCTGACGAAATGGTTGAAGGAGGATTTGCAGTGGGATGGATTCCTAGTAACAGACTGGGCAGACATCAATAACCTCTTCTCTCGTGAGAAGGTAGCGAAGGATAAGAAGGATGCTATCCGTATTGCCATCAATGCTGGTATTGATATGTCTATGGATCCTTACAGTGTAGAGTTCTGTATTCTGTTGAAGGAACTCGTTGAAGAGGGTAAGGTACCTATGAGCCGCATCGATGATGCTGTACGTCGTATCCTTCGTGCCAAGTATCGTCTGGGACTCTTTGAGAATCCAAATACGGGTGTTAAAGGCTTTGAGAAGTTTGGTTCCGATGAGTTTGCCAAGGCTTCTCTAAAGGCAGCAGAAGAGAGTGAAATATTGTTGAAGAACGAAGATAACATCCTTCCACTTGCCAAAGGTAAGAAGATTCTGCTGACTGGTCCTAATGCTAACCAGATGCGTTGTCTACATGGTGGTTGGAGTTATACATGGCAAGGTTCGAGAGCAGAAGACCTCTCAGATAAATTCAATACAATCTACGAGGCTCTTTGCAACAAGTATGGCAAGGATAATGTCATTCTGGAACAGGGTGTGACTTATAATGAGAATGGCGCTTACTACGATGAGAACGAACCTCAGATTGATAAAGCCGTGGATGCTGCAGCAAAGGCAGATATCATTATAGCCTGCATTGGAGAGAATTCCTACACGGAGACGCCTGGTAATCTGACAGACCTCTGGCTTTCTGAGAATCAGCGCAATCTTGTGAAAGCACTTGCCAAGACAGGTAAACCTATCGTCATGGTGCTTAACGAAGGTCGTCCTCGTCTAATTGCTGATATCGAGCCACTTGCCAAAGCCGTTGTTGATATCCTTATTCCAGGTAACTATGGTGGCGACGCCCTTGCTAATCTTTTGACTGGCGACGCCAACTTCTCTGCTAAGTTACCTTATACCTATCCGCGTGAGATTAATTCACTGAATACTTATGACTATAAAGTCAGTGAAGAAGTAGGAACAATGGCAGGTGCCTATAACTATGATGCAAAGGTATCACTGCAATGGCCCTTCGGATACGGATTAAGTTATACGACTTTCGAATACAGCAATCTGCAAGTAGATAAGACATCCTTTACTGCTGATGATATCCTGACAGTGACAGTCGATGTGAAGAATACAGGTAGTCGTGTCGGTAAAGAAGCCGTATTACTCTATAGCAGTGACCTCATTGCATCGGTTGTTCCTGACAACAAACGTCTGCGTGACTTCACGAAGATAGAACTGCAACCAGGAGAACAGAAAACAGTTACTTTCCGTCTGCCTGCCAAGAATCTTGCCTTTGTAGGGGCTGACGGAAAATGGATATTGGAAGAAGGTGACTTCTTACTGAAAGCAGGAAACCAGACAGTCAAAGTCGTTTGCGATCAAACGAAGAAATGGGAGACACCTAATATCCAATAAAATTGTTTAGTACTGCCTAGGATCCTAGGCAGTATTATTTTGCATATTTCTCAATCAGTGTCTGCGCTTGTGCATTGCCAAGGTCTTTTGCCTTGGTGAGATTCTTGATACCTTCTGCTTTTTGATTCGTTAAGCACTGGGCTAATCCTAAGAAAAGATAGCCGTCAGAGAAATCGGGTGACAGACGAATCAATTGTTGTGCTGTGGTTATCGCATCCTGATGTTTGCCGACGCGCACCAATAAAGAAGCCTTTTCGGCATAATAGAGAGGTGCAGAGGGTTCGAGTTCTATTGCTTTGTCAATATCATTCAATGCCTGCTGATACAGATGTCCATCCACTTCTGCCTGTTCGCGCTGATAGTAGAAGGGAGCATCCAACTGGGCAGCCATCAATTCACCATATTCATTATAGTCACTAATAGCGGGGCGATACTTCTTGGCGGCATATAAAGCCTGAGCACGAGCAAGGATGTAAGGAGCGGCAGTCTTCACATAAGGACGACTGAACATATTGACAGCACTGTCGAGTAGAGCGATTTGCTGGTCAGTTTCTCCCAGTTGTGCCTTACATTGTGAGGCTGCAAAGAAGATATCTGCACTACGGATATCGCTATGGGTGAGTTCCTCATATATATTAAATGCATCGGCATACTGACCTTGTGCATAGCGTATCTGTGCCTGTTGTTGACGACACACAGGCATTGGATTGATGTTGTATGCCTCCTGTGCCTCTTGATATGCCTTTTCAAAAGACCATCCGCTATAGGGCTGGTCGCTCTGATAGACCTCTTTTTGGAAAATCAGTTGGGCATACTGATAGTGGACGTAGGCTTTGTTATCTGCGACTTTTAACGCCTGTTCCATATCGGCCTCTGCACTACTGAAATTCTTTTGAGAGGTACGTAAACGGGCACGGTAGATATAGCCATCGGCGACATTGGGGAATTTCTGGATGAAACGCTCCAGATAATTACTATACTGACTCTCTGTCATCGTAGAGGAGGCGAGGATGAGTGCAAGAAGAGCTTCGTCTGTATTGTCAGGTAAAGCCTTGGCGATGAGGATCTTCTTCAATGATTCCTCGTTCATACTCAGACCAGACATTTTCAGGTCAGCAGCAAAACGGGCGCTGACAGCGTATGATATATCTTTCTTGGAGTCAGATGCAGGCTGTATCATTCCGATAACCTCACCTTTGTCATTAAGAACAGGACAACTGATTTGATTGTCTTCTGCCTTCAACAGAAGGGTATAATATTGGTAAGTATCTTGGAATTTCTCTGCCTGACTGATGGTACCCTTTATACATACTGGTGTGTTTTTGACAGAATAGGGCAATAGCCATACCTGACTACCATTTGTCGCAGTGGTTGCGATAGGTAATGGCTGTGTCTTTCTGGCAGCCACGCGGAACTTAATCACATCATATGTCTCGTTGGCTCCGAGAATTTCCTCTACTGGTTGCTCATTACCTTGTGCGTCGATGATGATTGCACGGGCAGCATTAACGAAAGGAGCAAAATTACTGACAGCCTCACCATCATTACCGACGAAGAAACCGTTGCTACTGGCTATCATCGTTCCGTCTGCCGCAAAGGTCTTTACAGTAAATACTGACTTTGCAGCTTTATCAGCCCATGACTGGGCGAACAAAGGTAAAAGGGTAAAAAGGGAAATGGATACTAATAGAAATAATCGTTTCATATTTTAAGTAATTCTTTTGCGTTTTGAATAGCGGCAGCAGTGATATCGCTACCGCTGAGCATTTGGGCAATCTCATGGATGCGCTCGTCATTGGAGAGCATCTGCATCTTACTGGTTGTCCCTGTGGCGGTCTCTTCTTTCGATACCCGATAGTGAGTGGTGCCGAGGGCAGCGATTTGTGGCAGATGGGTGATGGAGATGACTTGTCGGTCGTTGGCTCCCATCTCCTTCATGATTTCTGCCATGCGTTCTGCAATCTTTCCACTGACGCCTGTATCTATCTCGTCGAAGATAATCGTTGGGAGTTTGACAGCTCCACTGATCATTGCTTTCAGGGATAGCATCACTCGCGCAATTTCACCACCTGAGGCAACCTGAGAGATAGGTTGCAAGGGGCTGGAGGTATTGGCACTGAACAGGAAAGCGATATCATCTTGTCCGCTCTTGTGGAGTTCTGTCTTGTTGACCTTCACTTCAAAACGGACGTTTGGCATACCCAGAGGAACTAAGCGTTCGCGCATCTGTCGTTCAATCTCCTTGGAGGCTTTCTGACGCAGTTTCGTCAGAGTCTCTGCTTGTTGCAGGCATTTCTTCTTCAAAACATCCAATTCGTTTTGCAGTGATGCCAATGCCTCGTCGCTGTTTTCTATCTGACTGAGCTGCCGTTTCAGTTCGTCCCGTTGTTGAATCAGTTCGGCAATAGTTTCCGCATGATATTTCTTCTGCAAGTCATAGATTTTATCCAACCGTTGGTTGATACGTTCCAGTTCTGCAGGATTGAAATCAATATCCTCCAAACGAGCCTCTACATCTTGAGCAATATCCTTGAGTTCTATTTGACAACTCTCCATACGTTCTATCCAATCTTCAGAGGTAGGATAGACTTTTGTGATGGTATGGATCGCGGAAAGTGATTTGCGGAGTCGAGAGAGGATACCTTGCTCGTCAGCAACCAGATGCTGGTTTGCTTCATAGAGTGCTGTCTTGATATCCTCGCTATGCGTCATCATCTCACGCTGCTGCTCCAATTCCTCTTGTTCATCTTCTACCAACTGTACATTCGTAAGTTCCTCATACTGGAACTGAAGGAAGTCGAGATTCTGCTTATTGCGCTCCATCTCTTCCTGTAACGCTTGCAGTTGTCTTTGTTTCTCATGATAAGCTGCAAAAGTCTGCTGATATTCGTTCAGCAATGCTTGGTCTTGTGCGATGGTATCAATAACCTCCAATTGAAAATCTTGTTTACCTAATAGCAGATTCTGATGCTGGGAATGAACGTCAACTAACATATCACCCAATTCCTTCAACAGAGAGAGGGCAACGGGTGTATCATTGACGAATGCACGACTCTTGCCAGCTGCAGTCAATTCACGTCGGATGATACAGTCAGAGGCGTCATAGTCGATGTCATTCTCATCGAAGAAAGGCTTCAACTGATAGCGTGTGAGGTCGAAATGTGCTTCAATGATACAACGGTCAGAACCTTGCTTGATGGCTTTGGAGTCTGCACGCTGTCCTAACAGGAGTGCAATAGCGCCAAGGATAATACTCTTACCTGCTCCAGTCTCACCAGTAATGACGGAGAATCCTGGACGCAGTTCTATATCGAGTTCGTCAATCAGCGTGAAATTCCGTATGTATAGTTGTTGAAGCATCTCTTAGTTTTTGATTTTATCCCATGCATTACTCTGTGAGGGATTGATGTTGAAGAGTAGGTTGTAGACGTTCTCCTTTTCTTTCTGAGTACCCTTGCCATAATAGATATTGGCAATCTCGTCGCGCTTGTAGTCTGTCCATATCTGTGGCAACAGGCTTAGAGGTTTGTTTTCATGGGCTTCCTTCAAAAGATTGAGTGCCGTTGTAATAGCTGTCCTACCGCGTTCAGCATTATTCGTCATCTCATCCAGTCCAGTACGATAGTAGTCGTATTGCAGTTGACGCATAGGCTTCAATGCCTCGTCAAGATAATCGTTAATGATGGCGAAGCGGTTTCGGCTTGTCTCAAAAGCCTTCCAGCCCGTGAAGCCAAGATTTTGCGTGTTGTTCACCAGGTTTAGACAGCGTTGTAGCACGTCAGTTCCTCCCATTGGGGAGAAACTGTCAAGGTCGAGTCCGATAATCAGGTAGGCATAATAGGCGATGAGTGCCGTCAACTGGTTATCTACTATCTCTTCATTGAAGTTTAACTGGTCAAACTGCGCATAGTCGAAATTGAAGTCGTCGTCCTTATTATTATATAAGGTGGAAGTATAGGTAGAATAGTAGACAGGACGATTTGCCTGTATTATGGCAGTTGCCTCAAAATGGTCGCCACTTTTGTCGTATTTGACGATAGTAATATTGAAGTTACAATTAATGCGTTCATGCTTTTGGAACTGATAATCAGTCCATTGTCTTTCATTGATAAACTGTTCTAATGATTGTTGTAAGTTCTCGAAGATACTGACATCTGTACCCTGAATCTGGGAGTGATTGATATTCACTTTGGCATTCAGTTCCTGTGCCGCGATATTCGCTGCAATTAAAAAATAAAACAATGAAAGAATTAAAATACAACGCCTCATTATTACATTTTTTAATTATTACATTTTTACATTATTCTTGCTAACTCAAGAATAATGTCAGTTGCTACTTCACTTTTGGGCTTGCGTTCGTAGTCTTTCTGTCCCTGACGGGAAATGATACTGATCTGGTTCTCGTCCGATTGGAAACAGGTGCCTTCATGGCGTAAGGAGTTAAGGACGATGAAATCAAAGTTCTTTCGCTCTAACTTTCCCTGGGCATTCTGCAGTTCATCATTGGTCTCCAAGGCAAAACCAATCAATCGCTGGTCATTACGTTTCATCTTTCCCAACTCAGCAGCAATGTCGTGCGTAGGTTTCAGACGGATGACGAGGTCGTCTTTTTCGCGTTTAATCTTCTCTGTGGCAATCGTCTCAGGACAGAAATCAGCAACAGCAGCACAAAGGATAGCGGCCTGACAGGAATCGAAAAGACGAGTGGCTGCCTGATACATTTCTTCACAATTCTCTACATTAGTGCGATGAATCAGTGGATGGTTGGTTGTCAGTGCCACAGGCCCTGCAATAAGTTCTACTTCTGCACCTTGATGGGCACATTCTTCAGCAAGGGCAAAGCCCATCTTGCCACTGGAATAATTGCCGATAAAGCGCACAGGATCTATCTTCTCATAAGTAGGACCTGCCGTAATCATAATGCGTTTCCCACGCAGTGGAGCGTTATTGTCCAACGCCTTATCAAGATATTCCACGATTTTCTCAGGCTCTTCCATGCGTCCTTTGCCTTCCAGTCCTGATGCAAGAAAACCGCTTTGTGGTTCGATAATCTGATTGCCAAATGATTGCAACTTCTTCATATTTTCCTGCGTCGTAGGATGTTGGTACATATCCAAGTCCATCGCAGGGGCAATGAATACAGGTGCCTTCATGGACAGATAGGTTGTGATGAGCATATTATCGGCAACACCATTCGCCATCTTACCTAATGTCGATGCCGTACAAGGTGCAATCAGCATAGCATCAGCCCATAAACCTAATGCCACATGTGAGTGCCATGAACCATCGCGCTGTGCAAAGAAATCGCTGATGACGGGCTTCTGGGTGAGGGCAGAAAGGGTGATGGGAGTAATAAACTCCTTACCTGCAGGTGTGATGACAACCTGTACTTCTGCTCCCGCCTTGATGAGTCCACGGATGATATAGCAAGCCTTGTAGGCTGCTATGGAGCCAGTGATACCTAAGACAATCTTCTTACCTTTCAACATATTTTTATCCATTCATTTGACTCTCCCGTATACGGATACGGGTGAGCACTTGTTTTGTATTATAGGTGAAGTCACCTCCTAAAATCCAACTATAGTAGCCTGGGTCTCGGCGAAGTACTTGAGCGACAGGTTCTCCCTTATATTTGCCGAAGTTGAAGACTTCTGTCATCACAGGATTGCCGTCTTTATCAACGAGGGTATTACCCATGCGGTCTTTTTGCTCTCCCCAGACAATTCGACCTGCGAAGTCGATGTTATTGTTTGTTTTCGAAAAATCAGCAAGGAACTGCATATCATTTTGTAAAATGCGCTCAGGTTCCTCTTGTTTATCAGGAGTATACATCTCCAACTGTCCTTGCAATACTCGATAGGTAGCCTCTGTGTCCTCGTCAGCACGGTGTGCTTGGAAATCTTCTTCCATCTTCCTGCCGCAATAGAATTTATACGCTGCAGCCAGATTACGGCGTTCCATCTTGTGATAGATGGTCTGCACGTCAATCAGTCGGCACTTTGAGAAATCAAAGTCGATGCCTGCGCGCAAGAACTCTTCAGCCAACAAAGGTACATCAAAATGATTAGAGTTATAGCCGGCGATATCACTGCCGCTAAAGATCTGGTTCAGTGTCTGGGCGAGTTGCTTGAAGGTAGGTTTGTCCTTCACGTCCTCGTTTTTGATACCAGTCAGTTCCTCTACCACTGAAGGAATAGGTTTCTCTGGGTTAATTAGATAGTTGCCCCTTTCTTCCTTTCCGTCAGGGAAAACTTTGATATAGGATATTTGAATGACACGGTCCTTGACAAGGTCAAGGCCCGTGGTCTCCAAATCGAATATGACAAGTGGTTTTTGTAAGTTCAGTTTCATAATCAATCGTTGATAAGCATCGGCATCATCAGCATGAGCACATCTTGGTTCTCTGGCTGCTCAGAAGGCAGAACAAGTCCTGCACGACTGGGGTCGGCCAACTGGATAATGACATCCTGACAATCGAAATTGCTGAGAATCTCGATGAATGATGCACCTTTGAAACCAATACTCATAGCCTGTCCGCTATAGTCGCATGACATACGCTCTGTAGCCGTCTTAGAGAAGTCGTAGTCTTCTGCATTCAATTGAAGAGTTCCACCTTCTACACGGAAACGGATAAGATTGCTGGAGTCGTTAGCGAAAGGCTGTACACGACGAAGGGCAGCAAGCAGTCCCAGACGATCAACGGTTAAGACATTGGGATTAGCCTGTGGAATAACAGAGTTGTAATTCGGATAACGACCTTCGATAAGGCGACAGGTAATCACTCCTTCTGAGAACTTGATTTGGGCGTTACGCTCGTCGAAGCGAATCTCCACGTCACCGCCATCCTTCTGCAACAGGTTTTTCAATAATCCTGCAGGTTTCTTTGGCAGAATGAAAGATGCAGGCTGTTCACTCTGAATGGAGAATACTTTGTTGCGTACCAACTTATGTCCGTCGGAGGCAACGATAGCAAGGCACTCAGGGGTGAGGTCAAAATAGATACCGTTCATGACAGGGCGCAACTCATCCTGTGCAGTGGCGAACAACGAACGGTTGATATTCTCTGCCAACAAATTACTGGAGATGGTGATCGTGTTGGCACTATCGCTGATACCCTGTGCCTGTGGATACTCGTCAGCATCCTCGATAGGCAGAGAGAACATACCGTTCTGATAACTAATCTTCGCGGTATGATCCTGAAGGTTTACGTCGAATGTGATAGGTTGCTCTGAGAAACCTTTGACTCCCTCTAACAGGTCATGGTTGCCGATGGCAAAACGACCGTTGCCGTCACACTCTGTCAATTCTACCTGCGTGTTCATCACGTTCTCACTGTCCGATGCAGTCAGATGGAGTACATTGTCTTGGATGTCAAACAGGAAGTCGGCTAAGATGGGCAATGAATTCTTGCTGTTGATGACTCTCGAAAGAGCATTTAGTTTGCTGCTGAGCGCAGTGCTTGATACTGTAAATCTCATGAGTTTTTATTGATTTTGTTTTAAGTCATTCTAATTGAGTACAAAAATACAAAATAACTTGCTCATTAGCAAAAATAATCGGTAAAATATTCTCAAATTAAAAGTATTTTTCGTAATTTCGCAATCTGAAACGTAAAATGAACAACTAATAAAGAATAATTAAGATGGATTTAACAGGTAAGATTATTGCCGTGCTTCCGGCAAACAGTGGTGTGTCTTCACGTACTGGTAACTCTTGGATGTCTCAGGAATATGTCATTGAGGTTCCTGGACAGTATCCACGTAAGTGTATGTTCCGTATTTTTGGAGAAGACCGCATTAAGCAGTTCAATATCCAGAATGGTGAGGATGTAACGGTCAGTTTCGATATTGACGCTCATGAGTATAACGGACGTTGGTTTAACGAGATTCGTGCGTATAACGTTGTACGTGGTACTGCTCCCGTTGCTGGTGCACCACAGACAACGCCATTCCCGCCACAGCAAGCTGCTCCTCAGGATGCAACTTCTCCATTCCCCCCGACACAGGAGCCAGTAGGCGAGGGTAGTGCGGACGACCTTCCCTTTTAGGATTACCTTCTAAGGTATATATAATAAGGTGGCAACCGATTGGTTACCACCTTATTTATTATTGTATAGAGAAGGGGATTACTCGCCCTGCTCCATTTTAGCCTTCAACTCAGCGAGTACGTCGATGTCACCCAGTGTGGTGCTGGCAGCAACGTTCTCAATCTTCGGAGCCTCTTCCTTCTTGGCAGCGCGTGTCTTCTTGGCAGCAGCCTTCTTCTCCTCACGCTGAGGATCCTCGAAGGTACGGCTGTGAGACAGGATGATGCGCTTAGAGTCCTTATTGAACTCAATAACCTTGAATGGCAATGTTTCGCCCTGAGCAGCCTGTGAACCGTCTTCCTTGACGAGGTGCTTAGGAGTAGCGAAGCCTTCAACGTTCTCATCGAGAGCAACAACAGCACCCTTCTCGAGAAGTTCTGTGATCTTACCCTCGTGGATAGAACCAACAGTGTATTTAGCTTCAAAGACATCCCAAGGATTGTCTTCCAACTGCTTGTGACCGAGAGACAGACGACGGTTCTCCTTGTCAATGTCGAGAACGATAACGTCAATCTCAGCCCCTACCTGAGTGAACTCTGAAGGATGCTTAACTTTCTTGGTCCAGCTAAGGTCGCTGATATGAATCAGACCGTCAACACCTTCTTCCAACTCAACGAATACACCGAAGTTGGTAAAGTTGCGAACTTTTGCAGTGTGCTTGCTGCCAACAGGATATTTAACCTCAATAGCTTCCCATGGGTCTTCCTTCAACTGCTTGATACCGAGAGACATCTTACGCTCGTCGCGGTCGAGAGTCAGGATAACTGCTTCAACATCGTCGCCAACCTTCAGGAACTCCTGAGCGCTGCGCAGATGCTGGCTCCAAGACATCTCTGAAACGTGGATGAGTCCCTCTACACCAGGCTGAATCTCAACGAATGCACCGTAGTCAGCGATAACGACTACCTTACCCTTCACGTGGTCGCCCACCTGCAGGTTAGCATCCAAAGCATCCCAAGGATGAGGAGTGAGTTGCTTCAGACCGAGGGCAATGCGCTTCTTCTCGTCATCGAAATCGAGGATAACGACATTAATCTTCTGGTCGAGCTCTACGACCTTATGAGGATCGTCTACGCGGCCCCAAGACAGGTCAGTGATGTGGATGAGTCCGTCAACACCGCCGAGGTCAACGAATACACCGTAAGAAGTGATGTTCTTAACAGTACCTTCGAGAATCTGACCCTTCTCCAGTTTGCCAATGATTTCTTTCTTCTGTGCCTCCAACTCAGCCTCAATGAGAGCCTTGTGAGAAACAACCACGTTGCGGAACTCCTGATTGATTTTCACAATCTTGAAGTCCATCGTTGTACCTACGAACTGATCGTAGTCGCGTATGGGGTGAACGTCAATCTGACTACCAGGCAAGAATGCCTCGATACCAAATACGTCAACAATCATACCACCCTTCGTGCGGCACTTGATAAAGCCCTGTACAATCTCCTCGTTGTCGAGAGCGGCATTAACGCGATCCCAACTCTTAGAGAGACGAGCCTTCTTGTGTGACAATACCAGTTGTCCTTTTTTGTCCTCTGCGTTCTCAACATACACCTCAACGGTGTCACCTGCCTTCAGGTCAGGGTTGTAACGGAACTCAGAAGCGGGGATGATACCATCGCTCTTGTAGCCAATGTTAACGACTACCTCTTTCTTGTCAACACTGATAACAGTACCATCGACAACCTGATGCTCACTGACTTTGTTCAGAGTCTCATCATAAGCCTTGTCAAGTTCTTCCTTGCTGACGTTTACGGTCATGCCATTCTCGTACTGTTCCCAGTCGAAATCCTGTAATGGCTGAACGTTCTTTGTTAATTCTGACATAAAAATAATTTGTTGCCCCTTCAATAGTTGTCAGGGCGAGGCCTGAACAGACGTTTACCAGACCATGTTTAATGGGTTAATAATGTATAGGCGTCAGCGCCTGTTCTGGCACCTACTGTCCCTTTTTGGGAAATAAACGGCTGCAAAATTACAAAAACTTCTGGTCATTACCAAATGTTTTGACCAGAAGTTTCCGTAAAATATTGATTTTTCGTAAAATACTAATAACTGCGGGCAATGATGACGCGATATTTGGCAGGCTTACCACTGACCATATCAACACCTGGAGTCTGTTCGTAAGCAAAGGGTACGCAACGAATTGTTGCCTGTGTTTCCTCTTTGATTTGTGCCTCCGTCTCGGCAGTACCGTCCCAGTGGCAGAGGAAGAAACCACCGTCCTTCACCTTCTCCTTGAACTCCTCGTAATTCTCACACTCATAGACATGTTCGTCACGATACTTGCGGGCCTTCTCGAAAATGTTTTGCTGGATATCCTCCAAGAGTTGCTCCACATATTCTGCAATACCTTCGATGGGGCGCGTTTCCTTCTCGAGCGTATCACGACGCATCACCTCAATAGTACCGTTCTCCAAGTCGCGGGCACCTAATACCAAGCGAACGGGAACGCCCTTCAACTCATAGTCAGCAAACTTAAAACCTGGACGTTTGTTGTCTGCGTCATCGAATTTGACAGTGATACCTGCTTGGCGCAACTTCTCAATGATGGGTGTAACCTCCTTGTTAACTTGCTCCAACTGTTCTGGTTTAGTGGCGATAGGAATGATAACCACCTGAATAGGAGCCAAACGCGGAGGCAATACCAAACCGTTGTCATCAGAGTGTGTCATGATAAGTGCACCAATCAGTCTGGTAGAAACACCCCATGATGTTGCCCATACGTATTCAGGTTTATTCTCTTTATTTAAATAGGTAACCTCAAAAGCCTTGGCAAAGTTCTGTCCGAGGAAGTGCGATGTACCACTCTGCAGTGCTTTTCCATCCTGCATCATGGCTTCGATTGTATAGGTGTCCAAAGCACCGGCAAAGCGCTCCGTCTCACTCTTCACACCCTGCAAGACAGGAACGGCCATCCACTCCTCAGCAAATTGGGCATAAACCTTTAACATCTTCTTAGCTTCCTCTTCAGCTTCTTCCTTGGTAGCATGGGCGGTATGACCTTCTTGCCACAAGAACTCTGAGGTACGAAGGAACGGGCGCGTACGCATCTCCCATCGCATCACATTACACCACTGGTTACACATCAAGGGAAGGTCGCGCCATGAATGAATCCAGTTCTTATAAGTATTCCAAATGATTGTCTCGGAAGTAGGACGCACAATTAATTCTTCTTCCAACTTGGCGGCAGGATCGACCTCTACGCCGCTTTTGTCTTCCTTGGCACGAAGGCGATAGTGGGTGACTACTGCACACTCTTTGGCAAAGCCTTCAACGTGTTCTGCTTCACGAGAAAGGAATGACTTGGGGATAAGCAAGGGGAAATAGGCGTTCTGCGCACCAGTTTCCTTAAACATCTTGTCCAATTGCTGCTGCATTTTCTCCCAGATAGCATAGCCATAAGGCTTGATGACCATACAACCACGAACAGCACTCTGCTCAGCAAGGTCAGCTTTCACTACCAAATCATTATACCACTGACTGTAATTGTCAGCTCTTTTGGTCATTTCTTTGAGTTCTTTTGCCATAAATATCTTTATTTTTTCAAAATTTGGTGCAAAATTACAAAATTATAATGAATATTACAAATTAATTTGTATCTTTGTCCCAAATTAGTAATTGTTTCATTAAACTCAAGTATTATGAAATTAAAATTAGTTTCCATGTTACTTTGCGTAGGCATGCTCTTCGCATGTAACAACACCCAGAAGGGTGCAGGTATTGGTGCCGGTGGCGGTGCTTTGTTAGGTGGTATTATCGGTGCTATTGCCGGTAACACAGCAGTAGGTGTAGCAGTCGGCGGTGCCGTAGGTGCTGGTGCTGGTGCTATCATCGGTAATAAGATGGATAAGGCTAAGAAGCAGGCCGAGCAGGTGCAGAACGCACAGGTAGAGACAGTGAAGGACACCAACGGTCTGGATGCTGTGAAGGTTACTTTCGATTCTGGTATTCTCTTTGCTACAGGTAAGGCTGATCTGAGTCAGAGTGCTAAGAACTCACTCGCTGAGTTTGCACGCGTATTGAACTCCAATCAGGATTGTGATGTAGCCATTATTGGTCATACTGACAATACTGGTAGTGATGCTATCAACCAGCCATTGTCTGTCAACCGTGCCAATAGTGTGAACAATTATCTCCGTTCTTGCGGTGTACAGGCAAAGCAGATCAAGAGTGTAGAGGGTCAGGGTTCAACAAATCCTGTTGCTGATAACTCTACCGCTGCTGGTCGTCAGCAGAATCGCCGTGTGGAAGTCTATATGTATGCTAGCAAGGAGATGATTCAGAAAGCTGAGGCAGGTACGCTGCAGTAATGAAGGCTTTTTGGAGAAAGATTAAACGTATTTTATTATGGATAGTAGTCGCGTTCTTTGCGTCTACTATCCTTTCTGTTATAGTGTTACGTTGGGTGCCAGTTTATTTCACGCCCTTGATGTTTATCCGTGTGGCTCAACAGGTTTCAGACGGAAAGGAGATGACGATGCATCATCACTGGGTGCCCATAGAGGAAATAACTCCTTCTTTGTCCCTTGCTGTTATGTCAAGTGAAGATGCCCATTTCTTAGAGCATCATGGTTTCGATTATAAAGCGATAGAGCATGCGGCTATCCGTAACATGAAACATCCGGAGAAGCGGAAGATAGGTGCATCGACCATATCTCAACAGACAGCGAAAAATGTTTTCTTATGGCCAGGACGCTCCTGGCTCCGCAAGGGTTTTGAGGTTTATTTCACTTTTTTGATAGAACTTTTTTGGTCAAAAGAGCGTATCATGGAGGTTTATCTCAATTCCATCGAAATGGGAGATGGCATCTATGGAGCTAGTGCTGTGGCGGAATATCATTTTCATAAGGAGGCTTCCCAACTGACAAGAGAACAATGTGCGCTGATTGCCGCCACTTTACCCAATCCCAGGAGATTTAACTCTGCACATCCGAGTGCTTATGTCCTGAAACGACAAAAGCGCATCCTTCATGAGATGCGCTTCGTCAAACCGTTATTTAAATAACTTCTTTAACCTATAACCTTTACTATTTCCAGAGCCATTTGTTCCTGTAATTCTTTTGCTTTCTGTGCGGCAACCTCCGCAAAGTCTTCACCATTCGAGGCATAGATGATGCCACGAGAAGAGTTAACAAGCAAACCACAGTCTTTTATCATTCCGTATTTGCAGACCTCCTGCAGACTGCCTCCCTGTGCTCCCACTCCTGGTACAAGCAGGAAGTGGTTGGGAGCGACCTTACGGATATCCTCAAACATCTGTCCCTGGGTAGCACCAACGACATACATCATATTCTCGTCGTTACCCCATTGTTGGGAAGTCTTCAGTACCTTCTCGAAGAGGCGTTCCCCATTTGTATCCTCAGTCAGTTGGAAATCATGCGAGCCTTTATTGGAGGTCAGCGCCAACAGAATAACCCACTTGTCATTATAGCCGAGGAACGGTGTCACAGAGTCTTCGCCCATATATGGTGCAACTGTCAAAGCATCCACGTCATATTCCTCGAAGAACGTCTTGGCATACATTTTTGATGTGTTGCCAATATCCCCACGCTTGGCATCAGCGATGATGAAATGGTTGGGATACTCCTCTTTCAGATAATCGATAGTAGCCTCAAAAGCCAGCATGCCATCCACACCATAAGCCTCAAAGAAAGCGAGGTTGGGTTTGTATGCCACACAGTAGGGGGCAGTGGCATCGATAATCAATGCATTGAACTCACAGATAGCACGGAAGATATAATCCTCGCCGTCTTTTGCCTTTGCTTCATCAATGATACATTGTGGTATCTTGTTGATATCTGTATCAAGTCCCACGCAGAGAAAACTCTGTTTCTCCTTGATTTGGTTTATTAATTCTTGTCTGTTCATATCTTATAACTCCGTTTCTTTCATTCTTTCTGCATTCTCTGCGAC
This sequence comes from uncultured Prevotellaceae bacterium, assembly GCA_902800585.1. GTDB lineage: Bacteria > Bacteroidota > Bacteroidia > Bacteroidales > Bacteroidaceae > Prevotella. The sequence goes on from CADCEW010000005.1 coordinate 41,314, forward strand.
AGTCAGTGCATCGATCATTGGTTGGATGTCTCCTCCGAGGAAGCCCTGAAGGTCGTGGGTGGTATAACCAATGCGATGATCTGTCACACGTCCCTGAGGAAAGTTATATGTACGAATCTTGGCTGAGCGGTCACCTGTAGATACGAGCGTCTTACGACGAGAGGCGATGTCGTCCATATATTTCTGGTGCTCCTTATCATATATAAAGGTATAGAGACGAGAGAGCGCACGTTCCTTGTTCTTGGGTTGGTCGCGCGTCTCCGTACACTCAATAAGTATTTCCTCAGTCTCTCCAGTATTCGGGTTCTTCCACATATAACGGAGACGGACGCCAGACTCTACCTTGTTGACATTCTGACCACCGGCACCACTGGAACGGAAAGTATCCCATTTGATTTCGCCTTCATTAATATGTACCTCAAACTTATCAGCCTCAGGGAGTACGGCAACGGTGGCGGCAGAGGTATGCATACGTCCTTGTGTCTCTGTCGCAGGAACACGCTGTACACGGTGTACTCCTGACTCGTATTTCAAGGTGCCATAGACATCAGCACCACTGACAGCGAAGTCGATTTCCTTATATCCACCAACAGCTCCTTCGGACACGCTTGTGATGGAGAGGTTCCAGCCTTTGGAGTCGCAGTAACTCTTGTACATCTTAAAGAGATCACCGGCAAACAGACAGGCTTCGTCGCCACCTGTTCCTGCACGAATCTCCATCTGTACGTTCTTGGCATCCTCTGGGTCCTTGGGGATGAGGGCAATTTTGATTTCCTCCTCCAACTTCGGCTGTAATGCCTCATTGACAGCGAGTTCCTCACGTGCCATCTCCTTCATTTCAGGATCGTCTTCGTTGGCAAGGATATCCTTCGCTTCTTTGATACTGTTCAGACAGGCGATATAACGTTTGCGGGCATCCATGATGTCGCCTAAGTCCTTATATTCCTTGGTCAGTTTCACAAAACGGTTCTGGTCGGCTATCACGTCGGGGTCGGTAATCAGCGTTGATACCTCCTCGAAGCGTGCCTCCAGTCCGTCAAGTTTCTGTAATATACTGTTGTTGTCCATAATTTATGGGGTTAATGGGCAGTATGGGGTTAATGGGGTTAGTATTCGAAGGTGCCGAACTCACTCTGGATGGTCAGGCTCTTCTTACCTTCCTCGATATGTCCGACAACCTGTGCGTCGATGTTAAAGCTCTTGCTGATGGCGATAACCTTCTCTGCGATTTCAGGACGGACATAGATCTCCATGCGGTGTCCCATGTTGAATACCTGATACATCTCCTTCCAATCGGTACCTGAGCACTCATGGATAGCCTTGAATAATGGAGGTACAGGGAACATATTGTCCTTAATGACGCGACAGTTGTCGTTGACGAAGTGTAACACTTTTGTCTGGGCACCACCTGTGCAGTGTACCATGCCGTGAATCTCTGGACGCAGTTCGTCCAGCAGTTTCTTGATGACAGGCGCATAGGTGCGGGTAGGAGAGAGAACGAGTTGTCCCATGTTGGGGAGGTCGGAATAATCTGAGTTTTCGGAGAACTCTGAGAACTCTGAGAGTAATTCATATTTACCGCTATACACCAGTTCGTCAGGTACAGCATGGTCATAGCTCTCCGGGTATTTCTCTGCCAGGTATTTCGCAAAGACATCATGGCGTGCAGAAGTGAGTCCATTCGAACCCATACCGCCATTATAACGCTTCTCGTAAGTCGCCTGTCCCGTAGAGGAAAGTCCTACGATAACATCACCCGGACGGATGTTGGCGTTGTCGATGACATCACTTCGCTTCATTCGACAAGTCACCGTGCTGTCGACAATAATGGTACGTACAAGATCACCTACATCAGCCGTCTCACCGCCAGTGGGCCAGATACCAATACCCATTTCACGGAGTTCAGCCAATAATTCATCTGTACCATTGATGATGGCACTGATGACCTCGCCAGGAATGAGCATCTTATTACGTCCGATGGTACTTGACACGAGGATGTTATCTACAGCACCTACGCAGAGCAAATCATCTGTATTCATCACGATAGCATCCTGTGCGATACCTTTCCAGACGGAGAGGTCGCCCGTCTCCTTCCAGTACATGTAGGCGAGGGCAGACTTTGTTCCTGCACCATCGGCATGCATGATATTACAGTAATCCGGGTCACCGCCTAAGATATCGGGGATGATCTTACAGAAAGCCTGCGGGAAGATACCCTTGTCGATGTTCTTAATGGCGTTGTGAACATCTTCTTTTGCGGCACTTACGCCGCGCATCATATAACGATTGTCCATATTTAATTGTCAACTGTCAATTGTCAACTAAAATTTTACCTGTGGCGCTTTTTCAGCACCAGCCTCTGCCTCAAACTTCGTCATCTGACCGAATCCGAAGATTCCTGCAAAGATATTCTTGGGGAAAGAGCGGATGACAACATTATAACCCTGAACAGCCTGATTGTACTTGTTACGGGCCTCGTTGATACGATTCTCCGTACCTTCCAGTTGTACCTGCAAGTCGCGGAAGTTCTCGTTAGCCTTCAGGTCAGGATAGTTCTCCTGAATAGCAATCAGTCGTCCGAGGGCACTGCCGAGTTCACCTTGAGCCTGCTGGAATTCCTGTAGTTTCTCTGGTGTCAGTGTAGAAGCATCCAAATTGATAGAAGTAGCCTTTGAACGGGCGGCCACTACATCTTCCAATGTCTGTTTCTCATGAGTGGCATAGCCTTTGACTGTCTCTACAAGGTTTGGAATCAGGTCTGCACGACGCTGATAAGCAGATTGTACGTTAGACAGTGCAGTCGTTGCAGTCTCTTGTACCTGTACCATTGAATTGTAAGCACTTGCAGCCCATGCGCCGATGATGACGACTACTGCGATAATAGCAATAATTGTGGTAATACCTTTTTTCATAATTCTTTTATTTTTTAGTTTATTCGTTATATCGTTATTTTGACAGAGTTACCATGATGAAGTAGCGCCTCCGCCACAGAAACTGCCGCCTCCGAAACTACCGCCACTGAAGCCGCCTCCGCCTCCCCACGAACTATGGCTGCTTCCGCTGGAACCGCCCCAACTGCCTCCACCGCCAGAAGAACTGGAATCGTAAAAGGGGTTTGAATGTAAGGAGGCTACGCCCAATAAGGCAAGCCATTGATACTTACGGTTGAGATGCAGGAAGAAGGCTATCCATGCTAACATAAAGAGCATGTATAATCCCATCGTCGTGAGAATCTCACTGTCTATCTCATCTCCCTGACTGCTTAGCGATGACATCTCCGGCATGTCTTTCTTCTGCATCGTGGCATAGATGGCTTCCGTCAGATAGTACATCGCACTGTCTGGCATATCGGCGCGCATGGCAGGTATGACATACTGCTGTTGTAAACGGTGACATTCCGCATCCGTCAGGTCTGCTTCCAGACTAGTGCCTGGTGACATATTGATTTTATGATCCTGATAACCCACAACAACTACCAGTCCTCTGTCGTTTCTTCCTACTCCGTATTTATTACCCACATCCTGAGCAAAACGGAAGGGATCGTCGTTCTCGATATGGTTGACGACGATAACGACAGATTCTATATTCAGTTCTGTATCAAGACGTTTCAACGTCTGGTTCATCAGGTCTACAGTGTTTTGTGTGAGCACATTGTCTGGGTTTGACACATACTGGTTAGCATCTTGCAGATGGGGCATAGGAATGGTCTCCGCATTCCAGTACCGCTCCTCGGTGGTGCTACTGACAGCCGAAGCAATAGACTCATCATCAGAAGGCATGGAGGCAGAACAACAGCCGAAAGCGCCTATCATTCCAATGGTAAATACCCATCCCCATACGTTGCGAGCCTTACTCCATGACGGATTCATCTGTTCCCACACGCGATTCATCTGTGATCGCTTACTCATGTATTCCCGTGCCAATGACAGATAACGTTTGGAATACTGACGCCTGGTTTTTGAAACATTAAATAAGGACAACTGTTTCTTCTCCATTTTATAGGAGTCTTCCAGCGCTTGGATGGCATCGTTGTACTTATTGGTAAGATCGTTGATATCTGACGACTTCTTCATCAGAGCAGTCTTCGGCGTATAGTCCCACTTGCGTGTGACTGTATAGCCGCCTACTGTGAGGAGGACGATGAATCCGAGGAAATAGAAGAAAGTCGTCGTCATCATGTATTATTTTTCGTGCCAGAACTCCCAAGAGGCAAAAGCCTGTAGCAGGAGCATCTCCAAACCGTTCTTTACGTTAGCACCATACTGGGCACCACGTTTCATAAATAATGTCTCGTCAGGATTATAGATAAGGTCATAAAGGATGGTATGACTGTCCATTGCCTCATAGGGAAGATCAGGACATTCTTCCGTCTTGGGATACATGCCCAAAGGGGTGCAGTTCACAATCACATTATATTCTTTCACGATCTCTGGTGTGATGGTCTTGTATTGAATAGTATTCGGACGCTCATAACGACTGACGAAAACGGTCTCCAGTCCAAGACTGCGCAATCCGTAATCTATCGCTTTCGAGGCTCCGCCTGTTCCGAGGATGAGTGCCTTCTGGTGCCATTTCTTGTCAAGCATCGGTTCAATACTCTTGGTAAACCCGATGACATCCGAGTTAAAACCTTTCAACTCCGTCTTGTTGCCGCGATGGGTTACACGGATGACATTCACTGCTCCGATGGCACGAGCCTCTGGTGAGATGCTGTCAAGGAAGGGAATCACTTTCTCCTTATAAGGGATAGTTACATTCAGTCCCTTTAACTCCGGATTGGAGTCCAATATCTCTGCCAGTGCATCAATGTTGGGAATCTCATAATTCTCATACACGGCATCAATACCCTCATCCTGAAACCTCTGGTTGAAGTAACTGATGGAAAAGGAATGTCCGAGAGGAAAACCGATTAGTCCGTACTTGTCCATATTATTACTGTTATTTAGTTGCAAAATACATCGTGCAGATACCAAAAGTCAGTCGCTTGAACTGAGTGTCGCTAAAGCCAGCTTTCTTCAATATCTCCATCATTTGTTCTCCTTGCGGGAAAGCCTCGATGGTTTTGGTAAGATAAGAATAGGCGGCAGTGTCCTTAGAGATCAGTCTGCCATAGACAGGCAATACTGTGTGCGCATAGATGTGAAAGAGTTGTTTCATGGGGAAAGACACAGGTGATGTCAGTTCGACAATACTCAAATGCCCTCCCTTTTTCAACACTCTGCACATCTCCTGTAGTCCTTTGTCAAGGTCGGCGAAGTTGCGAATACCGAAGGCTGCAGTCACAGCATCGAAGGTATCGTCCGCATATGAGAGTGCCGTACAGTCCTCTTTCACGAACGAGATGATGCTGTCAAGTCCTTGTTGAGCCACTTTCTGTCGCCCTATCTCCATCATGCCTTCACTGATATCCGCTCCGATGAGCTTCTGGGGCTGCAATATCTCTGCTGCCAGAATGGCGAAATCACCGGTGCCTGTTGCGATGTCAAGCATCATCTTTGGCTGGTAGGGCAGGAGTTGGCGTATAGCCTTCTTGCGCCATCCACGGTCTATGTCCCACGAGAGACGATGGTTCAGCGTGTCGTAGGTAGGGGCGATATGATCGAACATCTGCTCCACCTGCGTGGCTTTGCTGCCATTGCTGTAAGGGGTTATCGTTTCTTGCTGGTACATAGTTTCTAGTTGTATTAGTGTTACTAGTTTATCTAGTTTTCAAATACTCACTGACATTCTTTTCGATGCGGGCGGCGATATCGTCATTATCGCTTGCCTTCTCGAACTTCTCTCCGATGATGTGCTCGTAGAGTTCGATATAGCGATCGCTGACACTCTCAGCATATTCATCGGTAATCTCGGGCATTACCTGTCCGGGCTCGTTCATGAAGTTATGCTCGATGAGCCACTGGCGCACAAACTCCTTCGAGAGTTGCTTCTGAGGTTCACCCTTCGCGAGTTTCTCTTCATAGCCGTCGGCATAGAAATAACGACTGCTGTCAGGTGTGTGAATCTCGTCGATGAGATACACCTTACCATCGCGCTTGCCAAACTCGTACTTGGTATCAACGAGGATGAGTCCACGCTTGGTGGCAATCTCCTGACCACGAGCGAATATCTTGCGGGTATAATCTTCCATGATGGCATAGTCTTCAGCCGATACGAGTCCTTGTGCGATAATCTCTTCCTTCGAGATGTTCATGTCATGACCTTCGTCAGCTTTGGTCGTCGGGGTAATGATAGGCTCGGGGAAACGCTCGTTCTCCTTCATACCTTCTGGCAGTTTTACGCCGCACAACTCACGGCAACCGTTCTTGTACTCACGCCATGCAGAGCCTGTCAGGATGCTACGGATAATCATCTCCACACGGAAACCTTCACATTTCAGACCAACTGTTACCATGGGGTCTGGTGTTGCGAGTTTCCAGTTCGGACAGATGTCTGTAGTGGCATCGAGAAACTTGGCGGCAATCTGGTTGAGTACCTGTCCTTTGAAAGGAATACCTTTAGGCAGGATGACATCGAAGGCAGAGATGCGATCGGTAGCCACCATCACCATCAGGTCGTCGTTGATATTATACACGTCACGGACTTTTCCGTGATACACACTTTTTTGTCCTTCAAAATTGAAGTCAGTCTTTGTTAATGCTTTCATTGTTATCTTTGTTTTGTTTCTCTTTGTCAAATCGTTCGTAGGCATTGACGATGCGTGTTACCAGTTTGTGGCGCACAATGTCCTTGCGATTGAGTTCCACGACTCCGATACCTTCTACGTCTTTCAGGATGCGCAGCGCCTCTACCAGACCTGAGAGTTGTGACTTCGGCAAGTCTATCTGCGTCATGTCACCCGTGATGATCATCTTCGTGTTCCAACCCATACGGGTGAGGAACATACGGATTTGCTGCGGAGTAGTGTTCTGGGCCTCGTCGAGAATAACCACAGCATCGCTGAGCGTTCTGCCTCGCATAAAGGCAAGGGGTGCAATCTGGATGATATGTTTCTCCATCATCTCCTGCAACTTCATCTGCGGTAGCATGTCTTCCAGCGCATCGTATAGCGGTTGCAGATACGGATCAATCTTATCTTTCATGTCACCAGGCAGGAATCCCAGTTTCTCACCAGCCTCGACAGCAGGGCGGGAGAGGATGATTTTCTTCGCAGTCTTCTCCTTCAATGCCTTTACAGCAAGGGCAATGGAGAGGTAGGTCTTTCCTGTTCCTGCAGGTCCTACGGCAAACACCATATCGTTCTGCTCATAGGCATCGATGAGTTTCTGCTGATTCTCGGAACGTGCCTTGATAGGTCTTCCAGACATCGTGTAACAGACAACCCCCTCTGGTACTTCGTCTTTCGTACGATGTCCTTTGATGATATCCAAGATATCCTCTTCGTTGAGTGAATTAAACCGCAGCACGTGCTGGCGCAGTTTCTCGGCACTCTCCTCAAAGGCAGCCATTTGTTCCTCGTCACCGAGGATACGGATGACATTATCACGCGCCACAATCCGTAGTTTCGGATAGAGGGCACGTAACATCTGTAAATGCCCATTCCCCGTTCCATAGAATACGACGGGGTCTATGTCTTCTAATACAATATGCTTCTCTATCATAATAATGGGGACAAAGTTACAAACATTTTGGGAATTTTGAGCGTTTTTTCGACAGAAAATTTGTACCTTCGCAGCCAAATGAAGATAACAAAGAACAAATTCTTACTGGGATTCGCTGTCGTAGTGGTGCTTTTAGCCATTATAAGGGCGGTATTTCCAGCGGTTGATAATAGTCAACAGTCAACAGTCAACAGTCAACAGACAGTGGTTGACAGCCAAGAGCTAACTGCTAATAGCCAAAAGCCAAGAATCACAGGCAAAAAGCACCGCATTTTAGGCGTTCATAGTTATAAGGAGTCTTTTCCAGACAGTCAGGCAGTACAGATACTGGCTGCAGAGAAGTGGGGCGTTCGTCCTGTCAGAAACCGTGAGGATGCAGAGGCACGTAAGAAAGAACTGGTGTATGTGGGATCGAATCCTTATTATCATATCGATCCATTGTATAGCAGTATTCCTTATTTGGTACCTCGTGCTGCTATATTGTTGCAGGACATCGGACAGGCATTCTATGACAGCCTGTATGTGAAGGGTGTCCCCTTTAACCAGTTGATAGTTACCAGTGTGCTGCGTACGGAAAACGATGTAGTAAAACTGCGCCGAAGAAACGGCAACGCGACAGAGCGCAGTTGTCATCTCTTCGGCACAACTTTTGATATTTGCTATAATCGTTATCATCCTGTTAATCAACATGTTCGCGATGATACCTTAAAGTGGGTGTTATGCGAAGTATTGAGAGATATGCGTGAACAGGGACGCTGTTATATCAAGTATGAAGTGAAGCAAGGTTGTTTCCACATGACCGTTCGCTAACGACTCATCAGGAAGCGCTTGAAGTCTTCGAAATTCTTACTGAGTTCAACACTTTGTTTCTGACCTCTCATGAATGCGGCAAGGCGTTCAGGTATCTCAACGTCGCCACCAATGATGCGATCAACAGTCTCCTTGAACTTAGCAGGGTGGGCTGTCTCGCAGAAAACGCCGACTTCACCTTCTTTCAGTCCTTCCTGTAAGGCACGATAACCACAGGCACCATGCGGGTCGAGGGTATAGCCCGTCTCCTGATAGCACTGGCGCATGGTCTCCTCAATCTGAGCATCACTATAAGTAGCACCACTGATAAGGCTGCTGATGCGCTCGTGGCTCTTGCCGTAGAGGTCGTAGATACGGGCGAAATTAGAAGGGTCACCCACATCCATCGCATTGGCAAGGGTCTGCACGGAAGGCTTCGGCTCGTACTTTCCTGTCTGCAGATACTTATAGAAGATATCGTTGGCATTATTGGCGGCAATGAAACGCTTGATGGGCAGTCCCATGGCATGGCCGAATAAAGCGGAACAGATGTTTCCGAAATTTCCAGAAGGAACACACATCACGAGGTTGTCAGCTTTGCCAAGTGCCTTCATGCGTGCATACGCATTGAAGTAATAGAATGCTTGGGGCAGGAAACGGGCGACATTGATGCTGTTAGCAGAAGTGAGTTTCATGTGTTTGTTCAGTTCCTCGTCCATAAAGGCGTTCTTCACCAGTGCCTGACAGTCGTCAAAGACACCGTCCACCTCCACGGCAGTGATGTTTTTGCCAAGGGTGGTAAACTGGCTCTCCTGAATCTTGCTGACCTTTCCCTTGGGATAGAGCACATAGACGTGGATGCCGTCCACACCGAGGAAACCGTTGGCAACAGCACTTCCCGTATCACCGCTGGTGGCTACGAGGACGTTGACCTCTTTGTCCTCCTGACTCCTGTCTCCTGACTTCTTGATAAAATACTGAAGAAGTCTTGCCATGAACCTGGCACCCACATCCTTGAAGGCGAGGGTAGGACCATGGAAGAGTTCCAGCGTGTAGATATTATCTTTCACTTTCACCACGGGGCAGTCGAACGACAGTGTGTCATAGACAATCTTCTTCAGTGCCTCTGCCTCTACATCCTCACCGAAGAAAGCATCGGCAACGGTATAGGCTATCTCCTGGAAACTCTTCGTCTCGATGGTGTCGAAGAACTCCTCGGGCAGTTGTTTGATACGTTCGGGCATGTAGAGTCCCCGATCTTCTGCCAGTCCTTTCACGACGGCTTTCTGCAGGTCGGCAATGGGTGCCTTCCCATTTGTGCTATAGTATTTCATATTCCTATGTCTTTTATTTTCGGGGTACAAAGGTACTATTAAGTGAGCAAAAAAGCAAATTTATTTGTGTTTTTTCAAACGTGAGTATCTATTTCCGCAGATATTTCCCATGCTTAGTTACAACGATTCCCCTGTAATTGGAGAGATGATCGATACGCCTGCCGCTGATGTCCCACATTCTGACATCCTGGTGATTCTTGTCTTGATATGGTGAAACGATACTTGTTATGATATCACCGAAATTGGCTTTATACTGTTCTTCGAGGTAATTATCAAGCCATGCATAATAGTCTTTCAGTGCATCCTCAGACAGATCCCCCTTTGTATAGGCATCCTCAATCATACCAGAACTTTGACTGATAATCTCGTTCTCTATTCGAACGATTCGCTGCATGATACCTGTTTCCTCACCGTTATAGAGTTTCGAGAGGTCAATGAATTTTGATTTGTCCTCCTCTTCGTAAGGGAAGAGCACCGTTTTTAAATCCTGTCCCATGCGGCATAGCCAGGCATCCCCATCCGTAGCGGTGGATTTCTCAGGCAGGATATTGCCGGGGGTGAGGAATAATGGGATGGCAGTCGTTGCCACCGGTGGACCAACCATCGTCCAACAGAGTGTCAGTGTTGCATCCTCGTCCGTCTTGACTCCCTTTATCAGCATGGCATTCGTAGTAGAGTATCGGGGGATAAAACCCTCGAAATCTGTCTTGGCTTCATCATCCCATGTCGCAGGGGCAGAGTCGTAGAGGCTTGTTCCGTCGCCTTTCACCAGATAGCGTGGTAATTCCTGAAGGATATGTCGTGCATTGACTTGTTCATACAACTTGGCATCATCCATGAATCGATGTGCGGCTGCTAAACGGTCTTCGCCCACCTTTCTGTCTGTATCACCTGCATAACTGAAGTTCGTGCGGATAAGAATACCGTCTGGAGTTTCGTTTGCATCATATTTCGTGTAACCATTAGGACCTACTTCATAAAAGGCTGCATGACCATGAGCATCGATGACACCGTAGTTGGCTCGAATATCCATCGGTTTCTCTATCCCGTCTATCAACTTCTCGAAGTCGTCGGTAGTCTCACATTCTGCTAACGCCCTCCCAAGCACCACACTGTTCAGTTCTGCATAAGTGGCTCCTGAATAGTTATATGATATAGTGTTGGCGATGCAGAATCCCTTTTCGTTGAATCCACCCCAAGGTCCTTCAGAATAGATGCTCCCGATGACATACTGGGCGATGAACTTGAAACCGCTGTTCTGTTCAATTCTCATTTCTACCATATAGGCATTCGAACTGTCTCTGTTCTTGAAAAGTAATGGGCGTCCGTCGTCAGTGGCAGAACACATCCTAACATCTTCAGACAGAACGTCAAAAGAAGCAGTATAAAGGCAAGAAACCGATGGACACCTATTCTCATTTCACAATCCGTAGTGGTTCAAACTCGATTGCAAAGTTACGAAAATAGTCTGTAACGAAAGACTGATTTTGGAAGATTAACGCAGAAAGCGCGTAAATAAAAGGCAAGTCGGGGAATAATAGGGAATCAAAGGACGAAGGAGAAGGCAACTTGATGCGGATTGGTGCAAGAGTTGGGTCTCTAAATCGTAACCTCATTTAGCCATCTCCTTCATCTTTGTAACAAAGCTATTGAAGCTCGTCAGCAGTTCCTCGTAGGTACTGCGCTCAATTGATACTACTTCCATGTCTTGTTTAGTTTTTGAATGCGTGCAAAGGTACACTATAATCATCAGACATGGAACAATTGAAAATTCTTTCTCATGAAATAACAATTCACGAATTCTTCTATCTTCCACAATCTTATCAGAAAGCAGACAAGCATCTTTGTGTGGCACTCCGCCACAAAGTGCGTATTAGGCTACACCTTTCTAAGGAACATATTTGCGGCATTCATAAACAGAAGCAAATCAAAGACGGGAAAATTAATGCATGGTCACACAATCATCTATAGTGGCTGGCTTCACTCCATTGAGTACAGGCAGAATGCACTTGAAGATAATGTCTCAGCACAAGTGATAAAGGACAAGAAGAGAAATCTGTTCTTGCAGATTAGTAAGACACCAATTTGCGCAATGGTATAGGGAGCAGTTTGGATTATCTAAAAAAGAGACTTAAAGGAAAGGAAATAAGCTTAAAGCCTATCTCATTTCTAATTATTAGCATGTGTTTTTATTATTTTCTCTTATTTCTGATTGAAATCTCGAAGATATTTCGTATTTTTGCACACGGATTTCGTATTTGTACGTTTTCCAAGACATATTGCTCGATAGTCACACAATCACCACCGTTGATATACGAGCAAACCTTCATTATTGGGACTGCTACCCAAACGGGCGCAGCTTTCCCATATTTGAAGGTGGTTTGTGGTGAACCGTGTGACGTATGGCGAATGTCTGCGCCTTTTTTAAGTCATTGATGATAAGAGTAATTATAGGTTCAACAAATAAAAGCAAACAATTATGAAGAGGATTATTAGTTTCTTATTTGCGATGTCATCAATAATGTCATTCGCTCAGCAGTTGGATGGTTACAATTGTATTTTTCTTAATTCTCACACAAATAATCAGTGGGGACTTGATGACCGTATCAAGAGTTCCTTTATTGAAAAGGGATTCAAAGTAGTAACTTCTCGAGATGAAATATCCAAGAAACCAAATGAACGACTGGCAACACTGGAATTAACTTATAGCTTTGAAATAAAATATGGTGGAACACCTTTTAACTTCAAACTGGTAAACATGTTGGGTGAAAAAGTATTTGAAGCTGAAGGTGTTGGTAATACTATGTCTGCGAAAGCCGATGCTAATCGTGCATGTAAGAGAGCACTAGGAAAAATGGAAAAACTGCCATATAAATACGATCCTTCAAAAACGCCAAAGTTGCCAACTCCTACTACAGAAAAGTCATCATGGACAGATAGTCAAATCAAAGATTATTTGTCATCAGCAGATATTGATGAAATAGAAGGAATCTATAAAAATATGGGTGGACCTTTTTACAAATTAGCTATTTTGGAAGATAATGGTAAATACCTTGCTATCGTAATGGATACCGACCGTTCTAATTGGTTTGTTGGTAGTGTAAAAATTATATTTGAAAAATTGAAGGATAAATTCTATAATACCAGTTATTATGATGATAATTATTCAAGATTGGAAACCATCTCAGAAATTAATGTTGATGGTGTGCTTAAAATAGGAGACTACTCATATATGAAAATTTATCCAATAACGAAATAAGCTATTATTTCCAACATGGCTTTTGAAGATGATATGATTGAGGCGATTTTGAAGATAACTACAGACGTCAACAAGATCGTGAGTTGGAATATGACGATGATTACGATTCATATTATTATGAAGAGGAGGAACGGGAGCGTCGTGAAAGACGTCAAAAACGAGAAGCAGAGAAACAATGGGTTAAAGATTGGAAAGGAAAAAATCCAGACTTAGCCATTATTTGGCAGGCATATTTCAGTAAAATTTCTGATTTAGAAAGTATATGCAACATGGATAATAGTCACTGGATGGGGCTAAATGAGCATGATGAGTTGCGAAAATGGTTAAAGAAAAGAGAAGCCTTTGAAAATGAACGGCAAAAAGAAAACTGGGCAACTAATCTTCAAAAGCTTTTCTCATTATATAAGAATGAACTTTTTAAGTGCTATTTTCCAGATACTGAAGAACAAATTAATATGTCTTTTGTTTCACTACAAGCTCGTGAGCTGCAATCAATAGAATTTTACGAGCCATCATTATGGGAAACTGTTTGTTCATGTTATGCCGTTGATCCTATATTATTTGAAGGAATAGAAAAGAAAGCCTTTGGGGAAGAAGTATATAATCGCGAAATGGATTATGATTATTGGAAGGATAACAATATTGAAAAATATAATCAATTTGCAAAACAATGGATAGCAGAAAGTGCTTCTTATTGGAATATTGCTTTTTGTGTATATGGAGAATGGATGAAGAAACATGAGATGGAAGCAATCGAATGGAAACGGAAAAACCAAGAATTGTGGAATAAATTTAAACGTAATTATGAGATAAGAAAAACGAATGAATATATAGAATCGAAAATCGAAGAATATAGTGACAAATGTGAAGATAGACGCTGGTTGAGATATTTAGATTTATGTGATAATAAACCAAAGCCTTTCTTGCCTGATTTAGAATGTTCTGAAGAAATACCTTATGATATCAGTTCTTTAAACGAAGAACTTCGTAAGATAATACAAGACAGTTTATGTTCTTTAGATATGAGTAAAATATCTATAGATGCTTCAAATTATGCTGATAAGGCGTTAAGCCAACTATGGATTTATGAGAATAGAGATGAATGGGAAATGGATGCCATAAAAAGAGAGCATAAAGATTTTTTCAGGCATGATAATAAATATTCTCAAGAATTGTTAATGTGGTGGAAAGAAAAGTTCCCAACCCAATGGAGTTATTTCGTAAAAACAGTAGTCCCTATATTCAAAAACAACTTTGAAATCGTCATGAAATTCCGCCTTTGGGCACTTGATGGCCATAAAGAAGAGTTCTTTTCTATAGCTGATAAGTATCTTCTGTATTGGAGTAAGACGTTGCAATTTATTTATGGTGGAGATGTGTATGAACAGCTAAGCCATAACTTATATAACACATCTTCATCTATTGACTATTTTTTTATCGGCGAAGATGTAGACTTTATTAAGATATGCACTTATTCTAAGCAAGATTCAGAAATTGAAATATGGAAAAGGGAATTAAGAGATAAAGTTATATGGAAAGTTCTTTTTGAAGATGGTTACAAAAAACATTATTTTATTGATTCTATGTATACTTCGCTAAGTAATAAGATATGAACACGACTTCAGCACCATTGCAATATAAAGGAGATTTTTGACATATTATACTTAAAATTCAAACTGATTCATAATGCAAATTAATGTAAGTACCTCCAATGTAGATTGGAATTTTGAAATAGCGAACAGATATCTTCCTGTAAGATTGTCAACAACGCATTTTGATGGATATGGTGAGTGTATCGTCATTGTGGCAAACAGAGCCGACGGGATGACTTCTGAAATCACCGAGAACAATAATTCAGAAGTGTTTATTACACTTATGGATAAATACCTATATGAAGACGTGAAAGCAAAAGTGTTAGGTATGGATTATTGGAAACCCAATACGCATTACAACACTTTTGATGGTTTCGCTGATGGAATAAAGAGAAAAATTCATTTAGATGGTTCTGTGTTTTAAATTCAAGCCGTCGAATTATTAGCGAAAACCATAGTTTTTAACAATACTATAAGCATTACTAATATGTCAATAAAAGAATTTCTCGATAGCGAAAGGAACTCTTTTGATTCCTTATTACAAGATTACGACAACATGCAACCTCTATATGCATGTCCCGTATTGGCGACAAATCAATTTTCATATGTTTATGATTCCTGTCCAATGTTTTGGGATTTAGACAAAGGCTTTTTCCTAAAAGGGGACAAAATAATACCAAATGTTGATTTACATGGCTCTGATGACCTAATTCCACAGCTGTATTTGAAATCATCATCAAGGTTTTATAACACATACGTAGAAGACAAACATATTGGAATGACATATACGTTCTATTCCAAATTAGCTTGCCATAAAATCTATCAATTTTTTGATGAAGACGGAGAAGGTACACATGGTATTGAACCTTTTTCTTACAAAAGGATGCCTTCTTTTTTTGAGGACCCCAATAATCTTCCAGATTGGTTAATTGAAGGAATGATTAATGAAGACAACGTGATTGGAATGGTGTGCATTGAGGCATCGGTTTCCAAGGAGCGAATTGGAGTGTTCTCATTATTATTAAATAGACCACGTAAAATGGAACGTCTTCACAAATTTGATCTTTATGAAATATTTGATTACCAAAAGGTCTATCTGGAATCCTCCTATTTAAAATCATATAATACAAAGATTTTAGTATGGGCATTTGTTCATGACCTCAAAAAGGGTACAGGGCTTGCTAAATTACAAGTAATTGGTGATGAAGAGAATGCAAGGAATCTTCATAGTTACATTAGATGTAATTATGAAAGATTTACTGACGAGAAAAAAGATGAATGCGTATTGCTGTATCCTGATGAATATAAAAAGTTCACACCATCAGATGAGATTTATCAAAGGCTTGTTATTGATACGGTAATGAGTATGGCAACAACGATTCGTCGTTGGGGGCTTGGCGGATCTTATGCTGTTGCAGCCATTACAGGAGACGAATCGGTTACAAATCTGATGGTTACAACAATTAAGAAGATTGATAACAACAAGAAGATTACTTTAAAATTACCCTGTGAATACCAGTTCCCACTAACCATCGTTCTTTCATTCATGAACATGATGTATGGGGAAAATAATCCGATAAAAGCACCTCTCGGCTTTTGGTTGTATTACTTACTATTTGAATACAGGAAAAGATGTTCCCAAGAAGAATTACCATTCATCAATACCCTTATGGTATTTACATTGAGAAACAATTTGAGTTCATTTGCTAAATTTTTCAGTGTAATCAAGCAAAAAACGTTTATTGAAGAGATAAAGACGAAAGGATTCTTAGGAACAAAAGTTAAAACAGTTAGTAGCGATTGGATTTCTCGTGACAACAACTCATGCGTATTCGAGCTTATCTATTATTTCTCAGGAAATGGTGAGACACAGTGGGACAAATTATCATCGGAAGAGCAGCAGTTTTGGAGCAGAAGGCTTGATAATGAAATAGAATACGAGGCGATTCTTCAACAACTTCAAAGAGACGGACAACATACCACGATGGGGATTGAAAAACAACGGGAATTCTATGCAAGTCAATTATATGAGGCTATCAAGTCTGAAATCGATAATAATAATTTCTACATGAGAGACTATAATTGACGGGCAAAAACATAAGTGCACATTATCAGAAGAACGTGGTTTTACTATAAAAACTAATCGTGAGGATGCCGCTACAAATTGCCAACGCATCCTCACGAAAGAAATGTCACATTCTGTCTTATATACAAATCTTGTTGATGATTGTATCAAATTTTGATACAATAGACTGTTCTCTTGCTAAACTAATTAGCCATTCCGCTTTACATAAACATGTTTGATACGGCTATCTCCAGAATTTCTTTTATCTATCGTAAAATGAGTTTTACAAGATTCAATTAAAGGAGTCAATTTAGGAAATCCATAGTTACGAGGGTCAAAGTCTGGTTTCTTTTTGAGTATAAGATTCCCAACTTCAGCGAGAAATGCCCACCCACTATCATCTGCCAAATCATCTATTGACTGATTTAGAAGACTTATTATGTCATTTCCAATAGCATCTTTGACTTTTGTTGGTTTAGAAACTTCTTTGGTCGTTTTGCTATCATGCACATTTTGAGTTTCATTATTGCCAAGTATTTCTATATAGATAAACTTGTCACATGAAACAATAAAGGGTTTAGGCGTCTTCTTTTCTCCCATACCAATGACAAATTTGCCAGCTTCTCTCAATCTTGTTGCTAAACGAGTAAAGTCACTATCGCTCGACACGATGCAAAAACCATCAACTTGATCGACATGTAAGATGTCCATTGCATCAATGATCATAGCAGAATCAGTAGCGTTTTTCCCTGTTGTATAACTATATTGCTGAACAGGGGTTATTGCATTCTCTAACAAAACTGATTTCCAACCAGACACTGAGGGTTTTGTCCAATCTCCATAAATCCTCTTTATAGTAGGGTTGCCATATTTGGCAAACTCATCCAACATTTCCCTAACACGAGAATACGGCACATTGTCAGCATCAAATAGTACGGCTAATTTGTTTTCTTTGTTTGTACTCATAATCTTGACATCTATTTTAACACATTCCTACTGCTATTCCCTTCCAACACCTGCATTTGCTGAATGGCTATCTGATTGAGCTTTACAAGTCGTTCACCCTGTGGGACACCCTCATTGATAAGAACAGCATTGATATTCTCCATATTTGAGAGGCAGATGAGTTCATTGATTGTGGCATAGTCGCGGATATTGCCTTTCAATTCGGGATTAGCCTCGCGCCATTGCTTGGCAGTCATTCCAAACATAGCCACATTCAGTACATCGGCTTCCTCGGCATAGATGATGCTTGCCTGGGCTGCCGTGATTTCTACTGGTATCAAGTGACTTTTGATGGCATCGGTATGAATCTGGTAGTTAATCTTGGATAGTTCTCTCTTTGCCGTCCAGCCCAACATCTTCTGCTCTTCAGCTTTTAGTCGTTGGTATTCCTTGACCAACAGCAACTGGAACTTAGGGCTTATCCACATGCCAAAGTGGTAGGCTATATCGCGATGGGCATAAGTGCCACCATAGCGTCCCGCCTTAGAGAAAATACCAGTGGCTCCAGTTTTTTCTATCCATGTTTTGACTGATAGAACGAAGTTGTTGCTGCCCGCCATGTTTCTAAATGTACCGAATTCGGTACAATTAAAATTGGGATTGTAAAGCATCTCCCATTCGCCAAGGTACTCTATCGTGCTTTTCAGGCTGAGCCAACGGAATATGATGTGCTCTTGCAATTGGCTTCGTGCCATATCGGTCAATGAAATATAGTCATCGTCATTATGAGAAACGATAGTAATCTCCGTATTTTGGACATTAATCTTTGCCATAGGATAGTATCTGTTATGAATTGTGTGTGCAAAGATAACACAAAATCATGAAACAAAAGAAGGATGAGTGAAAAATCCCTCAAAAATTTTGGCGGCTCATATATTCTGTGTACCTTTGAAAGCGATGATGGGTCATAAAAGGCTGGTGGCTCAGCATCAGATGCTCATTGAAAGCAATTTATTGCAGATGATTATCAATGATTCAATTTATATATTTCATGCTCTGGATCAACCCAAATGATCTCCATATAATTTAGTTTTCTTGGGCCATATAATCGTATTTCCCCTTCAAGTCTTAATGAAAATATTTGATCAATGTCACCCAGTCCAATCTCGTCTAAACGATCCCGAGCTTCTTTAATTAAGTTCTCAACCTTAACGAAGTGGCTTTTGGTTTTGCCTTTTTTCCCATGAACAGCCATTTCAATGGACTCCCAAGTCATTTTTTCAAATTCAATCAATTTAGGGTATATTTTCTCAGAAAAGAAAGACTTAGATATTGAATCATTTATTAAAGGAATAACTTCTGACGGGATGTCTGAATTGCAAACATTATGAAATCGTTTCCACAGATCGTCTGTAGATGAGAACCTTTTCCCATCTAATGCTGCGACTGCATCATACAAATCTTCATTCTCAAACAGCTTTTCCTCCAAATCGTTTGAACAATGAAATGTAAATTTCCCCAATGCAGATACTCCCCATTTACTACTAATATCAAATTTGTTTATCCGCCAACATGGATATTCTTGGCGGAAATTAATAGATGGAGTTACTTTAACTTCTTTAGAAGATAAGTTCTCAGGGATTGCTTTCCCTGGTATTTCTTTTTTTGCCATTGGACTTTCTTTAAATTACTTTAAGCTTGAATAATACTCTGTCATACTATCAAGGCTTATTTCATTTGTTCCTCGCTCATCGGGTGAAAGTCCCTTTCTAGCCTCTCTCCAAGGTTTTTCTATATGAGTCTGATTAATTAACCATTGTACGTTTTTACTACCATAGTAATTCAAAACTGTATCAATTGTATCTTTTTGTTCCTGAGAAAGGTTGCGTTCATCACCAATTGACATGTCCTGAGCAGAAATCTCATACATTCCCTTATGAAAATTGAATAAATTCCTTACAACTGGCCCATTTGCCCACGCTTCTATTCTCTGTGAGAAGAGGGGACGATCATCCCATACAAGACTCCATGCTTGGCAATAATAAAGTAACTTATGCAATTTCATAGTAGAACAAGGATGTTTTAATTGCTTTAAAATATACAAAGCAACATCAAAAACGGAAACGGGTAATTGGGACGTATCCCTTTGTTGATTTACCAAAATTGTTCTATCATTTGTGAATTCACTATTTCTTGTCAAAGACGATTCTGTGTTTTGTTCACTCGGATAGTCAACACTACGGATAGAACTGAGGTTTTTGTAATCCACTTGTTGTCCGAAATCCTCACTCTTAACATTGTCAAACATAAGCTATCACCTTTCTTCTTGGTATATGTCTTCAAGGAGATTGAGAGATTTCTCCTTTTTGTTATTTATAATATTATCGTCATCGGCAATTATATCTGTTATATCAGTTATCTTTTTAACTTGAAAATCATAATTGAAATCATAAATGGTTTTTTCATCACTCACAATTTTAAAATTAAGCGTTTCATTGTCTGATATAACAAAACCTCTGGTGATATTCGTAGTTTTAATGTTACCTATTCTATCAACCAATTCTCGAGTTTGAGGTAGTGAGGAATTTATATCAATATTCTTATCTGCCTCAAATGCAAAATTAATACCCAAAGCTCGAACTGGTGTGTGGGGAAGCTTTTGACAGATAGTACGTAATGTTGCCGTAACATCTTTGGCTGCCTCTTCTGTGTTTGAAAGTAAGGTAAATACAAGTCTTCCTTCTGCTATACAAAAGGAAAACTTATCAGTCGAGAATCGTAAAGAATTCAAAACATTCAAAGGGTACTCAACAGAAAATTGCGGATAATCTTCTGCCCTTAGAATGTTATCTCGTACCCATTGTTGGGTGAATATAGCAATATTCCAAGCTCCAACAACAACGACACTATTTATGTTCTGATATAAATCCTTCATATTTTTATACGTTTTTGAATTCAAATAGGATTATAGTTTTAGGCTTCTTTACTTTTTACGCTGCAAAAGTACACAATTTATATGAAATTACAATAGTCTTATGTTGTATTTTAAGTAATAGCGGTCAAATTTACTAACTTTTTTCTATCCAACTTGCAATTTTGACTCATAATTCGTTTAATTCTTTATGGTATAACAAAAAATAGCATAATACTTTGTAGTTAATATAATATTTAGTACCTTTGCACCCGAAGCTGAGTCATGAAACGGCTGGTGGCCCATCTTCGGGTGCTCATTGATAGCAATTTATAGCAGAACGTGGAATTGAGTACGGTCTCCAAATCGTAACCCTGTTTTTCTTCAATTCCTCAGACTGCCTTTATTTAAAGAAATTCTGCAAATTCTTACAAAGTTACGAAAAGTCGAGAGCAGAACAAAATAAACTGTTTATTTTTTATGCCGAGACGGAGTAACTTCGCTGATTTCTCAGCAAAGTTACGAAAAAACGAGAGAAAAGCCAAATATATTTGAGCTTTTCCAAGTGCATAGTAAGTTCGGCGAAGCCAAAGACTATCCCCCAGAACAAGCAATAGAAACGTCCCGCTATACCGATAACAACGCCACTTTTCCCTATCAACTCCCAGATATATTTGGTTCTTTTATTCTTCTTCTCGTATTAATCCAATCTTCTTTCGGGGTTGGATATTTATACACCCCCATTTACTCCAGTATCTCCGATGCTTTGTTCCAGTATCTGTTTAGGGGGTATAGTAGCCTTTACTTACATCGTTAGTAGCCTTTAGTTACTACGTTGGAAGGCTTTAGAATAAGTGATCGGAGGCACTCCGAAAAATGATCTCAAAGAAAACAACGTGTTTTCGAGGTGTTTGTGGCTTACAAACGATGCGTTTGAACGTTACATTCACCCCGTTTGTAACGTTCAAACTTCGCAAATTTTTTATACATTTGCGTAAAACACCTAACAACCTAACACAACATGGTTCAAACATCGATGCTTAGGGCATTTGCGATATGTTAGGTGTTTTTTAAGACCTATCACACACCTATCACGTCTGATGAAGGACAATAATTGATTCGAATATCTCTCATCATTCATTCCAATGCCTTCTTATCCCTGAAAGCAGTTGACGTGAACTGCACCCCAAAAGTTGGACACAAAAAGAAAGAATTATGAAGAGACATTTATTTGAAGAACGTCTGGGTGTAGTAAAGAAGATCAAGTCAGGCT
>CADCEW010000006.1 GCA_902800585.1 uncultured Prevotellaceae bacterium
TAGCCTGACTTGATCTTCTTTACTACACCCAGACGTTCTTCAAATAAATGTCTCTTCATAATTCTTTCTTTTTGTGTCCAACTTTTGGGGTGCAGTTCATGCAAATCAGGTAGGTGTTAGGTAGGTGTTGAGTAAACACCTACCTGCCCGCAAACGCCCTGTACATCGATGTTTGAGGCGCATATAGGTAGGTGGGTAGGTGTTTTTGCGAAATTTCTTTTTATATTTTACTTCTCAACTTTCAATTATTTTTTGTATCTTCGCACTCAAATAATAGCATTGATGAAGAAATACGTGTCTTGGATAGGAATAGTGCTGATTGTAGCAGGAGCGATTCTGCTACTGATCAGTTACCTGTTGCACCACACCACCAACGGTATGTTGCTAACAGGACTGTTATTGATTATAATAGGTATTGTGGGCTATATCCAAGGCATCAAGAGAAGCCAGGGCTATTAGTTGATTGCTGCAGCCACTTGTTCGGCAATCGCCTGCATGCCTTTCTGTGAAGGATGTCCCCATTGTTTCTCAATGTCCTTCAATTCGATATACCTTACGTTGTAATGGTCGCAGACAGTCTTCATCGAAGAAGTCACGTCGTCTCCCAGTTCTGTGTTGATGATGACATATATGGCTGTTCCTGGATAACGATTCTGGAGGTTTGCCAACAGATAAGCGATAGCAGGACGGAACTTGTAGAGGTCGCTATTCTGCCAATCACCATACTGGTAATCGCCAAGGGGTGAATGAGCCCAACTATCGTTCGTACCACCAAACACAAGAATGATATCTGGATCACCAAGATGCCACAAACGGGTGATAAAAGAACAGTAGGTATAATCCTTCTTCTCATATCCTGTGTTACAGATAGTAGCCCCAGAGAATGAGTTGTTCTGACAGAGACGATAACCATGTTCACGAATCAACTGATGCCACCACAACTGACGGATATCCTGCACGTCATTGTTCTCTGGTTTCTGGGGATACCACACAGCATTCGTATCAGGCACCACATAACCCTTGAAAGTGCTGTAAGAGTCACCCAAGATAGAGATACTACGTTTCGACTGTGCCTGCATACCCACGCAAGCAATGACGACAAGGAAAAGAAGAACAACTCGTTTCATATCTATAGCGTTTAGTTAAACAAAAAACTCACTGAATGCTGATTCAATGAGTTTCTTTGCGGTGCGTACGAGACTCGAACTCGTGACCTCCTGCGTGACAGGCAGGCATTCTAACCTACTGAACTAACGCACCAGTCTTTTTCTTTTGCGGGTGCAAAGGTAAGTATAAATTTTGAACTAACAAAATATTTTGCGGTTTTTTTATAAAAATCTTTGCAAAATCAGGGCATCACGATATGCCTGTCCATCGAAGAGCCACTGCCCTAACGTTGCCGATTCTTGGAAGGCTGTCTTCTTGAACAACTGAAGAGCTGCCGTATTCTGTTTATCGACAATGGCATAGAGTTGATGGAGGTGTAAGATGCGCTGGGCATAATGCAGTATCTCCTCTACGGCTGCAGTCGCATAGCCCTTACGACGATAATCATTCATGATGACGATACCCAGTTCGGCACGTTGGTGCTGAGGGTCAAAGTTCACGAGGTCAACGATGCCAACCACTTCGTCAGCCTCATTCTCTGCCATCAGACGCACCTGTCTGTCGGTATAGATGTCGTTGGTAGCACGGGCAATATACTCATGAAGCGTATAACGGGAATACGGCACATTGGTGGTACCAACATTCCAAAGTCCTGTATCATTCTCTATCAAATAGAGGATATCCAGATCCTCAGGTTCCAAGGCACGTAGTTTAATCATGTTGATGACGGTTTTTACTAGGATTGATGAAATGACGCAGCCGATCTCCCAGCATGGGTATCAAGGCGAGCGTTGCACGGAAATAGATGGCTGCCTGAATAGGCAGTGAGAGCAGGAAACTCAGATGACTGTAATGCTTGCGGAAGAAGATAAGCATCGCCTGATAGAACACATGGACATAACGGAAGGAAGACTTCTGGGTGGACTCCCCTTTATAATGGATGATATCATAGGGTAGATACCAGTTCTGCCAACCTCCGTGAATCATACGATATGACAAGTCGATGTCCTCGCCATACATAAAGAAGTCTTCGTCCAAAAGTCCTATCTGATCCAGAGCCTTACGACGCAACAGACAATAGGCGCCACTGACCACTTCTATCTGACAAGGCTCATCCCAAGGAAGGTCACTCATATAGTAACGACGAGTGAAGCCCAGCATCTTCAACATAGCCACCCACGGAGTAGGAATGGCACGACGCGACTCTGGGGCAGGATTGCCCTCTCGTGTCAACATACGAACACCTGCCCCACCCGCTTCAGGATGAGCATCCATGAAGTCGAGGCATCCGCGAATGGTGTTCTCATACACAACAGTATCGGGATTCAGCAACAGGATATATTCTGACTCCGACTGCCGAATAGCCTGATTGTTAGCACGTGCAAAACCAAGATTCTCCTGATTAGCGATGAGTCGGACATCCGTACAATGTGTTTGCAGAAAACTGACAGTATCGTCTTTCGAGCAGTTATCGACAACGATCATCTCTCCGTCAATGCCCTCCAAGGCCTTACGGACGCTATCGATACATTCCACGAGGACTTCGCGAACATTATAACTGACGATGACTATGCTGATTTTCTTGGCCATACAAAGGGAATGCAGATTACAAGTACCACAGCCAAATAGAAGAAAGGCGTTGTACGATAGACTAAATACAAGATGATATTTGCCACGAGTGGAATTCCGATAATCAACGCACGGCGCTGCCAGCTCCACTTAATAAGTCGCAAACCCAGATAGGCGCAGACAAGTGTCGCCAGTTCCATCAAGGTTGTCAACAGGAATTGTATGGTTTCGCTATTCATATTCTTATGTGTTTATTTTCCTTCAAAGGGTGTCCTATTCATAATAGACCGACCTAATGTCACCTCGTCGGCATATTCCAACTCATCGCCTACAGGGATACCTCGTGCAATGATACTCAACTTCACGTCATAGGGTGCCAGTTTCCGATAGATATAGAAATTCGTTGTATCACCTTCCATCGTGGAACTGAGGGCAAGAATCACTTCCTGTATCTTCTCCTGCTCCACCCTCTTTACCAAAGATTCTATCTCCAAGTCAGCAGGTCCTATACCATCCATTGGTGAGATAACACCACCCAGTACATGATAAAGACCATGAAACTGCTGCGTATTCTCCACTGCCATCACATCCTGTATATTCTCTACGACACAAATGGTCGAAGCATCACGACGAGGGTCTGCACAGATAGGACACAGATCAGAGTCACTGATATTATGGCAACGCTGACAATAGTGGACTTCCAGTTTCATTTTGGCGATAGCCTCAACGAAAGCTTGCACCTCCTCAGGGTCCTGTCGTAACTGATGCAACACCAGTCGTAAGGCGGTTTTGCGTCCAATACCAGGCAGTTTCGAAAACTCTTGTACTGCCTTTTCCAGTAGTTGTGATGGATATTGCTGTATCATTTAATTTTCAATTTCCGAGAGTTCTAACCATCTTAGCGACTTCTCGTCGAGCTCATCATTGAGCACAGGTAGTCGCTTGCTCATCGTTGTTATTTCGTCAACAGAGGTAGTGGCGCCACAGAGAGCCTCCTCAATCTGTTTCTTTTCAGCCTCCAGTGCAGCAATGTCTTTCTCTAACTGTTCGAATTCCCGCTTCTCTTTATAGGACATGCGGCGACGGTCATCATGGCGGTAACTGGGCTTAGGCTGATTATTCTGATTACTCTGATTATTCGAAGTATTCTGATTACTCGGAGTATTCTGACTATTCAACTTCTCCCACTCCCGATACTGAGTGTAGTTGCCTGGAAAATCCTTGATATCACCATTACCCTTGAACACCAACAGATGGTCGACAACCTTATCCATAAAGTAACGGTCGTGGCTTACCACAATGACGCAACCAGGAAAATCTTGCAGGTATTCCTCCAATATTTGCAGTGTCACGATATCCAAGTCGTTCGTCGGCTCATCGAGAACGAGGAAGTTGGGATTCTTCATCAATACCGTGCAGAGATAGAGTTTGCGACGCTCGCCTCCACTGAGTTTATAAACATAATTATATTGTTGTTCTGGTGTAAAGAGGAAATACTGCAACAACTGGGAGGCAGAGAGTTTCTTACCACTGCCTAAATCGACATAGTCGGCAATGGCGGTAATCACATCTATCACCTTCTGACTTTCATCGAATTGTAATCCCTCCTGTGAGAAGTATCCAAACTTCACTGTATCGCCGATGACGATACGTCCATCATCCACAGGCACCTGTCCCAACAGCATCTTGATAAACGTCGACTTACCCGTTCCGTTATTTCCCACGATGCCCATTTTCTCAAAACGTGAGAAGTTATAGTAGAAATCCTTGAGGATGACGACATCATCGAAACGCTTCGAGATATACTGGCACTCGAAGATCTTACTACCGATATACACATTCGATGCTTTCAGGCGCAACTGACGCTCCTCTAAACGCTGCTTCGCCACCTTCTCCAACTCATAGAACGCTTCCTCCCGATAGCGAGCCTTATGTCCTCGTGCCTGTGGCATCCGACGCATCCATTCCAACTCTGTACGATAGAGGTTATTCGCTCGCGCTATCTCTGCCCGTCGATTGTCAATGCGCTCCTGTCGCTTCTCCAGATAATAGGAGTAATTGCCACGATAGGTATATATCGTTTGGTCGTCCAGTTCCATAATAACAGAACAGACACGGTCCAAGAAGAAACGGTCGTGTGTTACCATGAGTAACGTCTTGTTGCCTCTTGCCAGATAGCCCTCCAACCATTCTATCATCTCTAAGTCGAGATGGTTAGTAGGCTCGTCGAGTATCAGGAAATCCGGCTCCATCAACAGCACATTGGCAAGGGCTACACGTTTCTGTTGTCCACCACTCAACTGTCCCATCGGCTGATGAAGATCACGAATCTTCAGTTGTGTCAACACCTGTTTTGCCTTTAATACTTTCTCTGCCTCCCCTTGATGGTTGAAACAGGCGTCCAGCACACTCTCCTCTGGATCAAACACTGGTGATTGCTCCAAGAAACCTATTGTCAGGTCACGACGGAAGATGATATCACCATTGTCATAACCCTCCTTACCAGCAAGCACAGAAAGTAATGTCGACTTACCCGTACCGTTTTTCGCAATCAGTCCCACCTTCTGTCCCTCAGCGATACTGAAACAAATCTGTGAAAACAGTTTCAGTGCGCCGAACGACTTCGACAAGTTCTGCACGTCAACGTATGGGGTATCTTTCGCCATGCTTATTGTTTGAGTTCCTTGTTAATCTGTTCAATATATCCCAGCACCTCATCCCTGCCCTGTTTCTTCTCTGCAGAGGTCAGGAACATCGGGGGCAGTTCTTCCCAGGTCTCCGATAGTTTCTGCTTATATGCCTCCACACTCTGATTAGCCTTGGTTGCCGAGAGTTTGTCTGCCTTGGTAAAAACAATGGAAAAGGGAATATTCGACACACCTAACCATTCGATAAACTCCAAATCTATCTTTTGGGGTTCCAGTCGGATATCCACCAACACAAAGACATTCGCCAATTGCTCCCTTTGCAGGATATAGCCGCGAATCATCTGATCCAACCGATCCACCTCTTTCTTCGAACGCTTCGCAAAACCATAACCAGGAAGGTCTACCAAGTACCATTCTTTGTTAATGATAAAATGATTGATCAGCAACGTCTTACCTGGCGTTGATGAAGTCTTGGCGAGTTTGCTGTGGTTGGTCAGCATATTAATCAAACTCGACTTTCCCACATTCGAGCGTCCGATAAAGGCATACTCAGGCTTCGTGTCATTCGGACACATGCTTACCATGGGGGCACTCAGTGAGAATGCAGCGGTCTTTATCTCCATATTTCTACCTTATTATTATATATAGCGTCGGCAATTCCGTTTTCATTTCCTCCCGTTATCTTTTGCAAAGGTACGATTTAGTAAGCAAAGAGCAAAATAAATAATCAAAAAAATCCGAGCCTCGTATGATACAAGGCTCGGAATTATCTGTCAATAAAATCTTTTCTTAGAAGAACAAGTAGCGGTTATCCACTACGTTGGCTTTCATATACAATTCGTTCAAGTAGCGACCAGCAGCCTGCATAGCCTTCTGCCTCAACTGAGCCTGCTCAGCCTTTGCGTCAAACTTAGCACCCTCACGCTGTTTCTTATCCAGTACCTTGAAGAGGAATGCACCACCATTACCCTTGATGGGGGCTGCACTAAACTGACCAGCCTTAGCTACGGCAACAGCACCACTCAGTGCAGGCTCACTCGTACCTGTAGCCTGAACGAAGACAGGTGCAGAGAATGTGATCTGACGAACGCTGTCAATCTTAGCGCCCTTAGCCTTGGCAGCATCCAGACTATTAACGCCCTTCAGCATCTCAACAGCCTTAGCAAACTTCTTGTCACGGATAACTTCCTGCTTCACCTCTTCCTGAACGACATCGAGACCACGATAGCCTACAGGATGTATCTTTGTCAGGGCAACCACCATCAGATGGTCGTTGTTGCCACACTCATAGAGCGGAGAAACTTCGCCTTCCTTGGCATCGAATATCCATTTCATGGTCTCACGAGTAGAACGAAGACCAGCTACGTTATGCTCCGAGTTGACCATATCCTTACGCTCCTGCACTTTGAAACCGAACTTCTGAGCGTTCTTCTCCAAACCTTCAATCGTCTTGTTCTCACTGACATACTGGCTGAACTTATTGTATGCTGCGGAATAGGTCTCCTTGGAGAAATCAATGGTGTGCTTGATGACGGCAGCGTCATACTTCGTTACCATTGCCTTGCGGTTAAGTACCTGCAGAACGATGTTACCACCCGAGAACTCAACATTCTTCACCTCGTTAGGAGCCGCTGTTGTGACAGCGGTAATATAAGCCTTGGAGTCTGTGTCAAGAGCTGTCTCTCTCTCATACATAGCAGAAGTCAACCACTGGCTCGCACCTGGCTGGTTGTATTTCTTGGCAAGAGCCTCAAAGTCTGCACCACCCTTCAAAGCAGTAGCAATACTGTCAGCAGTCTTGCGAGCAGCCTCAACAGTAGCTCCACCAACCTGAATCTGACGATACTCAATAGAGTCAGGCATCTGAGACTTACCAATGAGTTTGATGACATTCACTGTATTGTCATAGGCAGTCTCAAAAGGAGCACTTACCTGTCCTACCTGCATAGAATCGAGTTTAGCAGCGATATCAGGAGCATAAGCACGCTTAGTAGCGGCAATGCCTGTATAAGCAATCTGTGACTGTGCCTTACGGACAACGTCAGCAGGAGCAGCACCACTCTCTAACTTCTGGCGTGCTTCGTTGATAGTCTTCATCAAAGCGGCACGATCGGCTGCAGAAGCAACCACCTGGAAATCGACGAACTTGATATCGCGGCTTTCCATATATTGTTTGAACATCTCCTTCTGCTCCTCATACTTTGCCTTCAGGTCAGCATCGCTTACCTGTACGTCAGCATCCTTGATAGCAGAGTAAGGAAGGGTTGCAAGTTGAATATCGCTCTCCTGTGTCTGTGCTTCGAAAGCCATCTTGGCAGAGACAGGGTTAGAGAGCAGACAGTGAGCAATCAGTGACTGATACTTTGAACCAAGAATACTGGTACGAATCTGCTTCTCGACAAACTTCCAATAGTCATAAATCTGCTTATACTGCTCAAGAACCTGAGCCTGCTGTGGCTGTGACTGAATCTTCTTATAGTCGTCCAAGAACTTCGTCAGTTGTGTGACATCGAAACGACCCGTCTGCTGATTGATGAAAGGAGTCTGCATCAACATTTGATTCGTACCTGCCTTCAGGATATTCTGCAGTTCCTCATCCGTTACAGTCAGACCGAGTTTCTTTGTCTCTTCCTCCAAGATGGTGTTGTTGACAAACTGCTGCCAGACCTGATCCTTCACCTGATTCATTTCTTCCTCAGAGAGGTTGTCACGACCCTGAGTCATCTTAATGACGGACTGATACTCATCAACCATCTCCTGGAATTCCTGTACGGAGATTTTCTTACCTAACACTTCGCCGACCTGCTGACGCTTCTCGTTGCTTGTAGCCTCACAAGAACGGAACATCTCCTCGGCAATGAACGCAAAGAGGGCGAGACCGATCACGGTAGCGAGAACGGGACCCCAACTTCTGATTTTTCCAATTGCTGCCATTTTATGCTTTTATTTTTATATTTTTATTTCATTTTTCAAATTCAGCCGACAAAATTACAAAATTTATGGCAAACGGCGAAAGATAAAACGAAAAAAATAGATTATTCCGTCACTTTTAGCCGTACCAACTCTATTTTCGTCATGGTATTCTTGATAATCTTGAACTCAAAACGTCCAATCTTCACCACTTCGTTGAGTTTCGGAAAACTCTGATACTCATGTAAGATGAGTCCGCCAACAGTCATATAGTCATCACTCTCCGGCAAGTCAATACCAAAGAGTTCGTTGACCTTCTCGATTTCCAGACGGGCAGAGAGCAAATATTCATTCTCCCCTAACTCTTTCGCCACATATTTCGTATTGTCGTGTTCATCCTCAATATCTCCGAAAATCTCCTCTACGATATCCTCTAAGGACACCAGTCCACTGGTTCCGCCAAACTCGTCTATCACTACAGCTAGTGATTTCTTCTCTTGTAAGAAGGTATGCATCAGTTTGCTTGCCGCCATCGTCTCAGGAACGAAAGGCATCTCCCTTATCAGTTTAGAGTTGAGGGTTGAGGGTTGAGAGTTGAGAGGCTTCTGACTGTTAGCCAACTTGAAGAGGTCGGAAGAGTGGATGTAGCCGATGATATGGTCGATATCGTCGCGATAAACCACAATCTTTGAGTGACCACTCTCCACAAAACGATTCAACAACTGCTCCATCGTACATTCTTCCATGTCCACAGCCTCTATCTCCGTACGGGGCACCATACAGTCACGCACCTTTGTCTCCGAGAAGTCAAGGGCATTATGGAATATCTTTACCTCATCTTCTATCTCATCCTCATTTGTTGCATTATCGATACTCGACTGTACCAGATAGTCAAGGTCTACTTTCGAGAACTCTCTGTCCTGTTCCACCTTCGGAATCTTGACACCAAACAGACGTAACATTCCACGAGACAACAAGGTAGCAAAACGGGAAACAGGATAAAGAATCACATAACACACCCATGCCGGCAAAGCAAAGAATGTCAGCATACCATTGGGATTTGCCTTGAAGATCGTCTTGGGAAGGAACTCCCCTGTAAACAGTACCACAACGGTAGACAACAACGTATCGGCAGTCACACGGATACCGTCGCTCAAACCACTGAAAAGCGTCGCGTCAAAGATACGGGCAAAGAGGATACCATACACCACCAATGCGATATTATTACCTACCAGCATCGTGCTTAGGAAGTTATTCGGATGCTGATAGAAATATGCAATGGCACGCTGCGACCAGCCATTCTTCTCCCTTTCCATCTCTGCACGCAGACGGTTGCTCGAAATGAATGCAATCTCCATACCTGAGAAGAAGGCGGAGAAAATCATGGTGATGATAAGTCCTATGATGAGATGCGTCATGGCTGCACTGTTCTTGTTGTTGCCTTATGTTTCACGGCTGCCCGACGGATTGGCTGTTCCTGCTTCGCCGTATCGGCAGCGTTCTTGTTCTTCTCATTATCCTTGGGCTTTTCCTCTTCCTCTGGGTCTATGTCAGACGATTGGAACGAGCCAGTACTGTTCGTTACCACATAATGATGCATCTGCTCGTCACTACGGAAATAAGTACCTTCCAACTCACGCTCCGGGGTTACCACACGAGAATACTTATAGGAATAGAACTCATGGTTGATACCGTCCCAGAAGAGTTCCTCACTGCGGAACACTACTCCATTGAGATTACGGATACGGACTCTGCCACGAAGTTCCCATAATTTCTTTTGGTCGTAATACCATGCCGTATCAGCAAAGATATAACCCTCGATATGGAATTTCTCATCAAACTGTTCCAAGAAGATACCACGCTCGAAAGTCCAACGGGTAGGCTGCTTGATGGTATTCACATCCCATCGCTCTGTAACGATACGGTATTTGATAACACCTGAGTCGGAGACAAGCGTATTGACTCCATAGGTCGTCATCATCGACACGGAGTCACGATCATGAATGGCTGGTGCCGTATGCTCCTTAGGCTGTTCACACGCAACCACCAAAAGCCAAAAGCCAACAGCCAAAAGCCAAAAGCGAATTAATCGACCTTCCATTTAGCAAACCAGCGTTCATTGAAGGTCAAGCCTATCGTCACACGGAAGGTGTTATCCGTTATCAGATTCTTTGCCGACTGGTTGACCCACTGAAGACTGACATTCAGCACAGAACGGTTGTTCCAGGCATTTACCAACGGAATGCCGAAACCAGCACTTACCGTCAGTTCCTTCGGTCCGTCCAGTCCATGTATTTTATAATAAGGTGTAGCATATGATGCACCTACACGATAATGCAAACGCTTGAAGAAACCACGGGCAATCGGATTAGGATTAGGAATCCAGTCAGCACCGACAGTCACTTTATGGCGGTTTTTATAGAAGCCACTCATCAGTTCATACTGACCTGTGGCTTGATTCGTCATCGGATAGTCTACGGCACCCCAACGCTGGAAGTTATAGTCGGCACCGATTGTCAGTGAGTTTTTGTGCTTGATGGTAAAACCTCCACCAATCGTAAGTGGGATGGCAAGTGCATTAGAAATTGTCGTCGTATCGGATTCCGCTGTACCCACATTCAAAATAGACATCTGCGCATCAGCCCCTAACTTATGTCCTAAACCGACAGTAGCACCTACCGTCAACACATCATTCTTGGAGATACGATGCTGATACTGCATACCGAAGTCTAGTTTGTAACTGCTGACTTCAGCCTCATATTCCTTGGTCAAAGCATTGATATCGTCATCAGTACTGCTGAACGACATAATGGAACGGTCGTAACTGCCCCAGAAATATGACACATTGGCACCCAAAGAGAATCCTTTGAACAGTTCAAAACCCAGACCGAGATATACCTGACGCAGTCCACCCTCACCATCATAGGTCGTTGAAGCCTCTAAAGAGGAGTCTACGACTTTCTCCTTCGTCGTATATTCATAGCCGATATTCGAATATGGAATGATGCCGATACTGACGCCGAACTTCGGGAAAATACGGAACAAAGCAGCAGCATACTCGAAATTAGCAGTCTTGGCATTGATAGCCGAACCACCTTCCTTGAAATGCGTAAACTGTCCCGATACGGCTGCATCGAAGATCATACTTAACGAGTCAACGGCAGAGTAAGAGGCAGGATTCTGCATGTTTACCTGCGCACCGTTACGGAAACCCTGGAACAGACCACTCATACCACGGTTAAATGTCTGTGACTGATCTGACAGGATACCTAAGCCATACTGACTATATGGAGATGTTGTACCGCTCTGAGCCATCATCGACAAGGTGCCGAAGCCCAGCAGAAGGCTACTAAAAAGAAGTTTCTTCATCCTATTTTTGGTTTATCTTTCAAAATTCGACTGCAAAATTATTGAAAAAAAACGAAATAACCGAACGTTAAGTGGAAAATATAGGTTAATTTTGCATCGTGAAACATTTAGAAATTATTTTTAATGCGCTGAAAGGTTGTTTTATCACCCTGTTTCTGGCTACCGTAACACCGATGGCAGCCCAACAGGACTCCCTTCGAATGGATTCGGTAGAAATCAGTCTACTCACCTGTCAGCCGCATGATGAGGTATATAGTCTGTACGGACATACGGCTATCCGTTACCACGATTTACGCAAGGATGGTATCGATATCGCCTTCAATTATGGTATCTTCGACTTCAAGAAGTCTTTTTTCGTTCTCCGCTTCGTCTTCGGACTCACTGATTATGAGTTGGGAGCCTATTCTTATCGCTTCTTCCAAGAGGAATACCGCCGCTTTGGCAGTATGGTGACAGAACAGGTACTCAACCTGACTGACGAGGAGAAAGCAGTATTACAACAGGCTCTTGCCGTCAACATGAAGAGTGAGAACCGTGTTTACCGCTACAACTACTTCTATAATAACTGTACCACGAAGGCACGGGATATCATTGAGAAGTGTATCACTGGTAAGATAGAATATGAGTCGCGCGACGACTATGCACCCACCTTCCGTGAGATGGTGCATGAGATGACACGTGACAATCCGTGGGCGCGATTCGGCAATGATCTGCTGTTGGGTATCAAGGCCGACAGTAAGACCACGATGCGCCAACAGGAGTTCCTGCCCTATAATCTGATGTATGACTTCGATCATGCGCAGATATATCTCTATGGACAATACCGTCCGTTGGTAAAGGAACGCCGTATAGCAGTACCTGCTGGTGTACGGATGGTAAAGTCAGAAATCCCTCTTACACCCCTGGAGTGTATGGTTATCCTGTTAGGCATCGGACTGATACTCTTCCTCATTGAGTGGAAGAAACAAAAAGCCTTTGTCGTATGGGATGTGTTACTAATGCTCATCACAGGTATCATCGGCATCGTACTCTTCCTCATGCTGTTCTCTCAGCATCCGACAGTCAGTCTGAACCTGCAGTTTATCCTGCTGAACCCATTGTCCTTGTTCTTCTTGTGGCAGGTCCTCAATAGTAAACGGACACGTTATTGGCACATCACCGCCGTGTTATGTGTCCTGTTCTTGATAGGCGGTCTCTTCCAGTCGTATGCCGAGGGCATCTGGAGTTTGGCATTATGTTTGCTATTACAGTCAATACTTCACCTGAAAGTGAAAAACGAAAAGTCAAAAGTGAAAAGAAATAATGAGAAATAGATACCTCTATATTACCCTCCTGTCTATCTTTGGTTTCCATGCAGAAACCTATGCGCAGGCGATTGCACAGGCTCCACGCTTAGTGGTAAGCATCACCATCGATCAGTTGCGCACAGACTATCTGGACATATATGCCCCACTCTATGGCGAGGAGGGACTGAGGAAACTGCTGACAGAAGGAAAGGTTTTTACGAACGGAGCGTATAACTTCACACCCGTCGACCGTGCTTCTGCCATCGCTTCACTCTATACAGGTACTGTTCCTTATTATCACGGGATCACTGCCTACGAGTGGTTAGACAAAGAGACGCTGAGACCACAGAACTGTGTGAGAGACCAGAAGATAGGCTATTCGCCGCAGTTCTTAGGAACCTCTACCCTCAGTGATGAGTTGAAGATGGCAACCAACGGTCTGGCAAAGGTCTTTGCTTTTGCTCCTACCCCCGACGCTGCCATCTTGTCGGCTGGACATGCTGCCGATGGTGCTGCGTGGATTGACAACGGCAAATGGCATACGACGACCTATTATCGTCCCCTGAACCTCTGGCTGAGCGGTTTTACACGGTTGTATCAGTCCGTGGCAGATGTCAACCAGGATGTGACCAATGCCGCCCTTCAGTGTGTGGAACAGAACAGTATCGGCAATGATGACAAGACCGACCTGTTGAGCCTGACCTATGAGGCAGGTACACAAATGGAGTCGTATATAGAACTCGACCGTACCATCTCGGTATTGTTAAGGGGGATTGAACGACAGGTCGGCAGAGACCGTGTCCTGTTTGTCATCACTGGTACGACAAGTCGTGAAGAAGAGGAGGAAGGCAACCAGGAGCGTTACCGTATTCCGACAGGTACTTTCTACATCAACCGTACTGCCAACCTCCTGAACATGTACTTGGGAGCTGTCTATGGTTCTGCCAAATATGTGGAGTTCTGTCATAAGAACCATATCTATTTCAACCATCAACTGCTCCGTCAGAAGAATATTCAAATAGGTGAGATTTCCAGTCGCTCACAAGAGTTTCTTTTGCAAATCTCTGGTGTTCGTAACGTGTACACCGCCAGTCAGTTACTGACAAGCGATAGTTATTTACTTGAAAGCATACGTAACGGCTTCAACGTAGAGAAATGCGGCGACTTAATCGTCGATATTGCACCTGGTTGGAAACTCATTAACGAGGATACTTCAGAGAAGTCGACATCCCGTTCGGCACATGTTCCCTTCCCTATCATTATCTATGGAGCGGGAACGAAAGCAGAACGCATACAGACACCTGTCACCGTCGACCGTATAGCACCTGCCATTGCACGTGCCATCCGCATCCGTGCCCCGAATGCTTGTTCGGCTGAGCCACTTTTTTAGAAGTAAAAAGGTAAAAAAGTAAAAAGGCCAGCGAAAGTACGGAAAATATTTCGTACCTTTGTCCCCGTTTTATAATTAATAAGGTATAAAAGAAAATTAAAGATATGAATTTTACAAAACTATTAACATCATTATTCGGCAACAAGTCTACCCGTGACATGAAACTCATTCAACCACTGGTAGAGAAAGTGAAAGCCGTATATCCTGAGATTCAGCAACTCGACAACGACCAGTTGCGACAGCGTTCCAAGGCGATTCAGCAACAGGTGCAGGAGTCGGCAAAGGCACAGAAAGAAGAGATAGAGCGTCTGAAAGGCACTATCGAGGACACCCCTATCGACGAGCGTGCAGAGATCTTCGCACAGATAGACAAGTTGGAAAAGGAAGCCTTGGATATCTATGAGGAGGCCTTGAACGAAGTGATGCCTGAGGTCTTCAGCATTGTCAAGGAGACGGCTCGCCGCTTTGCCGAGAATGAGGAGACCATCGTTACCGCTACCGACTTCGACCGTGAGTTGGCTGGTGACCCGAAGAAGGACTTCATCACCATCGATGGCGACAAGGCTATCTATCACAACCATTGGACTGCCGGCGGTAATGACCTGAAATGGGAGATGGTACACTATGACGTGCAGCTCTTCGGTGGTGTCGTACTGCATCAGGGTAAGATTGCTGAGATGGCGACGGGTGAAGGTAAGACGCTGGTAGCTACCCTTCCTGTCTTCCTGAATGCACTGACAGGTAACGGTGTTCACGTCGTGACCGTCAACGACTACCTCGCCAAGCGTGACTCTGAGTGGATGGGACCGTTGTATATGTTCCATGGACTCTCCGTCGACTGTATCGACAAGCACCAGCCTAACTCTGAGGCACGCCGTAAGGCTTATCAGTGTGATATCACCTTCGGTACCAATAATGAGTTCGGTTTCGACTACCTGCGTGACAATATGGCCATCTCGCCACAGGACCTCGTACAGCGCGCCCATAACTACGCCATCGTCGACGAGGTCGACTCTGTGTTGATTGATGATGCCCGTACCCCGTTGATTATCTCTGGTCCTGTTCCCAAAGGCGACGACCAGATGTTTGAGGAGTACCAGCCACTGGTCGAGAAACTCGTCGGTGTACAGCGTCAGTTGGCTACGCAGTATCTCGCCGAGGCGAAACAGAAGATTGCCGAAGGACGTGAGAAGAACGATAAGAAATTGGAGGAGGAAGGTTTCCTGGCACTCTTCCGTTCCCATAAGTCTCTGCCAAAGAACAAACCCCTCATCAAGTTCCTCTCGGAAGAGGGTATCAAGTCGGGTATGCAGAACACGGAGAATACGTATATGGAGAACAACAACCGCCGTATGCCCGAGGCCATCGAGCCACTGTATTTCGTGGTGGATGAGAAGTTGAACTCCTGCGACCTGACCGATAAAGGTACGGCTTGGCTAGCCAAACAGGTGAACGATGCCGAACTCTTCGTGTTGCCCGATATCACCAGTCAGTTGTCTGCACTGGAGGCCGATACATCTATCAGTAACGAGGAGCGTCTGAATAAGAAAGACGAGTTGCTCAACCACTATGCCGTACAGAGTGAGCGTGTACATACCCTCCAGCAGTTGTTGAAAGCCTATACGATGTTCAACAAGGACGACGAGTACGTGGTCATCGACGGTGAAGTAAAGATTGTCGACGAACAGACGGGCCGTATCATGGAAGGCCGCCGTTGGTCTGACGGACTCCATCAGGCTGTCGAGGCCAAGGAGCATGTGAAGGTAGAGGCTGCTACGCAGACTTTTGCTACCATCACCCTGCAGAACTATTTCCGTATGTACCATAAGTTGGCAGGTATGACAGGTACCGCCATCACGGAGGCTGGTGAGTTGTGGGACATCTATAAACTCGATGTTGTGGAGATTCCTACCAACCGTCCCGTCATCCGTGACGACCAGGACGACCGTGTCTATAAGACTGCCCGTGAGAAATACCGTGCCGTCATTGAGGAGGTGGTTCGCCTGCGTAAGGCTGGACGCCCGACGCTGATTGGTACGACGTCTGTCGAGATATCCGAGTTACTCAGTCGTATGCTTGATATGTACGTAAACCCGGAGACGGGTAAGCGTGAGGGTATCCCCCATCAGGTGCTGAATGCGAAGTTACACCAGAAGGAGGCTGACATTGTGGCACTCGCCGGTCAGTCGACCAATGGACTCGGTGCCGTCACCATCGCCACCAACATGGCCGGTCGTGGTACCGATATCAAGTTGTCACCAGAGGTAAAAGAGGCTGGCGGTCTTGCCATCATCGGTACAGAGCGTCATGAGTCTCGTCGTGTCGACCGCCAGTTACGTGGTCGTTCCGGTCGTCAGGGTGACCCGGGTAGTTCACTGTTCTTCGTTTCTCTGGAAGATAAACTGATGCGTCTGTTCGGTTCCGAGCGTATCGCTAACGTCATGGACCGTCTCGGCTTCAAGGAAGGCGAGATGATTGAGAGTCCGATGATCAGCCGACAGATTGAGCGTGCCCAGAAGAAGGTCGAGGAGAATAATTTCGGTATCCGTAAGCGTCTGTTGGAGTACGATGACGTGATGAACAAGCAGCGTACCGTCATCTATGAGAAACGCCGTCACGCCCTCATGGGTGAGCGCATCGGTATGGATATCTCGAATATGATGTGGGACCGCGTGGTGAATATCATCGAGAATAACGACTACGAGGGTTGCAAGGAGGAGTTCCTGCATATCTTCGCGATGGAGGTGCCTTTCACCGACGAGCAGTTCTTCAACGAACAGCGCGAACAGTTGGAGGAGGATGCCTTCCAGCAGGTCATGGAGACCTTCAACCGTAAGACGGAGCACATCCGTGAGGTGGCTCAGCCTATCATCAAACAGGTTTACGAGAATCAGGGTCACATGTATGAGCGCATCATGGTACCCCTGACCGACGGACGTAAGATGTATAACATCGCCTGCAACCTCAAAGAGGCCTATGAGAGCGAGAGCAAGTCTATCGTGAAGGAGTTCGAGAAACAGATGCTGCTGCATATCATCGACGAGTCATGGAAGGAGAACCTCCGTGAACTCGACGAGTTGCGCCACTCCGTACAGAACGCCAGTTACGAGCAAAAAGACCCGTTGCTGATCTTCAAACTCGAGAGTGCGAAGGTGTGGGACACGATGATTAATGAGATGAATAACCGCATCGTTTCCATCCTCATGCGTGGTGCCATTCCTGAGATGCAACAGGGCGATGTCCGCGAGGCGGCTCCCGAGCAGCGCACCCAGCGCAACCAATACACCGAGAGCAAACAGAGCCTGTCACAAGAACAGATGTCTGACCCGAATCAGGCTGCTGCCGCTGCCCAGGACACCCGTGCCCAGCAGCCCCGCACTCCGATTGTCAAGGAGAAACTGCCTGGACGTAACGACCCCTGTCCCTGCGGCTCTGGCAAGAAGTTCAAGCACTGCCACGGCAAAGGCTTAGTATAAACTAGTTCAACTAGATAATCTAGAAACCCTAGAATTATGATTAAAATAGAAAACCTCAAGAAGCAGTTCGGCGACACCGTCGCCTGTAACATCGACCAGTTCGTCATCAACGACGGTGACATCCTCGGACTCGTTGGCAACAACGGAGCCGGTAAGACCACCCTCTTCCGCATGTTGCTCGACCTCTTGAAACCCGACGAGGGTTCTGTCACCATCAATGACGTCAATCCAGCCGAATCCGAGGCATGGAAGCAACAAGTCGGTGCCTATATCGATGAGGGCTTCCTCATCGATTTCCTCACACCTGAGGAGTATTTCGCCTTCCTTGGCAAGATTTCTGGTATGACACAGACGGAGGTCGACGAGCGACTAAAGGACTTCGAACAGTTTGCTGCAGGTGAGGTCTTCGATCAGAAGAAACTCATCCGCAACCTCTCCGCAGGTAATAAGCAGAAGGTGGGAATCATCTCTGCCCTCTTCCGTCGTCCGCAGATCGTCATCCTCGACGAGCCGTTCAACTTCCTCGACCCGTCGAGCCAGTTGGTTTTGAAACATGTACTGACAGACTATGCCCATGAGACAGGCGCTACGCTGCTTATCTCCAGTCATAACCTGCAGCACACCGTCGATATCTCAACACGCATCGCCCTTCTCGAGCATGGCGTCGTTATCCGCGACTTGCCCAACAGTGAAGGCAGTGCCGCCAAAGAACTCGACACTTATTTTGGAGGATAATAATAAAGCCTGAGCATCACGCTCAGGCTTTTTACATTATTACATTTTTCATTGGGCTTCGCCCTATGGATTCAGCATCCACCATGCATCTTCGATGATGGGCAGGAGTTCTTCTTGACCTGCGTGGTCGAGACCGCATTCGACGGTCGCCATGGCGAGGACGATCTTTACCCATATCTCCCTGGTCTCCGCTTTCATGCCCAATAGTCATTTTGACAACGTTCTTACACTCTATCGTTTCGATGGTGAATTGATTTTGTCAAATATGATGAGCCAGATATGCCACCAGCATGGAAGACTCTTGAAGTTGCATCGTTCGGCACACTTTCAAAACTTTACCGTAATTGTAATGATGCCGAAGTAAAAAAGCGTGTGGCTGATGATTTTGGATGCAGTGTAGAGTTTACTCTATGCCGAGGTGCCGCCCGTCTTCGCACGCTTTCGGCTGCAAAGTTACAACGCTTTGCGTTAAAATCAAAAAAAAACGAAGAAAAGTTAAAATTGAAATAATAATGATTTAGAGAGGGCGAACGTCGAAGGAATATAAAGTTAATGGCTTAATAGCTTAGTAGGTTAATAGGTTAAGGTTAGCGGTTAGCGAAAAAACGCCGAGCACATCAAACGGATGGCTCGGCGGTATTGTAACAGAACGATAAGTAATATCAATCTTATCCTCCAAAGTTGTCGTACATAATCGACTCGGGATCGACACCGAGGGAGTCGAGCATGGAAACGACAGCAGCTGACATCGGACCAGGACCGCACATGTAGTACTCTACATCCTCTGGAGCCTCGTGGTCCTTCAGATAGGTATTGAGCATGACCTGATGGACGAAGCCCGGCGTGTACTTCACACCTGCAGCATCGGCAGCAGGGTCTGGACGGTCGAGGGCGAGATGGAAATGGAAATTGGGGAACTCCTTCTCCAAGCCGAGGAAGTCGTCGAGATAGAACACCTCGTTGAGTGCACGGGCACCATAGAAGTAATGCATCTCGCGGTCGGTCGTCTTTAACGTCTTTGTCATGTGCATGATCTGTGCGCGCAGCGGAGCCATACCGGCACCACCACCAACCCATATCATCTCCTTCTTTGAGTCGAAGTGCGGGTGGAAGTCGCCGAACGGACCAGACATGATCACCTTATCGCCTGGCTTCAACGAGAAGATATACGATGAGGCAATACCTGGATTGACCTCCATGAAGCCGCTCTTGTCGGGCTTGAACGGTGGTGTAGCGATACGTACTGTCAACATAAAGACGTCGCCCTCGGCAGGATAGTTCGCCATCGAGTAAGCACGAATGGTAGGCTCGGGATTCTTACATTTCAACGGGAACAAGCCGAACTTCTCCCATGAAGGCAGATACTCGTCACCAATCAGCGACTTATCGAAGTCCTTGTCGTAGTCGATGCAGTCGAAGGCAGGTATCTTAATCTGAGCGTAAGAGCCAGGCAGGAAGTCCATGTGTTCGCCGGCAGGAAGTTGTACCTTGAACTCCTTGATGAACGTAGCCACGTTCTTGTTAGAGATAACGGTACACTCATACTCCTTGACACCAAGAATCGACTCGTCGACATGAATTTTCAAATCGCCTTTTACCTTACACTGACAACCGAGACGCCAGTGGTCCTTGATTTGCTTACGGGTAAAGTGAGGCTTCTCTGAGTCGAGGATTTCTCCCCCACCCTCAAGTACCTGTACCTTACACTGACCACAACTGGCCTTACCACCACAGGCAGAAGGCAGGAAGATGCCGTTCTCGTTGAGCGTCGCCATCAGGTTATTACCCTGAGCTACAGAGATGGTACGGTCACCATTAATCTCAATATTCACATTACCACTGGGCGAGAGATATTTCTTCGCTACCAGTAGGATGATCACCAGCAAGATGATTACCAAGAGGAAAACCCCTATGCTATATGCTATAAACTGTCCCATAACTCATCAGATATTTAGTCCGCTGAAGCACATCATAGCCATTGCCATGAGGCCTACGGTGATAAACACTATGCCGAGACCCTGCAAGGGCTTGGGCACATCAGAATACTGCATCTTCTCACGGATGGCACCAAGGGCGACAATCGCCAAGGTCCAACCGATACCTGAACCGAAGCCATAGACGATGGCATCCCAGATACTGGTAA
Organism: uncultured Prevotellaceae bacterium; assembly: GCA_902800585.1. Lineage (GTDB taxonomy): Bacteria > Bacteroidota > Bacteroidia > Bacteroidales > Bacteroidaceae > Prevotella. The sequence goes on from CADCEW010000006.1 coordinate 20,634, forward strand.
TGGCCTGAGAGTTGTCCGGCTCCATAAGGATGCGCTGCTGCATAAACAGCGAGGCACCCATGATGGCACAGTTAACGGCTATCAGCGGCAGGAAGATACCTAACGCAGCATAGAGTGACGGTGAGTATTTCTCGACGGTCATCTCTACGAGTTGTACCATACCTGCAATGACAGCGATGAAGAGGATGAACGACAGATAACTGAGGTCTACGCCCTCTACGAGACAGCCGTCACCCAACACCTTGGTCTGCAACAGATAGTTCACGGGAACGGTAACGGTCAGCACGAAGGTCACAGCGAGTCCGAGTCCCAGTGAGGTCTTCACGGTCTTCGACACGGCAAGGTAGGAACACATGCCGAGGAAGAAGGCGAAAATCATATTGTCGACGAATATCGACCTGAATAATAAACTTATTGCGTGTTCCATAACTTATTTCTTCTCTTTATAAAAGTAAGCACGATGAACCCAAATCACACAACCCACGAGAATCAGCGCCATAGCCGGCATCGTCATCATACCGTTGTTGACATAGCCGAAGTCATAGAAACTGTCGGGCAGAATCTGGAAGCCTAACAGCGAACCGCGTCCGAAGAATTCACGGACAGCACCGACGATGACGAGAATCATCGCATAACCGAGACCGTTGCCCACACCATCAAGGAACGAAGGCCAAGGCTTGTTCTGCATAGCAAAAGCCTCCAAACGTCCCATGAGGATACAGTTGGTGATAATCAGACCAACATACACGCTCAACTGAACGCTCACGTCGTAAGCGAAAGCCTTCAAAATCTGAGAAACGATGGTTACGAGAGCAGCAACAACGACCAACTGCACCACGATACGGATGCGGTTAGGAATAGTGTTGCGGATAATCGAGATGATCACATTTGCAAAAGCGGTGATAACCGTTACAGCGAGACCCATCACAATGGCTGGCTTCAACTGCGACGTCACAGCGAGTGCAGAACAGATACCTAATACCTGTCCGAGTATAGGATGGTCGAGGTTCAACGGATTCGTGAAAACCTCCCTGTTTTGTTTACTGAATAATGCCATAGTTTACTCCTCCTTTGCTTTCTTAAAGTTCTTTAGTCCGTCTTTAATCATAGCATCCACACCATTAGAAGTCAGCGTAGCACCCGTCACACAGTCAACCTGTGACGCAGGATCTTCTACCTTCTTCACGACAGAGAGTACCACATTACCTTTATCGTCCCAGATCTTCTTGCCAATGAATTTCTCCTGCCAAGCCTGAGAGTCCTTGATTTCAGCACCAAGACCTGCCGTCTCGGACTCATGGTTGAAGTAGGCACCAAAGACCTTACCTTCTTTGTCAATAGCGACATAACCACTGATGCCACCCCAGAGACCCATACCCTTCAGGCTGGTTACCATGATATCCTGACCATTGATCTGGCACTCATAAATCTTCTGTCCTTCGCGATTCTCTTCTTTCTTCACTACTTCCTTGTACTTGGCTTCAGCCTCAGCACCATCCAAGCCACGGATGTTCAGTGAATTGAGAATCTGTTTCTTTGTGTCAAGTGCCACGTTAGCATCCTGCATCGGCTTGAGTGCCTGGAAGACAAATGCCAACAGGAAGGCGACAATGACTACAAGTATCGCGCTATAAATAATAATGTACGCGTTATTGTTTGTATTCAGTTTCATTTGGTACCTCCTCTCTTCATTCGTTTTGAGATGTTACGCTCCACTACGAAGTGATCGATGGTAGGAGCAATCATATTACCAAAGAAGATGGCGAGCATCATACCTTCAGGGTAACCGGCATTCATCACACGGATGATGATAGCCATCGCACCAATCAGGAAACCGTAGATATACTGTCCTGTGGTGGTACGACAAGAGGTTACAGGGTCAGTAGCCATAAATACAGCACCGAAGGCAAAGCCACCCATGACGAAATGGTGCCACCATGTCATCGACTGACCCGTCTGTTCGAACAAAAGTGCCAAAGCAGCACCGCCTACGAAGACGCTTAGCATGGTACGCCAAGAAGCAATGCCCGTCCACAACAAGATAACAGCACCGATGGCGATGGCAATGACGGAAGTCTCACCAATAGAGCCGGGAATAAAACCACAAATCATATCACAGATAGAAGCATTGGGATTGATACCCTGTGCCAACTGTCCCAGAGGTGTAGCTGCCGTAAAGGTGTCAGGCAACGTGTTACCCAGTCCGAAGATACTGTCTTGAGCCACCCAAACGGTATCACCTGTCATCTTCGACGGATAGGCAAAGAACAGGAACATACGGGCTGCGATAGCGGGATTGAACAGGTTCATACCTGTACCACCGAAAATCTCCTTACAGAAGATGACACTGAAAGCACAGGCGAGAGCCAGCATCCATAACGGACAACCAATAGGTACAATCAACGGAATGAGAATACCTGATACGAGATAACCTTCCTGAATCTCCTCTCCTTTCCACTGTGCCCAGGCAAATTCAATACCCAGACCGACGATATAGGAAACAAGAATCTTTGGCAGTACGGCAAGGAAGCCATAGAAGAACACCTCAAAGAAAGAGGCACTTGCCAGTGTTCCTGCAGCAAGATAGTTCTGATAACCTATGTTATACATACCAAACAGCATGGCAGGCATCAAAGCAATCACTACCATACTCATAATACGCTTTGAGTCTATTGCATCGTGGATATTCACGCCCGTCTTTGCCGTTGTATTCGGGACATAGAGGAACGTCTCAAAACCATCGAAGATAGAACGGAAAGCATGCAGCTTACCTTCGGGTTCGAAGTTAGGCTTGATCTTATTGAGATAGTTTCTTAATGCGCTCATAGTCTTATGCGTTTTCTTTACGTAATATATTCAAGCCTTCACGGACAATGCGCTGCAATTCCAGTTTGGAAGAATCCACAAACTCTGCAAGAGCGAAGTCCTCGGGACTAACTTCATAAATACCAAGAGCCTCCTGACGGTCGATATCACCTGTGATGATCGCTTTGATGAGATACTCAGCATAGATATCCATCGGCAATACCTTATCGTGTTCGCCACTCATAATCATGTGACGCTCACCACCCTTTACACGGGCATCCAATGCATACTTCTTTTTCTTGCCACAAAGCCAAGAGAAATAGCTGCGGTTGACAGAGAACTGCCTGAAGCGCGGCATAATCCAACCAGCAAACTCATCAGCATCGTCACCCTCAGGAATCACTGTAATCTCAGAGGTATGTGCACCCAAGAAACCTTCCTTCGTAGTAGGTTTTCCTGTCAACACATTACCGTTGATGATACGTACATGGTGGTCAGCATCATAACTGTTGCTCAACAAGGTAGCCAACTCTTCACCAACCAGCATGTCTGCATAAGCAGGAGCATTCACCTCACTGCCACAAAGCGCTATCGTACGGGTTAAGTTCACCTTACCTGTATTAAACAGACGACCGATGAAGAGTACTGTCGTCGGCTCTACCGTCCATACTACCTCACCCTTGTTGACAGGATTGAGATGATTGACCTGTACACCGACGTTACCAGCAGGACAGGGACCATCAAAGATAGTCACCTCTACATCCTGGTAGTTCTCAAAACTGGAGTGAACACCACAACCCAGATACGTCTTGGCAATCTTAGAAAGCGCCGTCAGACCTGTTTGGAAATCACCCTCCTGTCCCTTCACTTCAAACTCAAAGTCAGCAGCCAACGGCATGTCACGCAAAGCGGAAACAAAAACAGCCTTTGGCATCTGAGAGGGATTAGTCGATACAGCATAAGGCAACTGGTTGATATATCCAAAGATACCAGCCTCCAAGAGTGCGTCAACGACAGCCTTGCCATCCATCTTCGTCACGTCTTTCTTACCGTAATCCACATACTCCTGCTGCGCATCAGCGTCGACCTTGATGCAGAGCACTTTCCTTCGTTCACCACGCGCCACCTCACGGACGGTACCGCTGACAGGCGAGGCAAACTTCACTTCAGGATACTGCTTGTTGACAAACAACGCATCCCCGGCTTTCACTTTATCACCTTCCTTGACCACGACCTTCGGTGTCACGCCTTCGAAATCATCAGGCACCAAAGCATACTGCCCGTTGGATTTCAATTGAATGCGCTTCGTCTCAGCCTTGCCTTTCAGGTTGATGTTTAAGCCTTTTCGCAATTTAATTACATTTGCCATTTATATAAATGTTTAAGTAAATCGTACGGAAACGTTGCAAAATTAATAAAAAATAGGTATAAAATGCGCAATTTTCCCCTGAAATATTCCTATGTCACAACTTTTTATCGTAATTTTGTAGCAAAAACAGGGCGGCAGGAAATATTTTGCAATCTTGGTTTGACAGAATAACGCCCATCGAAGAGATTTCAAGTGAAGGTTCTCAAACGTATATTCAGCATCACTGTCTGGGGTTTCATCGGTTTATATCTGCTGATGATTATCTCTTTTCATATCCCTGCTGTACAGCGATATATCGGCAAAAAGACGGCAGGACTACTTGCAGAGACACTCGGCACCAATGTACAGGTGGGGAGTGTCGATCCTGGTTTTTTGAACCGCCTGATTATTGATAGGGTTTGTATCTATGATCAACAAGGCAAGGAAATGCTGACTGTCAACCGTTTAGGGGTACGTATCAGTATATGGGAACTGCTTAATGGAAAGATTTCTATTTCATCTGCACAGGTCTTCGGTGCCCATGCACGTTTCTACCAAACAGCTCCCGACGCTCCAACGAACTTCCAGTTTGCTCTCGACTCCCTTGCTTCGAAGGACACAACAGAACAGTCAAAACTCGACCTGCACATTAACTCGCTCATCATGCGAAACTCCAGTGTGCGCTTCGACAGGCTCTATGAGGCTGAGACTCCTGAACAACTGAATCCCTCTCACCTGCACCTCAAAGATATCAGTGCCTATTTTATCCTGAAGACGATAACACCTGACACCATGAACCTCAACGTGAAAAAACTTGCCTTCACGGAAAAGTCAGGACTGAAAGTCGACAAGTTTTCCATGCACTTCGAAGGAGGACGTTCTCAAAGTACCCTCTCCGACTTACATCTCAAGATGCCGAGAACTGAACTTGCAATCGACAAGATGACTGCAAGTTATCAGATGACAGGCAACCAAATACTAATGAAAAGTCTTAACTACCAGGGAGAGATTCAACCATCCCATATCCGTTTGTCTGACATTGCCTGTCTGTTGCCTACACTTAAGACCTTCAATAGTACGTTGTCCGTATCCTCTCAATTCAAAGGAAAAGGCTATGACATTGAGATACCCGCCTTAAACATCAGTTCTTCAACAGGAGACATCAGTATTCAATGCGACGGTTTTATCAAGCATATAGACCAGAAAGCGGAATGGTATGCCAACCTCAAAGACCTCTCCCTCTCGGCAAAGACGCTTAATTTTATCTCGGAGAACCTTAGAGGCAAGCAAGTCGACGTTCCTGATGTCATTGAAAGAATGGGTGATATCCATCTCACAGGTAATGCAAACGGTATTGCTCTTGAGCGCATCCAAGTTAGTCAACAACTACATTCTGGAGTCGGTGATGCCACTGTCCATTTTGCTATGGATCCACAACAGGAGTTTATCGGTGACCTACAGACAACGGGTATTAACCTGCGCCAGATATTGAATGACGAGCGATTTGGTACACTTGCCACCAATATCAATCTGAAAGGCTGTCTTGCCAAAAACCATTTACAGGTGTATGCCGAAGGAACGGTCGATCGTTTCGAGTACAACAATTACCTCTACCAGAACATCCGTCTAGATGGAAACTATACATCAGGAAGTATCAACGGAAAATGCACGGTGGATGACCCCAATATCCAAATAGAACTGGAAGGCAACGCCCAAATAGAAAAGGTAGAAAAAGATATCCAGTTGAAAGCATCTATCAGGGACTTCTCTCCACAGGAGACTCATCTGTCAAACCAATGGAAAGATGCACGATTCTCTGCCGATATCGAAACCATTTTGAAAGGCTCCAACCTAAATAACGTACAAGGCTTCTTCCATGTCAGAGATTTCTCCATGAAGACACTCGAAGAACATTATGAGTTGGATCAGTTAGAAGTACAAACAGGCTTCGATGAAGGCATCCACTACCTTTTATTGAACAGTGATTTTGCCAACGCAGAGATACGTGGTGAATTTGACTATCAGACTCTATCTCAGAGTTTTACAAATTTTATTGCAAGTAAATTGCAGACACTACCAGGACTTCCACAAGTTAACCCAAACACGCATAATAATTTCAGCATCAGTGCCACCATCAAGAAGAGCGACTGGCTGAAACAACTCACACAAATGCCATTGACTATCACTCAACCAGTAACCCTTCAAGGCTTCGTCAACGACAATATACGTACTATTAATTTGGAGTGTCACCTTCCATCTTTCTATTATAAAGAAAGTGGATATCGCAACGGAGAAATACGAATCACAACACCTAATGACTCACTGACCTGTGATGCAAGTATTACTAAATTAATGGAAAACGGCAACCATTTTGACCTGAACCTGAAGGGAAAGGCACATGATAATCATCTCACCACTTCCTTCTCATGGGACAATCATGCCGTAGAGCGTATGAGTGGTGTACTGAACAGTACCACCAATTTCTTCAAAACGCCCGACGGCATGCAGACCGCTTTCATTGGTATTGCTCCATCACACATCAATATCCATAACACCCAATGGGATGTAGACCCCTGTGCTATCTCCTATTCCGACAAGAGATTGGAGGTCAATGACTTCAATATACACCACAGAGATCAGCATCTAACTGTGAATGGAACAGCATCAGAGAACAATACCGACTCTCTATTGGTTAATATAAAGGACATTGATGTCAACTATATCCTCGAACTCGTCAATTTCGATGCAGTCAAATTTAGTGGACTTGCTACAGGAAATGCTGTGGCAAAAGGACTGTTTGGTAAACAATTGCAAGGATATGCAGACCTGACCGTCAACGAGTTTAAGTTCGAACACGGACGGATGGGTGTACTAGACGCCCACGTCAACTGGAATACCGAGAAAGAACAGATAGACATTCACGCCATTGCTGATGATGGAAAGGATGCTATGACCTACATTGACGGTTACGTCTCTCCTACCCACGACTACATCAATCTCGACATTAAGGCAGCAGGTACTCATATAGACTTCATGCATTCGTTTACCAAAAGTTTCATCAGTAAAGTGGAAGGACATGCCGATGGTGCAGTTCGCCTTTACGGTCCATTAAGTCTCATTAACCTGACAGGTGAACTGGTTGTCAACGGAGAGGCACATGTCAAACCTGTCGGCTGCACCTATCAACTACGTAACGATACTATCCGTATGATGCCCAACGAGATAGAATTCGTCCGTTGCCCCATCTACGACATCCGCGACCATCAAGGTATCGTCACAGGAGGTATTCACCACAACTACCTCACTCATTTGACATACGACCTGTACATCCATGCAGAGGATCTGCTTGCCTATGACTTTCCTGACTTTGGTGAGGACACATTCTATGGTACCGTCTATGGCACTGGCGATGTCGCTATTCACGGCAGAAGTGGAGAGACCGTCATTGACCTAGATGTCACACCACAGCGCAACTCCTTCTTGGTGTACAACGTTGACCAGTATGCGGTATCTAATCAGGAATTCATCCATTGGGGTACTAAGGAAAAGACACAATCCCAGAAAATGTTGACACCTGTTGTGGAGGAGCGTTCCGACATGCGCATCAATTTCCTTGTGAACTGCACCCCAGATGCAACTCTGCGTCTGCTGATGGACAGCCATACTGGTGACTATATCACTCTGCACGGCAATGGTGTATTACGTGCCACATGGTTTAACAAGGGAGGTTTCAATATGTTCGGTACTTATCAGGTGACAGACGGCACCTATAACATCACGATACAGAATGTTATCAAGAAAGACTTTACCTTCCAGGAAGGTGGTACCATTGTCTTCGGTGGTGACCCCTACGACGCCAATCTGAACCTGCAGGCTCAGCATATTGTCAACGGAGTATCCCTCTCAGACCTCAACGTAGGCAAGAGTTTCTCCAATACGGTGCGTGTCAGTTGTCTTATGAACATCACGGGACAACCCAACCAGCCCATTGTTGAGTTCGACCTTGATATGCCTACCGTCAATGCCGACGAGAAACAGATGGTGCGCTCTCTCATCAACTCACAGGACGAGATGAACCAACAAGTACTCTATCTCCTTGCCATCGGACGCTTCTATCCACAGGGAGCCAATAATGCAGAAAGCAACAGCCAACAGAGCCAGACTTCCCTCGCTATGCAGAGTCTGCTCTCAGGAACGCTGTCGGGACAAATCAACAATCTGTTGAAGTCTGTCATCAAGAGTAACGACTGGAGTTTTGGAGCCAACATCTCTACAGGCGATGAGGGATGGAACAATGCTGAATACGAAGGACTCATCAGCGGACGCCTCTTCAACAACCGTTTGCTCATCAACGGACAGTTCGGTTACCGTGATAAGGCGACCACAGCAACACCGTCGTTTATCGGTGACTTTGACATTCGCTATCTATTATTCCCCAACGGCAACCTTGCCCTGAAAGTCTATAATCAGACCAATGACCGCTACTTCACAAAGTCATCCCTGAACACACAGGGTATCGGTCTTATCATGAAGAAAGACTTCAATGGCTGGCGCGATCTCTTCAGCACGAAGAAGAAAGCAAAGAAAAAGAAAGATAAGAAGGATTAATCAATCATCCTGATAGGCTTCCTCACCTATCTGTTCACGAGCTCCAATAGTGAGTTTGCGGAGATCGTAGAAAGAACCGTTATAAATATTAAAGTCTACAGTGCCTTTAATACCAGGCAGACGTCCTGCGTCCGTATGCTGCCAGAACTTCCATGGTCCCTCGTAAGTGACCTTATCCACATAATAGTGGGCAATCCAATAAGGATACTCGTCGAAAACAGGATCACTCAGGTATTTGAGTTTAAACTTATAATAGGTATAGATAATCGGTTTGACATGATAATGTTTCTCCACGATGTCAAGCCATTCCAATACACTATTCTTAAACTCTTCGTCAGTCTGGTTCTTGGGTTTATGCTCCACGTCAAGCACAGGAGGCAAATCACCATTCTCCAATTTGACGTTCTTAATAAAGTATTGTGCCTGATCCTTAGCAGGAGAATAGACACTATAGAAATGATAGGCACCACGGGTGAAGCCATACTCCCGTGCCTGATGGAAGTTATCACTGAAATTGTCATCAATGATACTGGCACCCTCTGTCGCCTTCATGAAGACAAAGCGCACAGGGTACTTGTCGATGACACCATTATCCTTCAGTTCTGCCCAGTCGATAGGTCCTTGGTGGTGACTGATATCAATACCATGAATCTCGTAACCCTCAGGATAACTGACATCGCCATAAAGGGCACGCCAACGGAAGCCGAATGGACCGACAAAGATATAATAGAAGAAAAAGATATAGAGCGTCACAACCAAACCGCCGCCTACCCACCACGCCCAACTGGGAGTGTGCTGAAGAAGTCGTTGAAGCAAACGCACCAAGAGTCCTGGCCGCTTGTGGCGGACAGGACTCGTCAGGCGTCTCTTATGTTGCGGTTTGCGTTTTGTAGACATAACGATTAAGCCTGCTCAAGCGCAAGGGTCATCGTAGGTTGGTCGCAGACTTCAGTGGGTCCCCAGTACTGAATAGGACCAGGATAAATATATGCAGTCTTGCGAGCCCATTCATCGCGATGAGCAGCATACTCCTTGAATGGAGCACCGTCAAGTTCAACAAGCGCCTTGCGGATAACAGGCTTCATTTCACCGGCACGTTTCTCCATATTCATCATCATCGTGATGGGCACACCACCGGCAATCCATTGTTCTGCAGGTTTCGTTGTATTCTTGACGATAGCCATATAACCTGTCTTACCATTGGCAATCAACTGGGCAGCACTGGTACCGAGGGCATAGCAATAGTCAGCATCGAAGTTAGAAGGAGCTGCACAACGTCCTTCATAACCGAAGAAGTGATGCTGAGTACCAAACTTACCAGTGTACTTACCTTCTTTCTTCATCTTCTCCAACTTCTGGGCAACCATCGTAGACAGCAGTTTCTCGGTCTCGATGAGTGATACCTGTACGTTTCCATGAGGATCGCGATCGAGTGCCAACTGACGGGCAACACCTACAGGAAGGCTGTTGAACACAGCGAGGTTCTCGGCAGTCAGATGACTCTTGGCAAAGTCAACCTGCTCATCACGGCTGATCTCCTTAGCCTCTGGCATAGCAAGTACATCGTTCAGTTGTGCTATCAGTTTCTTGATAGCGGGAATGAACTCAATTACACCCTCAGGAATAATCACAGTACCGAAATTATTACCATCGGCAGCACGAGCGGCTACAGCGTTGGCAATATATGCTACGATATCATCGAGGCTCTGCTCTTTTGCCTCTACCTCCTCACTAATGAGACAGATATTGGGCTGTGTCTGCAAAGCACACTCCAAAGCGATATGAGAAGCAGAACGTCCCATCACCTTGATAAAGTGCCAGTATTTACGTGCAGAGTTACAGTCGCGCTCAATGTTACCAATGAGTTCTGAGTATGTCTTACAAGCAGTATCGAAACCGAAAGAAGTCTCAATCTGGTCGTTCTTCAAGTCACCGTCAATAGTCTTTGGGCAACCAATCACCTGTACACCGTAGTTCTTAGCGGCATAGTACTCAGCGAGTACACAGGCATTGGTGTTGGAGTCATCACCACCGATAATCACAATGGCCTTGATATCAAGTTTACGGATAATCTCCAGACCTTTCTCAAACTGGTCAACTTTCTCCAACTTCGTACGACCTGAACCGATCATATCGAAGCCGCCAGTGTTACGATACTCGTCAATAATCTCAGGAGTCAACTCCATGTAGTTATGATCAACCAAACCGCCAGGGCCAAGGATGAATCCAAAGAGACGGTTCTCGGGGTTCAGTTTCTTAATCTGGTCAAAGAGACCCGTGATAACATTATGACCGCCAGGAGCCTGACCACCAGAAAGGATAATACCCACGTTCATCTTCTTCGTGTTTGCCTCCTCGGCAGGAACGAACTCTACGATAGGCATCCCATAAGTGTTCGGGAATAACTTCTTGATTTCCTCCTGGTCACCTACGCTCTGAGTCGGCTGACCTTCCTTGATTTTTACTGCGCCCTGAAGAGCCTTTGGCAATTTAGGCTGATAGGCTGCTCTTGCTTTCTGCAATGCACTTTTTTCCATAAAACTTATTATTAATAATTTGAATAATATTTCTCAATTGGTTGGCAAAATTAATCATTTTCCGATAGAAATAAGAAAGAATAAAAGGTATTTTCTCCTTTTTAATTATTTTTGTGACGAAAAACATTGTAAGTTGAATTATTTTCCGTATCTTTGACGAATGAATCAACAAATGAAATTAATAGGAGGAAACAATTTATGGCTAACAAAAGAGCACTAAAGAAACAAATCAACCTGATTAGCGAGGAACTTTTCTCAGAGTTTATTGCAGCATCCTTGTATGGCAACAACCCCAAAGAGTCAGACATCGAGAACGTATTGTTTTCTGTTGCCAAACTACAACAGCATTTCATCAGCCGCATATCACACCCCGAGCCTGGTATGCCTGCAGACAAGTACTACAAGGACCTCAGGGAACAGTTTAGTGCACAGGTCAGTGAGATACTTGACCATATCAATAACCTATAAACGGAAACATGTGGAAATCATTTTGTAACTGGCTACTCTACAAACACATGGGATGGACTACCAATGTCACGGAGGCCCATCCCGACAAGTATATCATCTGTCTGGCTCCGCATACCAGCAACTGGGACTTCCTGATCGGACAACTCTATAACGGAGCGGAAGGGCTTAAGAGCAACTTCATGATGAAAAAGGAATGGTTCTTCTGGCCCATTGGTCCTCTCTTCAAAAGACTGGGCGGCATTCCCGTATGGCGCGACAAGAAGACGAGCCTGACAGACAATCTGGCAGAGACAGCTAGAAACGCTAAGACTTTCCACCTGTGTATCACTCCGGAAGGAACCCGCTCTCTTAACCCGGAATGGAAGAAAGGCTTCTATTTCATTGCCCTCAAAGCAGAGATACCCATCCTGCTTTATGGCGTAGACTATGAGAAGCGGTACATTGAATGCACCAAAACCATTATACCTAACGGCGACATCGACACCCAGATGCGCGAAATCAAACAGTATTTCAGTAAGTTCAAAGGCAAAAAGCCTGAGAATTTCACGACAGGAGAAACAGCATGAGAAAAATCCTCACCATACTTATATTATTGGCTGTTCTTGGAAATCAGCAAACAATCGCTCAAACCAACACTGACGAGAAAGATATCAAGAACAGATTAGAGAACTACTTCAAAGATTACAAAGCGCCAGGAGCACAAGTCTCAAAGAACGCACATCTGAAAGACCTGCTGATAGATGACGAAGAAGAAACGATTACTGTCACTGCCAATGATGCGTTTGCCGAGCAGACTTTCACTACCGATCTCGTGGAACGCATCTACCAGCAAATCAAAGAGATATTGCCTAAACCTTACGATGAGTACTTCCTGACAGTGAATACCCATAACTATGAACTGAAAGAACTTGTACCCAACAGGCTGAGGAAGCACAAGGACAAAGAACGAATGTGGGGAGACATCGATTACAAAGGTGAGCCTTGGGTAAAGAATATATCCCTTCCATACGAGATTACAGAGGGATTGCAAGGACGACATCTCTCATTATGGGCCAGTCATGGTCGCTATTTCGATAAGAAGAAACTACAATGGGAGTGGCAGCGTCCGAAACTTTTCGCAACGACAGAAGACCTCTTCACACAGACCATCGTCGTACCCTACCTCATCCCTATGTTGGAGAATGCAGGTGCTATCGTCTTCACTCCTCGTGAACGTGCATGGCAGAAAGAAGAAATCATCATTGACAATGACGGCAGTAAGCGCAACTATCTTGAAGCAACCTCACATGGAAAATGGACAAATACGCCACGTGTCGGTTTTGCCTATCATGACTCTGCCTATGTCGACAATGAGAATCCCTTTGAGGCTGGTACGGCACGCATGGTAAAAACCACCAATAACAAGAGTCGCTATTCACTTGCAAGTTATCAGCCTGACTTCCCAAAAGAGGGACGTTATGCAGTATATGTAAGTTATCAGACCTTAGATAACAGTATCGACAATGCTGAGTATACCGTATGGCACAAAGGGGAACGCACTGTCTTTCATGTCAATCAGAAGATGGGTGGTGGCACCTGGGTCTATCTGGGTACCTTTGCTTTTGACCAAGGGTATAGTGAGTTCAATCGGGTGACCATCACCAATCAAAGTAACCAAAGTGGTGTAGTTACCACTGATGCCGTCCGTTTTGGAGGCGGTATGGGAAACATCAAACGAGGGGAAAGTGTCAGTGGTATGCCCCGTGCTGTCGAAGGAGCGCGTTATTATGCCCAATGGGCTGGTATGCCCTATTCCGTATATAGCAGTAGAGAGGGTACTGATGACTATGCCGACGATATCAACGTACGTTCCAATATGACGAACTATCTGGCAGGAGGCTCCCCCTTCCTTCCTGACACAACAGGACTGCGTGTACCTATCGAGTTGTCACTTGCCATACACAGCGACGCTGGCTATGCCAAAGACGGAACGGGACTTATCGGCACACTGGCAGTCGCCACGACCAATTATAATGATGGAAAACTGCCTACAGGACTCTCTCGATTAGCCTCCCGTGATCTCGCTGATGCCCTATTGACAAATGTCACCACAGAACTGCAAAACAAATACGGGCGATGGAACAAAAGGGACCTTTTCGATCGTAACTATTCCGAGACAAGGGTACCTGCTATTCCCAGTGTCATCATAGAGACTATGTCGCACCAGAATTTCCCTGACATGCGCTACGGACAAGACCCTAACTTCCGCTTTACACTTGCCCGTATCATTTACAAGACCCTCTTACGCTATGTCGCCCAACAGCACGACTTGTCAGTTGTCGTCACCCCGTTGGCACCCGATAATTTCCACATGGAGATGATGAAGAACAAGGTCAGACTCAGTTGGGAGGCAGTGAAAGACCCGCAAGAACCCTCTGCCAATCCTTCGGGATATATTGTCTATACCTCTGTAGGAGGTGCAGACTTCGATAATGGCACGTTTGTGAGAGACCAGAATTATGAGACAGAACTGCAAGCAGACATACTCTATCATTTCAAGGTGACGGCTGCCAATAAAGGTGGACAGAGCTTCCCAACAGAAGTGCTCTCTGCATATTACCACCCTGACGCCAAGAATACAGTGATGATTGTCAACGGATTCCACCGCCTGTCATCACCTGCCATCCGTAATGATGGTATGGAACAAGGCTTCGACCTTGACGATGATCCTGGTGTTACTTATGGCACAACTGCTGGATGGCTTGGCAGACAGCGTAACTTCGACCGTAATAAGATGGGTATTGCCAATGAGAACGGCATGGGATGGAGCAGCAGTGAACTGGCAGGCAAGTTCATCGCTGGCAATGACTTCAACTATGTATCCTGTCATGCCAAGGCTATCGCCTCCGCACAGGAATACAATATCGTCAGTGCTTCCAGCAAGGCATTAGAGACAGGAAAAGTCAGACTGAAGGACTATGCGTTGGTGGATCTTATCTTAGGACTGGAAAGAAGTGACAGACATAGCCTTGTGTATTACAAGACATTCACGCCTGCCCTACGCAGTGCTTTGCAGAACTATACCCGAAGAGGAGGTGCGCTGTTGGTCAGTGGTGCTTATATCGGTACGGACATCGCAGGCTCTGAAGACGAGAAGTTTGTTAGTCAGACCTTGAAATGTACCTTCGGTGGCAGAAACACTAGTAGCAGTGACACGGTGGAAGGTATGGGTACACAGATACCTTATTATAACACTTTGAACGAAGAGCATTATGCCGCCACCGCTACTGACGTGCTGAATCCCGTTCAACCTGCCTATGCCGTAATGCGCTATGCCGACGGACAAGATGCTGCTGTCGCTTACAAAGGCAAGGATTACCGTTCGTTCACCATGGGCTTCCCCTTCGAATGCATCAAGAGTGAACAGAAGCAAGGTTCCATCATGCGAGGAATATTAAATTACTTATTAAAATAAAAGCCTACTATTATGTACAAGATCCTAACAAATTCAAGTGGTACGCGAAGCATGGAAATCAGCGACCAACATCTGGAAACTATTGAGAAATACCAACTCTTCCGTGACCTGATTGACTCCAACGGTTATGTCGATGAGCAAGTGCTTGACAAACTGAAAATGAACATCCGTTCTATCCTGGAGTCTGAGGCAGGAAAAGACAAGAATTTGCTGGACCTCTGTCTGGATGTCATCTATCATCATAACATGAAGGCATACGGGCTTCAGCAACTGGTATTGTTGTATATCAACTGGAAGAATCAAGGGAATGAGAATCTCGGTATGACCACCCGCGCCTTCCAAGGAACACCGTTTAATTAGTTCATAGTTAATAGTTAAGAGTTTATAGTTAAGAAGTGTGGAGTATCGCCTGACAGACTTTCTGCCAACGACGAAGAAAGAGTTGGAACTGCGGGGATGGGATGAACTCGATGTCATCCTGTTCAGTGGCGATGCCTATGTAGATCATCCTTCTTTCGGTGCTGCCGTCATCGGACGTGTCTTGGAGGCTGCCGGCTATAAAGTGGCTATTGTGCCACAACCTGACTGGCACGGCGATTTCCGTGACTTCAAAAAACTCGGACGACCACGACTCTTTTTCGGCATCTCTCCTGGATGTATGGACTCGATGGTGAACAAATATACTGCCAATCGTCGTCTTCGTTCAGAAGATGCCTATAGCCCTGATGGGCGTCATGATGCCCGTCCGGAATATCCCACGATTGTTTATAGTCGTATCCTTCGTGAGTTATACCCTGATGTCCCTATCATTTTGGGAGGCATTGAGGCTTCTTTGCGCCGCTTGTCCCATTACGACTATTGGCAAGACAGATTACGCCCCTGTATTCTGTGTGACGCTCCTGCCGACCTTATCTCGTATGGCATGGGAGAGAAGACGGTTCTTGAGATTGCACGACGACTGGATGAAGGACAGCCCATCGATGCGATGCGTGACTTGCCCCAGATTGTATATCTTGCTGACAAGAAAGACATCCCCGATGGCATTAACGAACAGGACATCGTACTCCACAGCCATGAGGACTGTCTGCGCGACAAGCGGATGCAGGCAGAGAACTTCCGACATATTGAGGAACAGTCGAACATGATACATGCCCAACGACTGATACAAGGTGTCAATGGACGCTATGCTGTCGTTAACCCACCCTATCCTCCTCTGACAACAGAAGAACTGGATGCTTCTTTCGATTTGCCATATACGCGTCAGCCGCATCCGAAATACAAAGGAAAGCGTATTCCTGCCTACGAGATGATTAAGCACAGTGTCAATATCCATCGTGGTTGTTTTGGCGGTTGTGCCTTCTGTACCATCTCTGCCCACCAAGGAAAGTTCATTGCTTGTCGCTCCAAAGAGAGTATTACAAAAGAAGTGAAGCAGGTTATGCAAATGCCTGACTTTAAAGGATATATCTCTGACCTTGGAGGGCCATCTGCTAACATGTATGGCATGAAAGGACATAACATAAAGGCATGCGAAAAGTGTAAACGTCCCAGTTGTATTCATCCGCAGATATGCCCTAATCTGAACACCAATCATTCCGCATTGTTGGAGGTCTATCATGCTGTCGATGCCCTTCCTGGCATCAAGAAAAGTTTCATCGGCAGTGGTGTTCGTTATGACTTAATCCTGCATCACAGCAAAGACGAGGAGACCAATCGGGCCGCTATGCAGTATGCGCGTGAACTCATCACACGTCATGTCAGTGGACGACTCAAGGTTGCACCAGAGCATACCAGCGACCGTGTGCTGTATCTGATGCGCAAGCCTTCCTTCCAACAGTTCTATGATTTCAAGCGTATCTTTGACCGTATCAATCAGGAGGAACATCTTAACCAGCAGATTATCCCCTACTTCATCTCCAGTCATCCAGGATGTACTGAGTCGGACATGGCACAACTCGCAGAGATCACCAAGAAACTGAACTTCCACTTAGAGCAAGTACAAGACTTCACGCCCACTCCCATGACTGTCTCTACCGAGACTTGGTACACAGGCTACAACCCCTATACGATGGAAAAGGTGTTCAGTGCCCGTAGCCCTAAAGAGAAACTCGCCCAACGGCAGTATTTCTTCTGGTACAAAAATAAAGACAACAAGCACAGGAAACATCAAAAAAAAGAGTGATTCCGTAGGGATTCGAACCCTAGACCCACGCCTTAGAAGGGCGTTGCTCTAATCCAACTGAGCTACGGAACCGACCCTTATTCAAAGAATTCGGGTGCAAAGGTAGTGCAAATCGAGCGAAATACAAAACAGATTTAAATTTTTTTATTAGAATATGAATAAAATCGTTTTAATAACAGGTGCAACAAGTGGTATTGGACTGGGGTGCGCAAGAAAATTTGCTGATAACGGCGACAAGTTGATACTGACAGCAAGAAACGAGACTCGACTCACTGAGATTCAGAAAGAACTGACAGAGAGGGGAACGAAAGTGATAACCCTTGCCTTCGATGTGAGAGACCGTGAGAAGGCGAAACAATGCCTAAACGAACTGCCAGAAGAATGGCAAGAGATTGACGTTCTGGTGAATAACGCAGGACTTGCCCTTGGACTAGAGCCTGAACATGAAGGCAACTTTGATGATTGGGAGACAATGATTGATACGAACATCAAAGGACTACTCACAATGACACGACTTATTGTTCCTGGAATGGTGAAACGCAATCGCGGACATATTATAAACATAGGTTCTGTGGCGGGCGATGCCGCTTATGCAGGCGGCAACGTCTATTGTGCCACAAAAGCAGCCGTGAAGACCCTCACTGACGGACTGCGTATCGATGTAGCAGATACTGCCATTCGTGTGACGAACTTAAAACCAGGACTTGTAGAGACAAATTTCAGTAACATCCGTTTTAAAGGCGACAACGAACGTGCCGCTAAAGTCTATACGGGCATTAAACCCCTTACTGGCGATGATATTGCCGATGTTGCCGTCTATGCCGCTAACGCTCCTGCACATGTCCAGATAGCCGAAGTACTTATCTTAGCCACCCATCAGGCAAGTGGCAGCGTGATAGTCAGGAAGTAACTTATATAGCATATAGAAAACAACGTGTTTTCGAGGTGTTTGTGGCTTACAAACAATGCGTTTGAACGTTACATTCACCTCGTTTGTAACGTCCAAATTAGGGCATCGGTTTAAAAACTATTTAGAACGGATAGCCGATGGCGAAGTGGAGGGTGTTGGCATCCTTGAAACTACCGATGTTGAAGTAACCAGACTTACCAGTATCGTAAGGCATGTGAAGACCGATACCCCAGTCGAGACGGATAATCAGGAAGTTAAGGTCGTAACGAATACCGATGCCTGTGCCAAGAGCCAGTTCACGGAAGAAGTTCTTGAACCTGAACTTTCCTAAGTTTTCCGTTTCCTCGTTACCATAAAGGCCATTCGTCGTGGTCCACACATTACCGGCATCAAGGAACACAGCCCCATAGAAGTTACCGAACAGATGAGGGCGATACTCTAAGTTTGCCACGAACTTGACATTGCCATTACGCATGATGTAGTCCCACGCCCTGTCACCGAAAGAAGCGATACTGCCTGGTCCGACACCACGAACAGGGAAAGCACGAATGCTATTGGCACCACCCACATAGAACATCTCTGCATTAGGTATGACGTCAGAGTTACCATAAACCCAGATATAACCTGCATTGAGATGTCCCACCAACTGCGAGGTACTGCTCAGCGTCCAAGTCTTGGTGAAGTCAGTCTCTAACTTGACAAACTGCGAATAGGGATTCTTAAACAGCTTCTTGTTCTTTTCATCCCAACTCTTGCCACCAATCATATACGCCAAGGACACGAGGTTACCTGACTCGGCAAGAGTGGTCTCCCAACGGATGGGATGCAGTTTCTCTGCTGGGCTGGTGTAAGTATAGGTATAGCGCATCTCAGGAACAAAGAAGTCCTGCATAGACACAGCAAGATACGGATTCTTCTTCACTAACGAGTCATATTCACTGGTATGACTGTTCATAAACTGATATTTGACAGTAAACGGAGAGAACTCATGACGACTCTGAGCGGAAGTCTGCCAACGATAAGTCCACTCACCACTGACCACATGCATCTTATAGTATTTCGGACGATAGATGATGTCCGTAGAGACTTTGGCAAGCGTCAACGGCGTAGAGAAGAAACGACGACGACGGATGCGACGACCATCCTTGTCACGACGCACACGATTGCCACCAAAGAAGGGGGCGATGATACGTGGGAACTCGATGCTGACATCGGCACCATACTCATAGTTATTCATGGAATTACCGCCACTCGTCGACCACTCATAAGAGCCGTGCAGGTTGACGTCAATTTTCTCACCGCCTCGGAAGGCATTACGACGGGCAACACCCAGTTTCAACTCTGGTCCCACACGTCCGATAGTACGTGCGTTGAAGTTCGTCTCGATATAGAAGTCCCATGGTTTATCGAACACACAGTTAAGTGTCAAGTCCAAGGTATCGCATGTCGCTGTGGTATCACGAGGCGTAAAAACGAAATCGGTCGATGAGAAGAGTCCCATCGCATTGAGTTTGTTGATAGACTGCAGATAGTTGTCATAACTATATAACTGGCGGGGACGCAGTTTCATGTCAGCCATCAGCACACGGGTACGGATAGGTGGTTTCTTTCCTGCAAAGCGAACGGTGAAGAAGCGTCTCTTAACCGAGTCTGTCAACTGCTCCCTGAAGGTCTTACGCATATTGATATCAATCTTACCGATATACCATTTATGAAGAGCCTGTTCAGGAACACCATTCGCCAACTGGAAACGCAGTTGTGCCTTTCCGTCAACAGCAAACGTGTCAGCCAGATAAGAGGCATAACTGGGCTGGTAATAATAATAACCGTTATTACGCAGCAGCAGACCCACACGACTGCGCTCCGCATCAAGGTTGGAGACCACAAAAGGATCACCCTTATGAATATACGCCTCGTCGAGCGTCGCATGTATCATACTATCTGCCTCGGCAGGAAAGCCGAAATAGCCGACACTGTCGAGTGTATAGAGTCTGCCAAGATTCACGGTATAGGCAATCTTGGCTGTCTTGGGATTCTTCTGTTGGATGACCTCATAACTCACCTGTCCATTGAAATAACCATGATTACGCAATACCGATTGTGCCACTGACGAACGTAACTCTGGATTCACCCACGACATCAATACAGGCTGCTTACCAAAAGCCTTCGTCATCCACTTGGCAAACTTGGTATCTTTATGGGCGTAGGCGTTCCATACCGACAATCCGAAAGAGAAAGGCATCCGATGGTAACTACTGCCGAAGAGGGAACCATTAGGAGCCGTCGCAAGGGCAGCCTCCACCTCTTCCTGCGTCGTGATGAAGTTATCGTTCTTCTCGTAGTTCTCATAGGTAATCTTCTTCAATCCCGTGAAGAGCTGGTCGTCATCAGGGATATTCTTCGTCATCGAACAGGAAGCGAGCAGGACGACACACAAACAGAGCAGGAGTTTATTTTGTTTCATTGTTTTCAGTTTTTAGAGAGTCAGTCGGAGTGTTCGGAGTATTCTGAGTATTCGGAGTATTCTGAGTATTCGGAGTACTCAGAGAACTAGGAGTACTCGGAGATCTCTGAGTTCTAGGAGTCCTCTGCGGAGTGGTATCCTTGAAGCGGAAAATATCCCAGAAGTGTTGAAGTGAGCGACGCCATGTGAAGCCGACACCATATTTCTGCGTATAGCCGTCTAACCAGTCGTAACTGTTGTTCTGGTAATACACAGTGATAAACTTATTCGCCGTCTGGTCAAGGCGATATTCCAATGAGACATTATCAAAGAATGAGTTATTACGCTGTTGCAACTCAGCTCCTGTCGACACTCTACCACCTACGGCAATCTTCAGGCGATTGTTCATAAAGCGCTTGGCAAACTTAAACGAGTAGTCTGTATGGATAGCACCTGTAGCATCCGTCATGTTATCCATACCGAACGAGAGGTCGAGGGTACGCAGGGCATTACCTGTGAGTGAATTAATCTCAGAGTTCAAGAACGAACTAAGTGCAGCGTTCATCGAGAAGGCACTCGTATTACCATCAGCAAGATACATACCCGTCGTCAGCATCGTCACAGCAAGTTTGTTACGCTGCTCTAAATCCATCGCTTGCAACTCACTATGCAACTGCATATCCTCTGGAGCGTCCAGTGTGAACATCACGCCCATGTTGTTAAGTGTCTGGGTAATCACCACGCCACAGTCGAACTCCACACTACGCCCTGCCCCACTGCTGTTAGAAACAGCGGCACGGATACGTTCTGTCGCCGTGATATTCAATGTAGGATTCATCGGTTCACCCGTGAACTCGATATATGAGCCGTCCTGAATGGTAAACGTCTTCAACGGGATAAGAGGCAGCGAGTATTTCATTTCACCATTCGACAAGGTATAACGTCCACGCAATTGCAGATTTTCGACTGGCGTATATTGCATACGCAAGGTTCCACCACCTGTCAAGTCAATATAGTTAGAGTGATCAGTATTCAGATACGCCATAATATGAGCACCCTTCGACACTTCGACCGTTAAATCCATGTGTAAGCCATCCAGTGATGGACGCTCCACAACAACTTGTGCCGTATCACTGAAATCTGTGAATTTCACCAGTTCCTCCAAGTGATTATCGGTAGACAATGGCGTGTCACGCAAGACATAACTCATATCGGTAGAACCTAATACTTTCAGTCTTCCTCGCATGTTCAGGTTGTCCAATGGTCCTTGCATCCTTCCCAAGAAATCCACGAATGCATTGCCATAGGCGATGCTCTTCGCATTCTCCTTGGCACCGATAATCTGATAGTCTCTGGCTTGCATCCGAAGGTCTACCATGATGCGGTCGAGGTCACTGAAATTAATACTACCCATGATATTCAACGGGTTGTCGTTATAGGCATAGACTGTGAAGTTCTCAAACAAAAGGTTGGAGCCCACTATACGGACTGGGTCGTTATCGAAACGTAACCGCATGCCATAGGGAACACTCACGAGATAGGAAGAATCAAGATAGACCTCACCATTCACCTGTGGTTTCTTCAAAGGTCCCTTGATACTCAGACTACCTTCACCATAGCCTTCCAGTCCTGCTATCTGGTCAGGTACAAAACCGTTGATAATAGACAATGGGAAACGTGTCAATTGAAGATTGGCATCCAAAGCGCCCTCGCCTTCATTATAATAGGTACCATTCAACAGTCCCACTTCTATATCATCCTTCAACAAGCGCGCCTCAACGGCATGGGCATCATCCTCTTTCTGCAAGTACACCAACTCGGTACTGACATTACCTATCGGACTATGCTCATAGGTCATGTTCTGCACAGACATATCACTAACCATCGAGAAGTGTCCTGTCTCATGTTGCACTACATGATAGTCGCCATTCAACAGACCCGTCATGCGAGGAACATAAGGGATAACGGAGGTTAATTCGTCGAGATTGAAGCGATTCAAACTGACTGTAATATCCTGCAAGGCTGTGGGGTCGCTCTCTTCAGAATAAATCTTCACACCCGTACCATCATCTGCTATCAAATCAATCTTTGCACGCACCTTTTTATCAGCACCAAGGAATACGAAGTTGTCTTTGTTCAGGTTGAACTCCTTATAGCCGATGGTAGGACGTTCAGGAAGGAGATGCAGATTGATACCATTCTCTACCATCTCTGCCTGAGCACCGATACGGGCACCTAACTTATTATCGGAATCATAATAACGGACACCCATCGTGGCTCCCCGTTCTTGGAAGAGACCGTCAAAGAGCGCATTGAATACAAACTGCGGATTGCGTTTGTTGTTACGAATCTGTCCACCAAAACTCAGATGGTCTTTCCGCTGTGTCAAACGGAAGTTAATCGTATCCAGACGAGTACCGTCATAGACTAAAGAATGGACATAGCCGTTGCCATTGACACCAGTCTCCGGAGAGGTTGACATGTCAAATAATAACTCCTTGAAATCGATATTCTGTCCACTCTTCAGGATATTAGCAATCGGATTGTCTTTCTTGCTTTCCACATGGAGTTTTATAACAGGCAGAAGTCTTCGAAGGGCTGCCTGGTCAATGATTTTCTTATCAAACTGTGCCATGGCGGAATCACTGAGCGTAGTCAGTTGCTTCAATACCCGTTCGTAATCTCCACTGGCATCCACCTTCACGATGAAATCACCACTCTGTATACGGGCATAGGTCGTGTCAGGACGTAGATTAACAAGCAATCCGATATCTTCCGGTCGATAGGTCTTGGCAGAGTCACGGATAGTCAAATCACTGAAGAATCCACTGAGACGATGATTCTTGTTCAAGTCGGAAGTCACATCCACATGACCGCATAGACCAATCGTCAACGGGTTATCTACCAAACGTAACTGATAGAGGTCTAACTGTGCCATATCGGCAGTAATAGTGCCATCGAACTTGTTCTTGTTCATCAAAGCATCAAGACTGACAGCACCATTCAATAACTGATTATCACCATACAAGCTTGCATGGGCACGACCATTACGTATATCTGCCGTTGCCGTCATATTGTTCAGGTGATAACTGCCATAATCTATATGTTGTATCTTTGCATCAGCGACAAGGGTTGTCCGTGGAGAGAAGATATCAGTACCCTGCCCTTTCGCCGTCACATCGGCAGAGACAGTATAAATGGAGTCATGTGGCATGAAATGATGGACATTCAATTCACGAATATTCAGTGTCGCATCATACCGCATCGCATTGGCATTGAAGTTGCCTTTTGCCTTTACCACACCTTTACCCTCACGCATGACGACATCGGCAAAATACTGGGCACCATCAGTTCTGACAAGTCCTTCAGCAGTGATACCACGAGGAATACAATAGTTGCGTTGGATGTCCTTAGGAAGCATACCCGTCACAAAACCGAGATCTTCCGTACGAGCCTTAAACTGTACTTTGGCACGCAAACGCTTAGGGTCTGTCACATTAGCGGCAAAACCAGTGGCAGTAGCATGGAAAGCAGTGGGTAGCGAGACATCAAGACCATCGAACTCCATATAGTCCATATTTCCATTCACAGAACCTTTCACACTCAACGGATAATTAGGCCAACGTTGCTGGAAAGATTGTGACATACCACCTAAGAAGCGCATGAGGTCCTGTTTACCTAGCTGAGCATTCACCCGCATCCGCATCTTACCAGGGTCTATTTGATCCATCAGCGAGAAGGGCGCATCCAGTTCCATGGCGATATCAGAATCAGGAGTCTTCAGATGGAAACTCGGAAGCCTGATCTTTCCGTTCTCCATCGTCACTGCACCCGTGAGGTCAGTAATCTGCAAACCACTCTTCTCCCTTAATTGAACTGTACGCATCACCAGTCGTGCCGTCGGGTCATGATAATAGATAGAATCGACACCGATATTCACATGCTGGAGGTCGATATGATTATAGTCCAATCCTTCTATACGAGGCTCGAAATTCTGGTCATATTGAAGACTACCGTTAGCCCAGTCAAGGGAAGCTACTTTATAGGTCTGCGTACCTAAATCGATATCTCCATCACGAGCTATCAACGAACCGAAATGAGCAGCTACACTCATCGTATCTCCAGGCATATGAAGGACGATATTAGAACGTATAACACTCAGAGAATCAGCGAATATCTTCCATTTATTCTCGGAAGTTGTTGTATCTTCGGGCACGCTGTCATTCAATGCGATATCCACCCTTGCATCCTCTAAACGGGCTCCATTAACCTCCACCGTCTGCTGATCGAGGTCAATACCTTTACTAGACAAAGAGAGCAATTTGAACTGTCCCTTCACACGGGCAGCATCCACAAACTGGGCGGTATTGAATTTCGCATTGTTAACCTCTAATTCTTCGATAATGACCTTATGTTTAAACAATGGCATTAACTTCACATCCACCACCATACGCTCTACATCGGCAATAGTGTCAGGATGCTGAATGATATGAAAGCCGTCAATACCTAAGTCAAGAGGAAAAGAAAGATTTACATGGTCAACGCTGATCTGCATTCCTGTTTTCTCCGATGCTATAGCCGCCACCTTATCTACCGCCCAGTTCTGTACTGGGGGAAAATAAAGCAGCAATGTCAGTATAAGAAAAAGTAGAACAGGACTTAACAGGATGCCCAGTATCCACCAGAATGCTTTCTTCATGCCTTGTTACTTTGCATATCAAATGCAAAGTAAGTAAAAAAAAAGGAAATATAAAACTATTTAGTCGAAAAAATTGATGTTTTGCCACAGATTATCCTGTGGTAGCGGTGATTCTACAACAATATGCTCCTTAGATACAGGATGTATAAAGTCCAACCGATGGGCCAACAAAGAGATGCTGCCATCAGGGTTACTACGTTTCGCTCCATATTTCAAATCTCCCTTGATAGGACAGTCAATTGCAGCTAATTGACATCGTATCTGATGATGCCGTCCCGTCAAAAGATTGACTTCCAAAAGGTAATAATTATCAGACTGTCCTATCAAACGATATTTCAGAATGGCTTTCTTTGATCTGGGTACTTCGTGATAATAGGCAAAACTCTTATTCTTCTCCTCGTTGCGCACTAACCAATGCTCTAACACATCCTCCTTCTCTTCAGGCTTGTCTTGTACTACTGCCCAGTAGGTCTTATGGATATCTCCGTTGCGGAACATATCATTCAACCGTCTCAACGCCTTGGAAGTACGGGCAAACATCACCAAGCCACTGACAGGACGATCTAACCTGTGTACTACACCCAGAAAGACCATACCAGGCTTGGCATATTTCTCTTTGATATATGCTTTCACCATTTCAGAAAGTGGAGTATCGCCAGTTTTGTCGCCCTGAACGATTTCTCCACTTTCCTTATAGACTATAATAATATGATTGTCCTCGTAAACTACCTTCATCCAATGAATTACATATTCATACCACCATCCACTTGAATGACCTGTCCACTGACATAACTCGACATGTCTGAGGCAAGGAAGGTAGCCACATTAGCAATATCCTCTACCTGTCCACCACGGCGCAAAGGAATTTTCTGTTTCCACTGCTCACGAATCTCTTCTGACAACTGAGCTGTCATGGCTGTCTCGATGAAGCCAGGAGCTATAGCATTGGCACGGATACCCTTCGGTCCCATCTCTTGTCCAATACTCTTGGCAAGAGCTATCAAACCTGCTTTTGAAGCAGCATAGTTTGCCTGTCCGGCATTACCGTGAACACCTACTACAGATGCCATATTAATAATACTACCACCACGCTGACGCATCATCACAGGAACACAAGCATGAATAAAATTGAAAGCCGACTTCAGATTAACGGCAATCACAGCATCCCACTGCTGCTCAGTCATACGTAACATCAGACTGTCTTTCGTAATACCTGCATTGTTCACCAGAATATCAATGCTACCAAATTCTTCCTTCACCTGCTTTACCACTTCCTCTGTCTGAGCGAAGTCTGCGGCATTAGAAGCATAACTCTTTGCTTTCACACCCTTAGCAGCAATTTCTTTTTCTGTCTCTTCATTCACTTCCAAATCAGTGAATGCGATGTTTGCGCCTTCCTCGGCGAATTTCAATGCGATAGCCTTACCGATACCGCGTGCAGCACCTGTAATCAGGGCTGTCTTACCTTCTAATAATCCCATAATAATAATATTTATTTATTGTATAAATTATTCTTGATAGTGATATGACCTAAGGCACCATATACAAACTTGGCAACCTGAGGTTTGGTGGCCTCTTCTGAAAGCCCTCGTGCAATACGTCCGTAAATATAGGGTACTTCCAATCCTTTGATACAATAGTGAGTGATATTAGCAACCAACTCTACATTATCTATATCAAACTCTCCGTCTTCTTTACCTTCACGAAACACCTTACAAAAGAGTTCAACCTCTGCATCATCAAAGTTCTTGCGTACCTTCTCCACCATCCAGATATTACGGAAGAACTCTGCACGCAAATTACCATTGCGCACGACTGTCTCACGAATCATATTCAAATGAGTGTAGATAATCTCGATGACTTTCTCTTGAGGACGAATCTTACGTGCCGCTACTTCATCAAGTTTGTCAGATAAACGCTCCAACTCCCCCTCTATGACGGCATAGTAGATATCTTCCTTTGACTTAAAATAGGTATAAAGGGTGCGACGACCTTTTCCAGAGGCAACAGCAATGTCGTTCATGGTCGTATTTTCCATACCGTTCTTTGCAAACAGTTGGCGCGCCACATCTACTAATTTCTGTCTCGTCTTTGATATTGACATCTCTATATTCTCCCAAATTTTACGTATTGCACATCATCTATACGGTGTGCAAAATTAGGAAATACTTTTCAATTTTGCAAATTATTCCGCAAAAAATGTGGAAGAAACACTCTAATTACAAAAAAGTAGTATAAATATTTGGCTGTTTCGGAAAATAGTCGTACCTTTGCACCCGCAAAAAAAAGGAAATGATCGCGGAGTGGAGCAGTTGGTAGCTCGCCAGGCTCATAACCTGGAGGTCGCATGTTCGAGTCCTGCCTCCGCAACAATATCAAAAAAGAAACGCAACCCGAAAGGATTGCGTTTCTTTTTCTTTGTTTTAGAATGTTCTCTACTTCATGTGGCGCATTACCTTCTCAAAATAACGTTGAGTGGCTTTCCTTGAGTAGTGCTGACCTCCGTTCCATGAACGAATCGCATGTTCTACATCATTGGCACGATTGAAATACGACTGTATGAGAATAAACATCTCCTTAGATTTCTCAACACTAAGACGGTCGTTCATCGTGTAGCGCTTCTTGCTCTTTCTCTTCTGAAGAATGTTGTTGCACTCACGAACGCAAATCGGAGTAATCTGCATGGCTCCAACACTTGGTCCACTGACTGCTCTGGGGTTGCCACCACTCTCTACCTGAATAATCGCATTGATAACAGGTGTCCAGTCAAAAGAGCTTTCATTTACCTTTGTTCCAGCCGTAGCTTCTACGGAACAAGCCATCAAAATGGCTACTGTAACTAATACTTTTCTAACAACCTTTATCATATAAAACCTATTAAGTATGACCGTCTCATCACAAGACATTCAATCGTCACACTATTGTTAACGCCCACAAAGGTACGACAATATATCCAACTAGCCAAACTTTGCTACAAATTATAACATTGATTATCAATTAATTAACATAAATCAAGAGAAGAGGGATACAAAAAATATGGAAAAAAGAACTAAAATCATTTGGTCGTCTGTAAAATATTTTTTACCTTTGTTCTCGATTTCGAAGTCAACTATTCGGAATCAACTATTCTAATTAATAGTAAAACTATGAAGAAATTTTTAACACGTGCAGCACTTTGCATGACCCCGTGGGTTCTAGGAGCTTGCGAGAAGGAACTCGTCAGTGAAGACATGGTCGTTACTGACAGTTCATTGAGTATTACTACTCGTTCAGTGACAGCAGAAGAAACCATCAGTTTCCCCATCGCTGTCTATGTGTTTAACTCCGAAAGCAAGAAATGCATCAGAAATGAGCAACTTGCTTCTCAAGATGATCCGCTTGAGTTCAGTTTACCACATGGTACCTATGATGTCTACGCTATCGGCGGAGTAGATGAGAGTATCTACACATTACCATCAGAGAAGGAGTTAACAGAGGAAACAGAGATTACATTAAAGGAAAACAAAGAGCATGCTGACCTTATGACGGCTCACAGTATTATTTCATTGGAAGAAGAGGAGGACAATACACTGACTCTCAATATGGAAAGGCAAGTCATGCAACTGACGGATGTTACCATCAAACAGATTCCATCAAGTATCTCTGCTGTCAGTTTTTCTCTGTCTCCTTCCTATGAAAGTATCCTCATCAATGGAGAACTGGGAAAGACATGGGCACATAAGTATTCGTTAGAAAAAAATGGAGACGGAGACTGGATACTCCCCTCCCCTAAAATGATACTTCTTGCCCCTGAGGCGGCTACTATCACGATAGGTCTCACTAAGAGCGACGGGACTATCAAGTATTATTCCTATCCATGTCCCGATGAAGTGAAAAAGAACTATCATATCAGTATCACAGGTAACTATCAAGAAGATAATATTGTTAATATTGTTGGAAGTATCACGGGTACCACATGGGCAGGAAACCAAGTAATCACCTTCGACTTTGGAGATAAAAAAACAGATAACAAAGGAGAAGGAAAGGACGAGGATGACTTGATTAATGAAGGTACGCCAGCTTCTGGTACTATCTATAAAGACTGCTATGTAGTAAAAGTAGATTCCACCGACAAGGCTAATGTGGTTCTCCTATTATATAATAATGACTTCGAAATCAACCCCAAAGAAAAATCAGAAGCACAAGTCCTTGAAGAAATTAATACAGAACTCTCTTCGCTTTCTATCAACGATATCTCTGGCTGGCGTCTCCCAGATATGGAAGAAGCAAAATTAATAATAGCAAAATCTGGTATTCACAAAATAACCAATAAATATTATTTTTATCTTTATAACAATGAATTGAAATTATTCAATTGCTACACTCTACTTGAACGCAACCCTTATTCCGTCGGAGAACGATTCCGCCCTGTAACAATTCTTAAATTCAAAATTAAATAACAAAAACATATCCTAAACAAAAGAAGCCCTGCTATCTTGTGATAACAGGGCTTCACTATCAAAAAAGGCGGCCTCCTACTCTCCCACATTGCATTGCAGTACCATCGGCGCAGGCGGG
>CADCEW010000007.1 GCA_902800585.1 uncultured Prevotellaceae bacterium
ACAACCACACAAGATTTTAAACCACTTTTTTCAATGCATACAAAAAGTTTTCGCTTTTCATGACAAAAAACGAAAACTTTTATACCTTATTATAATATAATATTAATTTCTCTTACCGAAGATGCGGAGCAGATAGATAAACAGGTTAACAAAATCGAGGTAGAGCGACAGCGCTCCTAACAACGCATACTTTTGTGCTGCCTCTCCAGCATCAGGTGCCTGCTCCAACATCCGCTTAATCTTCTGAGTGTCATATACCGTCAGTCCCACAAAAATCAACACGCCAGCATAGCTCAATATGAGATCAAAGGTAGAACTTTTGAAGAAGAATCCATTCACCAATGTTGCAATAATAACGCCTATCAAAGCCATGATGATGTACTTTCCAAACGACGAGAGGTCTGTCTTCGTCGTATAACCGATGACAGCCATGGCTGCAAAGGTTCCTGCTGTTATAAAGAACACGGTAGCGATGGACGCACTGGTGTAGACAAGGAAGATATATGACAACAATACACCATTGATGACAGAATACGCCACGAACATCAAGGTTGCCACTGTCAGTGATAGTTTATTGATGACTGCACTGACACCAATCACCAGACCAAATTCTGCAATGATTAATACCCAGAACAAAATCTGATTACCATAGATAGCCTGAAGGACACCCGGGCTGTTGGCTACGGCATAAGCCGTAAATCCAGTGATAGCCAAAGCAAGTGCCATCCACACATATACCTTACGCATCAACACAGGAAATGCAGCAGATACGTCCCATTGTCTTTCAGCAGAAGTCGTTGACGCTGCATACTCTTTCAATTCATAATCGTTGTAATTCATTTTCTTTCTGATTAAAATTCGCCACAAAGATACTAATTAGTAAGCAAAGAACCAAAGAAAAACGTTTTTTTCTATTCCTTTGCTGTCGTACACTCATTGACGAGATAGACAATACTCATATATGGAATACCCGTATTCGACTCCAGACCTATCTCACAGGTACGACTGTTACTATAACCCACTTCTATGTGATTCTTTTCGATCTGCGGACGTAGCTTGCGAAGTCCGTACTTATTCAGTTCAGGGAACGTAAAGCCCCTGTCGCCAGCAAAGCCACAACAGCCAACACCTTCAGGCAAGAACACATTCTTAGAACAAAGTTTTGCAAGTGCTATCATATCCTTATCAACACCCATCTGGCGCGTTGAGCAAGTAAGATGCAAGGCAACGTGACGATCAATAGGATGGAAATCAAGACGATCTACAAGATATGTCATGATAAACTCCGCAGGCTCATAGAGTTTCATCTTATGCATGACCTTTTTCATACGATGCAGACATGGACTTTGGGCACAGAGCACAGGATACTTCCCTTCCTCTGATGCCTTCCATAATGCAGACTCCAGTTCAGCGCTCTTACGATCTGCTATGTCAAGCATTCCTTTCGATTCCCATATCTGTCCACAGCACATCTTTTCCATACCCTCAGGGAAGATTACTTCGTAGCCTGCTTTCGTCATCAGTTGGATGATTTCGTCAACGAGGTCGTGTTTCTTGCCGCCATTCTTCGACTGTCCCATCGTCTGATTGATACAACTGGGGAAGTAAACGACTTTTAAATCGGAATGATGCTCCTCATGCTTGGGGACAGACTTCTCGATGATGAACTGTGTCAAATCCGACTTCTTCGGCTGACGTTTCTTCTTCGGCATAGCCGTCGTCCATAACGGAAGCCCCATCTTATTCATTCCTCGACAGATGTTTGTCATCAGTGTTGGACCAAGGGTTATATGTCCGAGGTGTGCCACATCGAGTACAACGCGCAAGCCTGACTTGATGCCTGCCATGTGATTAGCAGCAAACTCGCCCACCTGATAGCCCATTTTCGAGTTATTCATATCCAATTGGCGAATCAAGTGCGTCAATTCGCCTGTATTAATCTTCATCGGACAAGAAGTGGAACATAGACCATCCGTCGCACAAGTCTGGTCACCATAGTATTTATACTGTTTCTTCAGCGTAGCCAGTCGTTCAGGATTCTCACCTGTTGCCGTAAGATGACGAATCTCACGCTGTACGGCGATACGCATTCTCGACGAGAGCGTCAGTCCGCACGACATACAGTTCACTTCACAGAAGCCACACTCTATACACTTATTGGCGCGCTTTACCTGTTCGACTGTCTCTTTTGCCGTCGAGAGTGACGGGTCCATCAGATACTTGCCGCCATCGGGAACGCTGTCAAAATCGTAGTCAAGGACAGGTAATGGTTTCAGGCACTTAATGAAGCAATCGGGATCATCATTGAAGATAACGCCCTGATTCAGCAGTCCCTCTGGGTCGAAGATAGCCTTCAACTCCTTCATTGCCTCGTAGGCTTTCTCGCCCCATTCGTATTTCACAAACGGAGCCATATTACGACCTGTTCCATGTTCTGCCTTCAACGAACCGTCATAGCCCTCAACGACCAACTTCGCCACATCACGCATCATCTCAGCATAACGAGCCACTTCGTGCTCATCAGCAAAACTCTGATTCAGAATAAAGTGATAGTTACCCTCAAAAGCATGACCATAGATACAGGCATCGTCATAGCCATGATCAGCAATCAGTTTCTGAAGTTTGACAGTTGCCTCAGGTAATGACGCTATGGGGAAGGCGACATCTTCTATCAAACACGATGTACCCACAGGACGTGTACCACCTACGCTGGGGAAGATGCCGCTACGAATAGCCCAATACTTGCCGTAAACGGCAGGGTCTTCCGTAAACTCTGCAGGGATATAGAGACGGAACTGACCGAGGCATTCCTTGATCTTGGCAATCTTTTCCAATAATTGTTCGTGCGTGATACCCTTCGTTTCCGTCAAGATAGCAGTCAGGTTGTGATAGTCACCAGGTTGTACACCTTCTATCTTACCTGCATCTACATCTTTCTGATACTGCAGGTAGACAGGATCATCCACAGAACTGAGCGACTTATAGTCCAGCATCTCTGCACTCTTCACCATCAAGTTTTCAGCACTCATCTTCAAGTCATCGTCATCAGCCTTCAGTTTCTTCATGGCGACGACTGCCTCACAACTCTCTTTCATTGTCAGGAAGTAAACCATTGCCGATGCTTTGAACTGATAATCATGAAGTGTCTTCATGGTAACTTCAGAAAGGAATGCGAGTGTACCTTCACTACCTACCATCGAATGAGCAATGATATCGAAAGGATCATCGTATGCGATGAGCGGACGAAGGTTCAAACCCGTTACATTCTTGATTGAATATTTCTTGCTGATACGTTCTGACAATTCCTTATCTGCACGCACTTTATCGCGCAGGGCTTCTATTTTCTGAATAAACTCTGGATGACTCTTTCGGAAAGCCTCCCTACTCTCTTCTGCACCTGTGTCAAGAACAGTACCATCAGTCAGAATGATACGTGCTGATATCATCATGCGGTCGCTATTGGCATGCACACCACAATTCATACCAGAGGCATTATTGATGACGATACCGCCCACCATTGCCGAACCAATTGAGGCAGGATCTGGTGGGAACACCCTACCATAAGGCTTCAATATCTCATTCACTCTGCTTCCGACAATACCAGGTTGCAACGTAATCGTCTCCTGATTCTCGCCTATCTCGTATTTCTCCCAATGCTTGCCAGCCACAATAAGCACACTGTCTGTACAACTCTGACCACTCAATGAAGTACCTGCTGCACGGAAAGTAAAAGGCAGACTATATTTCTTACAAGCTTTGACTATCTTCGAGATTTCCTCCTCGCCATCACTACGGATAACGACTTTCGGAATCTGGCGATAAAAACTGGCATCCGTGCCCCAACCAAGAGTACGGAGTTCATCGGTATAAATACGTTCAGACGGAATAAATTGTCTGAGGTCGGCAAGGAAATTCTGAATCATAGGTCGTTATAGGAATTAGTTAAACGTGTATTATTTTTCGCAAAGATACGAATAAGTGAGCAAAAAGCAAAGAAAAAATTCATTTTTCTTTCTTTTTCGAAAGGCTACGGGTAGGCGAACGTAGTTCGGGAATGCGAAAGTATCTTAGACGAAGTCAAAGATAAAGATTATTCCTTATAGTTTCAAATAATTAAGTGGGATATATTTCAATAAACACCTATCACAGATGAAACCTGAATTGAAAAAAGAAGTCCTGCACTTTCGATGCAGGACTTCTTCTGTTATTATAGTCTATTAGTCGAGATTCAGACTCTTCTTGATGGCAGCGATATGTTCGTCGGCAGCCTTCGTGAGACGTTCATAGTCTGCACCGCTCTTGAAGGAAGGATCCTTCACCTCGGTGTAGAACTTAATCTTCGGTTCCGTACCAGAAGGACGTACACTGACCTTCGTGCCATCCTCGCAGAACCACTGCAACACATTCGAGGTCTCAGGCATGTTCAGTTTCGTGATATTACCCTGAGCATCCTTCGCCTCCAAGGTCTTATAGTCTTTCCACAGGCAGACCTTCGAGCCACCTAACTCCTTCGGTGGGTTCTCGCGGAAGTCAGTCATCATCTGCTTAATCTCATCCTGACCAGTCTTTCCAGGACGAACGACATTGATAGTGAACTCACGAGAGAAGCCATACTCTGCATAGATGTCCATCAAAACATCATACAACGTCTTGCCCTGATCCTTTGCCCATGCAGCAATCTCACAGATAAGACAGATAGATGCGGGGGAGTCCTTGTCGCGTACCTTATCAAATGGCAGGAAGCCGAAGCTCTCTTCACCACCACCGATATACTTCTGCTTACCCTCGGAGATCTTGATCTCGCGGGCTATCCACTTGAAACCTGTATAGCAGTCGCGAATCTCCACATTGTTCTTCTTGGCAATCTCGGCAATCACTTCAGTGGTTACAATAGTCTTTACCAAGAACTCGTTGCCTTTGAGTTGTCCGAGTTTCTTCTTGTTGGCGATGATATACCAGCAGAAAATCATAGCGGTCTGGTTACCATTGATAATCTCCCACTCGCCCTTCGGATTACGGACAACGATAGCAAGACGGTCTGCATCGGGGTCAGAAGCGATGACGAGGTCTGCATTCAGACGCGTACCGAGTTTCATACCCAGCGTCATGGCTTCCGCATTCTCTGGATTCGGAGAAATCACTGTGGGGAAGTTACCATCAACCACCATCTGCTCAGGTACCACATGGATATTCTGGAAGCCCCATGAGCGCAGTGCCATCGGAACAATATGACGACCAGTGCCGTGCATAGCAGAATAAACAATGTTCAGGTCTTTCTGGCGCAGGATGACATCTTGGTCAACCATAGCCTCCTTGACAGCCATGACATAGTCCCAGTCCATCTCACCACCGATGATTTCGATGAGTTCCTTGTTACCCTCAAACTTCACATCGTTGATTTTCACCTTGTTCACCTCGTCGATGATACCCTTGTCGTGTGGAGCCAATACCTGGGCGCCATCATCCCAATAAGCCTTGTAGCCGTTATACTCACGGGGATTATGAGAGGCTGTCACATTGACACCAGCCTGTGCACCCAACTGACGGATGGCAAAGGAAATCTCTGGTGTAGGACGAAGACTCTCAAAGAGATAGACCTTGATGCCGTTAGCAGAGAAGATGTCAGCAACGGTCTCTGCAAACATACGTCCGTTGTTACGACAGTCGTGACCTACGACAACAGCACGTGGCTTTCCTGCGAAAGCCTTGTTGATATAATTGGCAAAACCCTGTGTCGCCATGCCGACGATATACTTATTCATACGATTCGTACCAGCACCCATGATGCCACGCAGACCACCTGTACCAAACTCCAGATTCTGATAGAAAGCATCTACCAAAGCGGTCTTGTCGGGATTATCCAACATGGCCTGTACTTCCTTACGTGTCTCCTCATCAAAGGCAGGAGAGAGCCATTCTTTCGCCCGTGCCTCGCACTGAGCAATCAATTCGTTATTTTCCATAATACTTTGTTATATTAATTTGTTTTAGATTACATATAATATCGAAATACAAAGATAAAACAAAAAATCGAAAACCAATACCACTCCTGTATTAATTTTCGATTTTTTAGCATTACAGCGTCTTCATCACCTTGTCTATCTCATCAAACTGTTTCCCCATATTCAGGTTCAGATAGATGCGATAGAGGGCAGGCGCCCACTTGCGTTTCTCGTCGGGTGCCAGTTTCCGATAGGCCTCCATATACGGACGTGCCTCCATGTAAAGTTTTCGTATCTGCGTGCGATAGACCCTTGGTTGGTTACGACGATCTAGTTCCAGTGCCTGATTCAGTTTGGCTGTAGCGATATTGAAATAGGGTTCTGCAAGTGTGTCGTTCTTGGCAATCAACTGTTCACTCAACTTCATACACTCGTCATAACGTTCCAGATTCAACAGTGCCACTGACTTCGCCAACTGAAACAATTCATCATTAGGGTTGGTCTTCAAAGCCTGTTCAGCATAAACCAAAGCAGAGTCGGGACGATTGATGGAATGATAATAATCGACCAGTCGGGGGAAAAAATAAGGAAAATCGGGATAACTATTGAAACCTTTCTTCAGTTCCTCTACATAAGCAGGGATATTGTCCTGCCAGCGATACGCCTCACAGACATACTGCATCGCATATTTTGCTTTTGAAGTATCACACTCCGCCAGTTGATGATAGCGTAATGTACGCGCTGCATCATGCATCTTATAGCCAGCGAAGGTAGCCCAATAGGCTGCCTCTGGCATCCGTTCGTCCTGATGCTGATAGTCATAGCCTGTAAAGAGTGGCATCTTGTCGGCCTCTAAATAGGTCTCTAAGAAGTCGTACGCCTTCAGATAATTCTCATTACGCACATGATAGGTACCTCCGAAATACAGGTTAGGACGCAACTGATTCAACAGTTCCGCATTGTCTTCCCGATAGCGTAACTTCACCCTACCCTTTGCGTCAGGCATCGCATCCAGTGTATCCAGCGTGGCACCAATGGCATACAACTTCCGCGTAAGGTCAAAGAAGGCTGTCGTATCGTATTTCTGTTTCAGATACAGTTTCTCATTTGCTATCTCGTATTGTTTTGTAACTACCTGAAACCAAGTTAGGTATATTTTCTCGTTCTTCTGATTCTCAGGGTCTTTCTTCAGCAGGTCTGTCATCAATTTCTCGGCCTTATCCAAGTTCTTCCCACTCTTCAGACACGTCTTGGCGAGGCTCAGTTCTTTCTTCTGAGCCATCATCGTTGTTGCCATCAGACAACAACATGTCATTATCAAAACGACTTTCCTCACGATTCCTTATAGTTAAGCGACTGCGAAGGTACGAAATTATTTTGAAACAACAAAATATATTATGAAAAAAGCCTGAGCGAGATGCTCAGGCTTTATGTATTATCATATTGAACGATTAGCGCATGTCATTCTGGGCAGCCTTTGTTCTGGCATCTTCCTCGCCATAGAGTCCATAGTAAGCCTGATAGCGGTTGTAGCCCCAGTTGACCTGTACCTTGTCAGGATCCAACTCCTTGGCTTTGTCTAATGCCTGAATAGCCTCACCATAGAGTTCCTTACGCTTAACAGCATCCTCAGTAGCACCAGCGAGTGCACTCAGACATGTTCCAAGAGAAGACTGTACAACAGGCTCATTGGGATTTGCTGTGGCTGCCTTACGGAACCAATCTACTGCCTCTGCAATGTTATTATCAGAGACTGCCATCATGCCCTTATTGGCAAGAGCTGACCAACTGTTAGGAAATTTAGCGAGGTGATTGTCAAGGAGAGCGTTCTGAGCTGCCTTGTCTTTCATGCCGTCGTATGCCTCGAAGAGCAGTCCGAGCACCATGTCGTTCTCAGGATCCTGTGCATAGAGACCTTTCAGTGTCTCAATGAACTGCAGG
This sequence comes from uncultured Prevotellaceae bacterium, assembly GCA_902800585.1. Classification (GTDB taxonomy): domain Bacteria; phylum Bacteroidota; class Bacteroidia; order Bacteroidales; family Bacteroidaceae; genus Prevotella. Next base: position 7,884 of record CADCEW010000007.1, read on the forward strand.
GAGTCTGCCTTGGTGGACATATTTGAACGATGGATGAAGAGTTTGAAGTTCAAAGCCTCTTTCTTCTGAGCGGGATCTGTCATAGCGATATCGAGATACTTATTAGCAAGGTCGTTGTTCTTTGCATCATAAGCATAGCGGCCAGCCCAATAAGCAATCTGTCCGATATTGGCCTTATCTGACTCATGATCCTGTTCAGCGAACAAAGGATCTGTATAAGAATCAAGCCATTTGCCCCAGTATTTCAATTCTATATCATGACCACGAGTACTTGCCAAGTCTATGGCGAGATTGACGAGATTAAAACGAACAGGCCAGATACGCTCAGCATTCTTCTTGTCGAACAGTGGTTTTACCTTACGTTTCTCATTGGGTAACTGATCGTACTTGTTACACTCGACAGCTGCATCGATAGCGTTGCAGATAGCGTCACACAGACCAATGCTGTCAACAGGTTCCATCTTACCTTTACCCAACTGTGCAGCAGCCTGATTCTGAGCCATTGTACCTGTCTCCTGAGCAACAATATCCATTGCCAAGTCAACGAGTTTATTATAAGCAGCAGCCTTCTCCTCGTTATTGGCAAGTTGTGCTGTCTTCAGCAACTGAGCAGCCTCAGCATAAGTCTTCGCTTTTTTGATTGCCTTCAAATCGTCACTGTCACCGGCAAAGGCTGTAGTACTTGCTACAAGCACCAATGCCATCATCATTAATTTTTTCATAAGCTTCTAATATTGGTTAAACATTTATTCTTTGTTCTCGGAGTTCTCAGAGTTATCGGAGTTATCGGAGTATTCTACATCCTCTTCCTGACTGCTCGTCACCTTGCAGACACTGGCAATCGTGTCGTTCTTCTTGGTGAGGTTTATCAGACGGACACCCTGTGTAGCACGTCCCATGACGCGGACATCAGCGACCTTCAGGCGAATAAGGATACCACTCTTATTGATAATCATCAGGTCGTTCTCGTCAGTCACTACCTTGATAGCCACCAGACGACCAGTCTTCTCTGTGATGGCGAGTGTCTTCACACCCTTTGTACCACGAGCCGTCTTACGATAGTCTTCAATCTCTGAACGTTTACCATAGCCATTCTCTGAGACAACCATGATGGTCTCTGTCTGTGGATCATTCACACAAACCATGCCTACTACCTCGTCATCGCCGCCATCAAGACGCATACCGATAACACCTGTAGACACACGACCCATCGTACGAACCTGATCTTCATTGAAGCGGACGGCACGACCATTACGGTTAGCCAGCAACAACTCATTCTTTCCATTGGTCAGACGGACGCCTACCACCTTATCGCCTTCATTGATATTGATGGCAATCACACCATTGGCACGTGGACGGCTATACGCCTCCAAGCAGGTCTTCTTGACAATACCGTTCTTGGTAGCGAAGACCACATAATGGGAATTGACAAACTCCGTATCATTGAAGTTCTTGATGCGCAATACAGCATTGATGGCATCATCTGGTTCAATGTTCAGCATGTTCTGGATAGCACGACCCTTCGAGTTCTTGTCACCCTCGGGAATCTCATAACACTTCTGCCAGTAGCAGCGTCCCTTCTGGGTAAAGAAGAGCAGCGTGTTATGCATCGTGGCAGGATAGATATACTCCGTGAAGTCGTTGTCACGATGGCGTGCAGCCTTGGCACCAACGCCTCCCCTGCCCTGTTCATGGAACTCATCCAGTTTGGTACGCTTGATGTATCCCATGTGTGAGATGGTGATAACCACAGGATCATCGGGATAGAAGTCCTCGGCATTGAATTCATGGTCGAACGGAATAATCTCTGTACGACGCTCATCACCATATTTCTCTTTGACTTCCTGCAGTTCATCCTTCATCACTTGCTTACAACGCTCAGGATTATCGAGAATCTCCTGCAATTCGGCAATGAGTTTCTGTAAGTCGTCAAACTCCTGATGCAACTGATCGACACGCAGACCTGTCAACTGGGCGAGACGCATATCTACGATAGCCTTTGACTGCAACTCATCCAGTTCAAAGCGTACCTCCAAATTATGCTGGGCATCACTCGGAGTCTTACTATTTCTAATAATGTGTACGACCTCATCGATATTGTTGACGGCAATAATCAAGCCCTCTAAGATATGGGCACGCTCCTGCGCCTTCTTCAAATCAAACTTCGTGCGACGGATAGTCACATCATGACGATGTTCTACGAAATAACCTACACACTCCTTGAGGTTCAGCAAACGGGGACGTCCCTTGACCAATGCGATGTTATTCACAGAGAAGGAACTCTGCAAGGCTGTCATCTTAAAGAGTTTGTTCAGCAGTACGTTCGCATTAGCATCGCGCTTTACATCCACGACGATACGCATACCCTGACGACCAGACTCGTCATTGACATTAGCAACACCCTCAATCTTGTGCTGGTTGGCGAGTTCAGCGATATAGGCAACAAGGTCGGCCTTATTGACACCATAAGGAATCTCCGTCACAACAATCTTATCATGGGTATCGCCACTCTCAATCTCAGCCTTGGCACGCATCACAATACGTCCACGTCCTGTCTCATAGGCATCTTTCACACCCTGTAAGCCATAGATATAGGCTCCCGTTGGGAAGTCAGGACCTGGGATATACTGCATCAAGCCTTCTGTGTCGATATCAGGATTGTCGATATAAGCACAGCAACCATCGATGACCTCACTCAAGTTATGGGTAGGGATATTCGTTGCCATACCTACGGCAATACCATTACCACCGTTAACCAACAAGTTTGGAATCTTAGTAGGCATGACAGTAGGCTCCTGTAAGGAGTCGTCGAAGTTATTCATCATATCTACCGTATCCTTCTCCAGGTCGTCCATGATGTGTTCACCCATCTTAGATAGGCGGCACTCCGTATAACGCATGGCAGCAGGAGAGTCACCATCAACTGATCCGAAGTTACCTTGTCCGTCAACCAACGTATAACGCAAGCTCCAATCCTGTGCCATACGCACCAGTGCTCCATACACAGAGCCATCACCATGAGGGTGGTACTTACCAAGCACCTCACCGACTACGCGGGCACATTTCTTATAAGGTTGAGTGGAAACGTTGTTGATATTCATCATACCATAAAGGATACGACGATGTACCGGTTTGAAACCATCACGCACATCCGGCAGTGCACGTGCTACAATCACCGACATAGAATAGTCGATGTACGAGGATTTCATTTCCTCCTCGATGTTGATTTTAATAATTCTGTCGTTGTCAAATGTCTGATCCATTTCTTTATTATTGTTTTTTTCGTTGTTTTCTTTTGATCGTAATGATGTTATTTCATGATAACTTTATTACGCGATTTTTGGCATCATTTCGCGTTTAAGGCACTTTTTAAGCCCGCTGACGCGTTTTGCCTCCTATTTCCAAGCCACAAAATTACTACTTTTTTCTGACATACAAAAACATTTAACGTTAATTATAATTGGTATTTTGCTCATTTTTATTTGGTATTTCGCCCGACTTTTCGTACCTTTGCCACATAAACGATAAAACTATAAGTAATATTATTGATATAACTATGAGAAAGAACCTGTTTTCTATGGCTTTAATTGCTATGACGATGCTGGCACTGAATGCCTGCTCAACAAAGAGTGAGGATGATGGAGTAAACAACTTCCGCATCAAGCGCGGAACAAACGTGAGCCACTGGCTGTCACAGTCTGAGGAGCGTGGTGAGGCTCGCCTGAAGCATATTCAGGAGGATGACTTTGCACGTCTGGATTCACTGGGCTTCGATTTCGTGCGCCTACCTATTGACGAGGTACAGTTCTGGGACGAGAATGGTAACAAGATTCCTGAGGCTTGGGAACTGATGCACAATGCCCTCAACTGGGCAGAAAAGCATCACCTGCGTACCATTGTCGACCTGCACATCATTCGCTCGCACTACTTCAATGCCGTGAACGAGGGTGACAAGGAAGCCAATACTCTGTTCACTTCTGAGAAAGCACAGCAGGACCTCATCAATATGTGGTATCAGTTGTCTGACGACCTGAAAGGCTATAGTGTCGATTCTGTTGCCTATGAATTCATGAACGAGCCTGTTGCTGATGACCACGAGCAGTGGAACCAGTTGATTGCTAAGGTTCACAAGGCACTGCGTGAGCGTGAACCAAACCGCACCTTAGTGATTGGTTCCAATCGTTGGCAGGGTCATGAGACTATGAAATACTTGAAAGTTCCCGAGGGCGACAAAAATATCATTCTCTCCTTCCATTACTATAATCCTATGATCCTGACACACTATGGTGCATGGTGGGCTCCTATCGGCAAATATACTGGCAAGGTGAACTATCCTGGCATACTGGTTTCGAAAGAAGACTATGAAGCTGCTCCCGATTCCATCAAGAAAGAACTGGAGCCTTACCTTACACAAGTATGGGATATCAACACGATTCGTGAGCAGTTCAAGGATGCCATCGATGCTGCCAAGAAGTATAATCTCCAACTGTTCTGCGGCGAATGGGGCGTGTATGAGCCTGTCGATCGTGAACTCGCCTACAAGTGGACAAAGGACATGCTGACAGTGTTTGACGAATTCAATATCGCTTGGACCACTTGGTGCTATGATGCCGACTTCGGTTTCTGGGATCAGAAGAAGCATGACTTCAAAGACAAGCCGCTGGTAGACCTTCTCATGGAGAGCAAAGGACTGGAGAATAAATAAGCAAAAATCTAAGAGAAGGGGCTGGTCAGGAATCAACCCCTTCTTTTCTTTCATTCATGATTGGCACGATGTTTGCAGAATAATTCATGTATGACAAGTCAATTTTCACCCAAGGTATCCGAGATTCTCGCCTTTTCCCGTGAGGAAGCGGCACGACTCGCTAGTCAAAGCGTGGGCCCTGAGCACCTGCTATTGGGTATTATGCGCATGAAAGAAGGTCCTGTCTGTGACGTGTTTCACCGACTGGACATCAATCTCCGTTCTGTCAAGACAGAATTGGAGTCAAGAGTGCGTGAGGATGAAATAGGAAAGCCCCTTAATACCAACGAACTGGTACTCAATGAAGAAGCCAGCAATATTCTGAAACTGGCTGTCTTGGAAGCACGTATCCAGCGTACTACCCGCGTCGACGAACAGCATCTGCTGCTCGCCATCCTGCACGATCAGGTAGAGAACGGAGCCAAACAAGTATTAGAGATGAACAACATGAATTACGAAGATACACTGACATTACTGCGCGTAAAGAACGGTATCGGACTGCCCGAAGAGGATTATGAAGAGGAGGAGACGAGCAATCAGCATACCTCTAGTAACAAACAAGGCGGTACAACCACAGCGACGCAGACCAAACAAAAGTCAAAGACACCTGTGCTTGACAATTTCTCGACCGATTTAACCCAACAGGCATTAGACGATAAACTCGATCCTGTTGTGGGACGTGAGAGAGAGATGCAACGCGTGGTGGAGATTCTGGGCAGAAGGAAGAAGAACAATCCTATCCTGATTGGAGAACCCGGCGTAGGCAAAAGTGCCATCGTTGAAGGACTTGCCCAGATGATTGCCCGTCGGCAATGCTCCCCTATGCTTTATGGCAAGCGACTGGTAACCCTGGATATGACAGGCGTAGTGGCTGGTACCAAATATCGTGGACAGTTTGAGGAACGCCTCAGACAACTCATCAAAGAACTGGAACAGAATCCTGATGTGATTATATTCGTTGACGAGATTCACACCCTTATCGGTGCCGGTTCTACACCAGGTTCCATGGATGCAGCAAACATCCTGAAACCTGCACTGGCAAGAGGTACGATACAATGTATCGGTGCCACGACACTTGACGAGTACCGCAACAGTATTGAGAAAGACGGTGCCTTGGAGCGACGCTTCCAGAAAGTACTCATCGAGCCGACCAACACAGAGGAGACACTGCAAATCCTGCATAACATCAAACATCGCTATGAGCAACATCATCACGTAAACTACACGGATGATGCACTAACGATGTGTGTCAAATTGACAGACCGCTATATCAGTGATCGTCAACAGCCCGATAAGGCTATAGACGCTATGGATGAAGTAGGCTCTCGCGTACATCTGCAACATGCACAAGTTCCTCCTGAAATTGCTGCTTTGGAACAAGAACTCAATCAGGTTCTGGAGAAGAAGCAATTGGCTGTCAAGAACCAGAATTTCGAACTTGCTGCAGGATTCCGCGATCGTCAGACCATTATGGAAAGTCAACTCGCAGAACTGAACAAGAAATGGCAGGAGGGCGACATCGACGATCGTCAGATAGTAACAGAGAAAGAAGTACAGGATGTGGTGTCTATGATGACAGGTATCCCTGTCCAGCGTATGGCACAGGAAGAAGGTATCCGACTGAAAGGCATGGTGGATGAGTTGAAGAAGCATGTCATCGCACAAGATAAAGCCATTGAGAAGATGGTACGTGCCATCCAACGTAACCGTGTGGGACTCAAAGACCCCAACCATCCTATCGGTGCCTTTATGTTCCTCGGTCCTACTGGTGTTGGTAAAACCTACCTTGCCAAGAAACTTGCAGAGTTCATGTTCGGCAACAGTGACGCACTCATTCGTGTGGATATGAGTGAATATACGGAATCGTTTAATGTGTCAAGACTGATTGGTGCGCCTCCGGGATATGTCGGCTATGAGGAAGGTGGACAGTTGACAGAACGAGTACGTCGTCATCCCTACTCTATCGTCTTGCTTGACGAGATTGAGAAAGCCCACGGTAACGTCTTCAACCTCTTGCTACAAGTACTGGACGAAGGACGACTGACCGATGGTAACGGACGATTCGTTGACTTCCGTAATACTGTGATTATCATGACCTCTAATGCTGGTACCCGACAACTGAAGGAATTCGGAAGAGGCGTAGGTTTTACACGTGCAGGCAGTAATGGACTCATGCTTGACGAAAAAGATAAGGAACATGCGCGCAGTATTGTGCAGAAAGCCTTGTCCAAGCAGTTCTCACCAGAGTTCCTAAACCGTCTGGATGAAATTATAACCTTCGACCAACTTGACATCGAGGCCATCAAGAAGATTATAGACGTAGAACTGTCTGGACTCTATAAGCGTATCAGTGATTTAGGCTATACTATTCATCTCAGTGACGAGGCGAAACAGTTTGTTGCCGAAAAAGGATATGATGTTCAATTCGGTGCCCGTCCACTGAAACGCGCCATACAGACTTACATCGAGGATGGTATCTCTGAATTGATTGTCAATGGTGACTTGAAGAATGGTGATACCATATATATAAATAAGGTGGAAGGAAAAGACGAGCTGTCTGTCACTCATTAAAGAGCGACAGACAGTTTTGTTTTCGCGCACATGCAACATGTTGCATTTTGTCATTTTTTGATTGATTTCTATTAAAATATGACAAAAAGATACTTTTTTCTTATTTTTTTTGATAAAATGTTTGGTAATTCAATTTTTTAGTGTAATTTTGCATCCGAATTTAATCAAGCATGTAAATTTCAATAGTATAATAACCAAAAAAAGGAAAAAAGATTATGAATGCAGCACAAGTTGTTGAGAATCTGAAGCAACGCTTCCCCAATGAGCCGGAGTACATCCAGGCAGTAAGTCAAGTTCTTCCTACTATCGAAGAAGAGTACAACAAGCACCCTGAGTTTGAGAAGGCAAATCTTATTGAGCGCCTTTGCATTCCCGATCGTGTTTGCGAGTTCCGCATCACATGGGTTGACGACCAGGGTAAGGTACAGACAAACATGGGTTACCGCATCCAGCACAACAATGCCATTGGCCCGTACAAAGGAGGTCTCCGTTATCACAAGAGTGTAAACCTCGGTATTCTGAAGTTCCTCGCTTTCGAGCAGACTTTCAAGAACTCACTGACAACCCTTCCTATGGGTGGTGCAAAGGGAGGTTCAGACTTCTCGCCACGTGGTAAGAGCGACGCAGAGGTTATGCGTTTCTGCCAGGCATTTATGAATGAACTCTATCGCGTTATCGGTCCTGATGAGGACGTTCCCGCTGGTGATATTGGTGTTGGTGGCCGTGAGGTTGGCTATCTGTTCGGACAGTACAAGAAGCTCACTCACCAGTTCCAGGGTGTATTGACAGGTAAGGGAATCCCCTTCGGTGGTTCACTCATCCGTCCTGAGGCTACTGGTTATGGTACTGTTTACTTCCTCACCTCTATGCTTGCTACCCGTGGTATCGAGTTGAAGGGAAAGAAAGTGCTGATCTCTGGTTCTGGTAACGTTGCCCAGTACGCTACTGAGAAATGTATCCAACTCGGTGCTATTCCTTTGACACTGTCTGATTCTGACGGTTACATCTACGACCCCGATGGTATCGACGAGGCAAAACTCGCTTATGTGAAGGAGTTGAAGAATGTTGAGCGCGGACGTATCAAGGAGTATGCTGAGGAATATCCTAATGCAGTATATCACGCAGGTGAGCGTCCTTGGCATGAGAAGGCCGACATCGCACTGCCTTGCGCTACACAGAACGAGATTAATGGTGAGCAGGCTCAGGCTCTCGTAGACAATGGTGTTATCGCTGTTGCTGAGGGTGCTAACATGCCTTCACTGCCCGAGGCTATTAAGATCTTCCAGGATAACAAGCTGTTGTATGCTCCTGGTAAGGCTTCCAACGCTGGTGGTGTATCAGTATCTGGTCTGGAGATGTCACAGAACTCTGAGCGTCTGTCATGGACTGCCAAGGAGGTTGACGACTATCTGAAGCGTATCATGAACGACATTCATGAGAATTGCGTGAAGTACGGAACACAGCCTGATGGTTACATCAACTACGTGAAGGGTGCCAACGTGGCTGGTTTCATGAAGGTTGCAAGTGCCATGATGAGTCAGGGTATTGTATAATCACACAAACATAAAGTATTAAAAAAGAGGGACTGCCGAAAGACAGTCTCTCTTTTTCTTTGTAACCCTATTAGATTATTCTTCCTCTGGTGCGATCAGTTTATATCCCTTACCATGGATGTTGATAATCTCAATCTGGTCATCATCCTTCAAGTGCTTACGTAGTTTGGTGATATACACATCCATTGAACGGGCATTGAAGTAGTTGTCGTCAATCCAAATGGTCTTCAAAGCGAAGTCACGCTGCAGAATCTCATTGGCATGTGAGCAGAGCAAAGCAAGCAACTCATTCTCTTTTGTTGTGAGTTTGGTCTGCTTATCACCTATCGTCAGCAACTGCTTCTGGGTGTCAAAGATAAAGCGTCCGATATGATAAACGGAACTCTCCTTGTTCTTCTTTCCACGTACGCGACGCAGGATTGCCTCAATACGGAATACAAGCTCCTCCATGGAGAAGGGTTTTGTGATATAGTCATCGGCACCAATCTTGAAGCCTTCAAGGATATCCTCCTTCAGCGTCTTAGCTGTTAAGAAGATGATGGGTATCTCCGCATTAGCGGTACGAATCTCCTGGGCAAGTGTGAAACCGTCTTTCTTCGGCATCATCACGTCCAACACACAGATGTCAAACTTAGTCTTCAGGAAGGCTTTGTAGCCTGCCTCACCATCGGGACAAAGTTCAGCCATGTAACCTTTTGCTGCAAGATACTCACGCAATAACATTCCGAGGTTCTCATCGTCTTCACAAAGAAGAATTTTCAGTTTTTCGTCCATAATCGTTTTTGTTAAATCGTTAATTATTCATTATCTATATTCTCTTTTATTATTGGCAGGGAAATGGTAAACTTCGTACCCTTTCCCAATTCACTCTCACACTTGATTTCGCCCTGATGAAGGTCGACGACCTTTTTCACATAAGCAAGACCTAAACCGAAACCTTTTACATCGTGCTTGTTACCAGTATGCACACGATAGAACTTATCGAAGATCTTCTTGACATTCTCTTTCTTGATACCCTGTCCTGTATCACGGATACTCAGGCAGAGATGACCATGATCGTTCCAAGTACGGATATAAACATCCAGAGGTTCTTCTGGTTTGCGGTATTTGACAGCATTATCCATCAGATTAGTGATAGCGTTCTGGAAATGCACCTCATCAACATACATGGAGGAGTCGACTGCCTCTATCTCGGTATAAATCTTACCACCTGTATGCTCCACGCGCAGGGAGAACGTAGAGGAAATATTCTCCACCATCTCGTTGAGGTCAAGTTCTTTCTTCTTGAACACCACACTTTTCTTATCGAACATTGACATTTGCAATACCTTCTCTACGAGGAAACGCAAGCGTTTCGACTCGTCAGCAATCACACCACCCAAGTGCTTCATCATATGTTCCGATTTCGTCACGCTGTCGTCATTCATCATCTGTGCTGCCAATGAAATAGAGGCTATCGGAGTCTTTAACTCATGCGTCATGTTATTGATGAAGTCATTCTTGATCTCCGTATAACGCTTCTGACGGAAAATCACTACAATCGTAAAGAGGAAGGTAATCAACAGTACTAGCGTGAAGACCAGCGAAGGAATCATAAAGCGCACTGAAGAGAAGATATAACTGCTCATCTCTGGGAAGTGAACCTTCAGTACTCCCATCTTCGACTGAGGGTCGTTACGGAACAACAACTGTGTATAACTATATTCCTGTCCCTCATCCGTATAGTCAGAACAACGATATACCTCCCGTCCGTCTGTTGTGGAAACCGTAACATGATAAGGAATATTGATACCATTGCTCTGTAATTCCGTACGAATATCCCCATCCAGCATCCTAAAGTTAATACGCTCCTTCAACGGCTTATCACTTGCTGTGTACAGGATATTATAGACAACCTCATCGAGTAAAGCCTTTTGATAGATATAACGATTACGTACAATCTCCTGCATCGTCTTTGCTGCAGTAGAAAGCGAACTCTTATCCTTACGGAGTATCATTGCTTTAGGAACAGAGGATGGCTTCATCTCGAAGGTCTTCAACTGGAAGGAGGAATATACCGTTCCGTCATCGGATGCCACTGCAAACTGATGCGACTGCCTGATACTGCCGTCAAGACCATCAACCATTACAGAATCCTCTGTGAATGCACGACGCTCAGTAGCATTCACATCCTTCTCCAGATAACGCTTTGTCTCATTCATCTCCAAATTACGAGACGCTTGATAGAGACTACGATTGACACTTTCGTCAAACTGTTCTTTCTTCATCTTCACCATCTCCTCCACATAGGAGAACTGAAGATAAAGAAGACCAAGGAACGAGAGTCCCATTACGATGGATATTGCCCAAATAGTAGACTTCTTCATATCGGTAGCAAAGATACTACTTTTTACCGATACGAAGAAGTCTTTTAGTTAATTAATTCCGTTAATTTTAACGATATTAACAAAAATAGTCTCGTTTAGTTCTGATATATCAATTAAAAATGGATGCTAACATCCGCACCAAACTGAAGTGGATTGCCGCGTTGAGCAAAGTATCGGGTACCTCCAGCAGCAGTGCTTGAGATAGCAAAGGTATTGTATTTTGTATCTGTAAGGTTACGTCCCCACAGGCTAACCACGACAGGTCCGAAGTCATAATCGGCATGAGCGCCTAAGAGCGCATAGAACTTCTGATAATAAGTATTGGCCTCATCCCACCAAATCTTACTCTGTCCAGAGAGATTGGCACCGATTGTGAACTTACCAATATGATAGTCTGCCATAGCACTAAACGTGTGCTGAGGGATATAAGGGACTTTATTATCCTTATAGTCGTCGTAATCATCAAACTTAGCATTGGTGAAAGAATAAGTGACACCCCAATCCAATGCATTATCAAAGGCACGTCCGCGCAGTGTTGTCTCCAGTCCACAGGTATGACTCTTACCTGCATTCACCATCATACGACCATAACTACTTCCTGGAACCATGATAGACAACTGCTGGTTATGGATCTTCATGTAATAAATGGCGAGGTCTAAATGAGTGCTACCACCGAAGAGATTAAGATGGGTACCCACCTCAAAGTTCCATGATTCTTCTGGTTTATAACTGATAGTCTCCTCAATAGCATCGTAGTCTTCTGTCGTATGCTCCACGTCATAGTCACCACGCATAGCTTCCTGCTGATGGAGATTCAGTTCCGTCTGAAGGATATCAGAGAACATCTGTATATTATATCCGCCTGCACGATAGCCCTTTGACACAAGCGCATAGACATTACCGAGACTCTCATTGAAGTTATAGGTAAGTCCGAACTTTGGCAAAAGCTGTGTATAGGTCTTCGAACGGTTGTCAACAACATGGGAAGTCAGATGATAAGTTGCCTGACGCTCTGCTGTTCCACCAGTCATATTCATATAAGCAAGGGCATCGTAGTCAATCTTCACCTTGTCGACATTCAGTCGCAATCCTAAAGTCAGTTTCAGATGATCACCCAACAAGAAGTTTGACTCGTGGAAGACAGCGAAATTGAATGACGGTGTATGGAAGGTCTCGACAACGCCCATTTCCGCACTCATGGTGATGCCTGCCTGTTCGATGGCTGCCTCTGCAGCGGTCTTTGCAGCAGCTTCGGCAGCAGCCTGAGGCATTCCACGCTCTATCATCTGAGCCAGTATACGCTCATACATAGCCTGATACATCGCATTTTTCATTGCGTTGGTAATAGCATTACTGATAGGTGCTGTAATGGCATCACCAAAAGAAACAGGTGCATCAGTGCGGAGCCACTGGTAAGAAGCGAAGAGTCCACTGGTATGTTGCCAAGAACTCTTGTTATGACTACGCACGACAAACTCCTGCGTGAGAGCATTCATCTTCTGTTTTTGTTCCAAACGAAGATAGTCAGGCGTCATATAATCCTGGTCCATCAGCATCTCATCTTGAAGGAACTGATAACTCGTCGTCGAGGTAAAGAGCAGTTTTCCTGTATCATAACTGAGATTCAAGCCCGTATTCAGCATATTACGCTTATAACCATTCATGATCGTAGTGGCTGGATCTTGAACATCAAGATCTATTAACTCTCCATATCCGAAACCATTCTGATTCACATACTGGTAGTCTGCCGTCCAGTCGAGTTTCAGTTTCTGATTCGGTTGGATAATAAGTCTCAACTTTCCACCTACCTCATTCGTCTTGTCATTCTTCTCATCGAAGTTCTGGTTATCAATGAAACCGTTCAGTCCACTATAGAAGCCTGCAACGGAAAAAGCAAGTTTCTCGGACGGACGATGATGATGAGCCACCTCGATATTACGATAGAAACCGTTGCCAATACCTAAAAGAATGTCTGTTCCCTGATAGTTCATCGGGTTTTTGGAATAGATACGCACCACCCCACCCTCGGAATTCTGTCCGTATAGCGTTCCCTGCGGACCACGCAGTATATCTACACGATCAATCATATAGAAATGATTGTTGAAGGCTGACTTTGACATTAAAGGAATTTGGTCGTAATAAACACTCACGGCTGGATTGTTGATACGGGAGCCTATGCCTCTGATATACATAGAGGATGTCAAGCGGGAACCATATTGCGGCATAGAGAACGAAGGTACAAAGGCAGACAACTGGCTCAAGTCATGAACATTATACGACTGCAACTCATTCTGTGTAAACACAGAACTGCTTAACGGTTGAAGACGCAAGCCATACGATTCTTTTGCCTGGGATACCACAACGACCTCATCTAAGTCATACACACGAGAACTGTCGGCAAATATAGCATCCGTTCCTGCCATTGCAGGCAAGGCAAACGGAACCATACAGCCCAAAAAGAATTTTCTATAATTCATTATCTGTCGATTTAATTTCGGGTGCAAAGGTACGACAATAAATTTGCTCCCGCAATCCACATTTATGGGGATTTTTCAGGTATTCATCGTCCCACAATGCGGACAAGTACCTTTTTTACGTAGTTTTGCCCCACAATGTCCACAGACATAACGGCTACGAGCGTAACGCAGATAACGATATACGGCAAAGATGATATAGGCTATCAACAACAGATACCCTATATAATATAATGTGGAAACACTGAATACCACATAATTGACAGCACAGACACCAGCCAGTCCGCCAAGATAAAGAATCGCGTCACCACCTGAAAGATGGCGGATGACATCATCCAAGGCTGCCACTCCCACAATGATAATGGCCCAGACAGAAGCCACAAATAGTCCTAAATGCAATGGAAGGGCAAAGGGATTAAGTGAAGGATGATAGTAGAAATGACGCCATGTCTCAGCACCGAACATCTGAATAGAGGCATATAACGTGGCTGAGACGGCTACCAACAGACACAACAACGTAGGATAGAAAGAGTCGATGTCATTGAAATGCACGATATAGGCATTGCGTCTGTTAAGGCGATATAGTCCGTATGCCACAATGACGATAATCAGGAAGGCGAGGAATACCAACAGATGGGTATCCGAGAAGAAATCGATAAACTGTGAGATAGGGTCGTCAGGAGACACGCCTTCCAGCATTTCACTTTCCTGAATCCAGCCCTGCGTCATCTGGTCACGTGCCACTTTCACCCACACAGAATCTATTGAATCGGCAGGAATTGTCTTGATATCTGCCACAACAAGATGTTCTCCCTCGGTCACATAAAGCGTGTCAAATGCCATCTCGAACGGTTCATCTGAGAGAGGCAGACTCCCCTTTTTCACCACAAAATTATAATTCTGCGTATAATGATGTGTCGTAAAGAACGAGATAGAGTCCAACTGCTTCTTTGTCAAGTCCCACGCATCAGGGGTCTGTGGACCTTGATTGTAGCAGGATGCCAACAGACAGACACTCAGCATCAAGTATAATATCTTCCTAATCTGCCGCATATACATTCATTTGACAGTTTTTACAATCGAAATCCAAACGGAAACGTCGTCCGTCTCCCAAGCGAAGTACCAAAGGTTCACGCCATTGTGGCTTTTGTCCGCCATGCTTCACGCAAAAACCTAAAGAATAGCGCAGACAATGCTTACATTGCATCAACAAAGCATTCCGCTGATGAGTCAGTTCAAAAGCTGGTATCAATGCTGAGAGTCCTTGCCTTGTATAAAAATCACGTGCAAGACGGTTAGAGATATTCAGTTCGTAACTTTCACGGAGAAAAGTAGTACTTTTCGGGGTGAAAGTAGCCTCTTTTCGGGTCGAAAGTAGCCTCTTTTCGGGTCGAAAACAAGCACTTTTCTCTGACGTTTGTAACTCTTTGACTATCAAGTGCCTCAATTCTGAGAGGAAACTACTCGGAATAAAGTAGTTGAAATCGTCGGGGAAACCGACTTTAACACACTCATAAGGGGTTCCACCCAACTTGGAAAGTTGACGGATGATATTCTCCTGCTGGGGCTTTTCTGCTTGCTGATGCTCACAAACGATGCTGACTTTTACCTCACCGACAGCAAGCGAAAAACCATCATCTGTCGTATCTACATACATCGCAACAGGAATTTTCCGTTCACTACTCTGACGTGACAACAGTCGTTCAAAATCCTGATCGTTATTCCTGTAAAGCGCCATCCCTGCATGTAAGTGCTGCGGCATCTGTTGCGGATACAGCCGATTGCCTTCAGCACGGTTTACACGAAAGCCTTCCAACTCACGTTCCTGGTTGATAAAACACAGTCCATCACCATTGGCAAACGAGGCGGTACCTGCCACGTTGAAGGAGTCACGGCGTATCTCCTTGACATAACCGACATACTCTCCCATCGCTTTCGGTGTATCAGGAGAAAAGATATCTGGTTGTCTACCATGCAGGAAATAGGTAGTAAAACCACGATTGAACGTCTTATTCAGATTTGGTGTAAATGAATAGGTGCAATGACCTTGGGAGGCTCGGCAGTACTCATCAGCATGTTTGGCAATAATAGCATCAAGTCTCTGACTATATGCTGCCACAACATTCTTCACATAAGAAACATCTTTCAGGCGCCCTTCAATTTTAAAAGAGGTCGCACCTGCCTGAATCAATTCTTCTAAATGGTCTATCTGATTCATATCCTTCAACGAAAGGAGATGACGCTGATGCTCTATCTCATGACCATCTGCATCTATCAAATCGAACTTCATGCGACAAAACTGTGCACAGGAACCACGATTTGCTGAACGGTTGAAGCAATACTGGGAAGCATAACACAGTCCACTGTAACTGACACATAAGGCTCCGTGAACAAATACCTCCAAAGGCATATCAGGTATTTCACGATGGATGGCTGCTATTTCGTCAACAGATAGTTCGCGGGCAAGGACGACACGCTGGAAACCAAGTTCCGACAACCATTTCACTTTCTCCGCACTTCGATTGTCCGTCTGTGTAGATGCATGAAGAGGAATCGGTGGAAGATTCATCTGGAGGATTCCCATATCCTGTACCAAGATAGCATCCACACCAATATCTGCCAGTTGATGAATCAATTGTTCCGTAGCATCTGTCTCGTCGTCGTAAATGATCGTGTTAACTGTGACATAGACTTTCACAGCAAACTGATGGGCGTAATCACAAAGATGATGGATATCCTCTATACTATTACCTGCAGCTGCACGAGCCCCAAACCGCTGAGCACCGATATAGACAGCATCAGCGCCATGGTCGACAGCGGCTATTCCGCATGCAAGATTCTTGGCTGGTGCAAGCAGTTCGAGAGGTATCATTCAATCTTATTGATATCGTATGGAGTCTCTTGATAGACGTAATAGTTAATCCAGTTGCTGTAAAGCAGGTTGGCATGGGCACGCCATGTAACAAGCGGTTCCTTGTTTGGATCGTCATCACGATAATAATTCTTAGGCTTTTCCACATCGTCACGAATATCCTTATCACGCTTGTATTCATTATCAAGTGTGTTGGGTGCATATTCCAAATGACCTGTAATAAAGAACTCACGACCATTGCGCGCCATTACCATACTAACGCCACAATCAGGAGATTCTGCTATTAATGTCAAGTCAGGATGAGCCAAAATATCGTCACGATGCAGTTCTGTATGACGACTATGCGGCATCTGGAACACATCATCAAATCCACGGAAGATAGGTAATTGCGGGTTCAATGGCATTTGTGGGAAGATGCCGAACATCTTTTTCTGCAACGGATATTTGGGGATACCATAATGATAATACAGACCTGCCTGGGCAGCCCAACATATATATAAGGTACTCGTCACATGCGTACGCGCCCACGCGAAGATGTCCTGCATCTCGTCCCAATAAGTCACATCCTCAAAATCAAGCGTTTCAACAGGAGCACCCGTGATAATCATTCCGTCGTATTTCTCATTACGCATCTGCTCAAAGTCACGATAGAACATCATCATATGCTCTATCGGTGTATTCTTGGGCGTGTGACTGCGCAGTTTCATGAAACTAATTTCCAACTGCAACGGCGTATTTGACAACAAACGTATCAGGTCTGTCTCCGTCGTAATCTTCAACGGCATCAGGTTGAGAATAACAATCTTCAAAGGACGGATATCCTGCATGTGGGCACGAGTATCATCCATCACGAAGATGTTCTCCTGCTTAAGCAAGTCTATCGCTGGTAACCTATCTGGTAATCTTAATGGCATATGCTATCATTATAAAATAGAGAAAACACATACAGAGACATTGTCAAAGCCTCCGGCAACAATAGCAGCCTCACATAGTTGGTTTGCATTAGCGCCATCAGCCATCAACTGTGCTATCTCTTCATCCTTTATCATATCATTCAATCCATCCGAACACAACAGATAAGTGTCTCCTTCCAGGAATTCATCCGTAAACTCATACATATCGATATACGATGTCTTACAGCCTGCCCCTATACAATTAGTGATGATATTCGTATGTTTCTTTTCACCATTCGCTGTATTCAAAGAATGATCTGTGGAAAGTTGCAACAATTGTCCATTACGATAACGATACAAACGACTGTCACCACAATTCACCCAATAATACTTTTTATTATAATAGATGATTCCGACCAAGGTTGTACCCATATCCGACATGGACGGGTTTACCAGTCCTTTTGAGGCTATCATCTTATTGACAGAATCCAGCCACACCATAATCATCTCATTAAATTCAACAGAAGAAAGATTCTTTGGTAAGTCATTAATAAAGAACTGGAGATTCTCTAAAGCATCTGCACTTGCAACCTCTCCCGCATTATGACCGCCCATTCCATCTGCAACAGCAATGACGAAACGGTCTGTATTTTCTGTCAAAAACTCTGTTTGGTACACTTCGCTACGCACAAACTTGTCGTAAGCAAGCACCATATCCTCATTGTTACTCCTGACACATCCCACACGGCTTGCTGCCGTTAAGACTATTCTACTCATAATAATTCAATAACATCTAAAATATAACCCATTCCTCAACTCACACTCACTTGCAGGTTGATATTTGCCAATGAGACAATATCTCCGCTTTTTATGGACATCGGAATATCGGGTAACAAATCACGCTGATTCAGTTTCGTACCATTAGACGAGTGCTTATCTATGATACACCATCCTGAATCAGGCTTATATATCAACTGAGCATGTACACTGGAAATGTACATATTACCGTCAAACAACTGCTGATAGGGACCTTGCTTACGTCCGATAATCGCACCATTGATTCCCACCATACGGATATTCAATGACGAATTATAAAGAGTAAGGGTTGGAATTCCCTGAATCTGTACATCCTGTGGCGGAGCATTATTATAGTTCTCTCTTGCCGTAGCAAAAGTACGACTGATATCTGCCGCTGTGGAATTAGTATTACCTGCCGGTTTATTCGCCTGCTCTTCGGCACTTTCCATCAAACCGCCACAATACGTACAACGGCGTCCTATGCCGACACGACCGCAATTCGAACAATATAGCAAGGCCTGTCCACACTGGTCACAGTAATAGGACTGCTCCTCTATCTCTTCTCTACAACTTGGACATATAATCATATCTCATCCTTTATATCTTCTGGCAAAATCATTTGATAGGTCTCCTGAGTGATCTCATTCTGCTTCATACCACTGACACGAACAGACAACTGCTGGATGGTCTCATCCAACATGTTACGCATTTCACGGGCATTACCGAAGGAGTCACTCTTACTAACAACCTTACGACAAATTAAATCCATCAACTTAAACTCCGCTGCCGGTGACAATGTATAATTGTCTTTAGAAGCCATCTTCTTGAAGATAGCCAGCAACTCGTCTTCGTTGTAATCCTCAATATGCATCTTATGGGTAAAACGACTGGCAAGACCTGGATTAACATCCATGAATGTCTCCATCTCGTCCTTATAGCCTGCAGCGATAACAACAAACTTACCACGATCGTCCTCCATGCGTTTCATCAAAGTATCAATGGCCTCCTTGCCGTACTGATCGTTCTCAGAAGAAAGGGTATACGCCTCATCTATGAAGAGAATTCCGCCCATTGCCTTGTCACACATGTTATTGACAATCTTAGGAGTCTCACCCATATACTTTCCTACCAATGTAGCACGACTGGCTTCTATCACACGACTCGTTGGCAAAATCTCCATACTCTGCAGTATCTCTCCCATCTTACGGGCGATTGAAGTCTTACCCGTACCAGGATTACCTGTCAGTACAAAGTTCATAGCCATCTGTTGAACCTTACCGGCTCCCATCGCAGCACGCTGCTTCATGAACATACTCTGTACGGCAAGACGACGAATCATATTCTTAACAGAACGCATTCCGATAAATTCATCCAGTTCATTGAGGACTTCATCCAACGGACGTACCTTCTCTGACTGACTAACAGCAAGGTCTGCTTCAGTAATACGATACATATCTTCGTCTTTGAAGTCTGGGTTGTTCACCTCAGCCATTAGACGCTGACTCTGTTTCTCAACGGCAGCATCAAAGATTCTCCTTGCCTCACGGGCGTTACCGAAGTTTTTATCCCGACGCAGATACAACTGTTCAAACTGACGATGGATGGCTTCACGAGTAGCATCATCCACTGTAAAGTTCTTACCCTTGGCAAGATTGATAAATATCTGAGTCAATTCGTCTGGTGTATAGTCATCGAAATGAATGGTCTGAGTGAAACGACTCTTCAGTCCAGGGTTCGTATCAATGAAGTCATGCATCTGGTCTGTATAACCGGCTACAATACAAATAAACTTGCCTCGGTCATCCTCCAAGCGTTTCAACAGCGTATCTATCGCTTCACTGCCGAATGAATCCTGATCACTGGACTTCAAGGTATAAGCCTCATCAATAAACAAGACACCACCCATCGCTGAATCAATCAACTGATTCGTCTTAATCGCAGTTTGTCCAGAATAGCCAGAAACCAGTTTACTTCTATCAGCCTCTACCAGTTGTCCACGTGACAAGACACCCAATGTACGGAAGACATCTGCCATGATTCGTGCAACTGTAGTCTTACCAGTTCCTGGATTACCTGTAAACACGTAATGCTTACCTTGGAAAGTATTCGTTTCTCCACGACGTATCTGTAGGTTAAGGAAGGCTGCCAAATTTGAAATCTCCTGTTTAACAGCAGCAAGACCTACCATTCCATTCAGTTTCTCCAGACATACTGTATAATCAACAGCCTTAGGTGCCTCATACGGAATATCCTCCTGGGTTATCGTCATCAACTCCTCATCTGTCTTCGAAGACATGTCTCCTTGCTGCAGACGTTCTGCCTGTTTGGCGCATATCTTGTCGAACAACAGACGCATCGTACGACCATTGGCAAAATCCTTTTCACGGGAGTCATACAATTCCGTTATCATCTTCCGTGCCAACTCTTCTGCATCAGGAGCAAACTGGTATTTCTTTGCTTTGGCAAAGACTTGCATAATCTCAAAGAGTTGGTCAGGATTATAGTCTTCTATATTCAGGAAATAACTGAAACGGCTACGCACACCTGGATTGATACGGAACAGATTCTCCATCTCTGTCCTATATCCAGCAGCAATGACGACGAACTTACCACGATCGTCCTCCATGCGTTTCATCAACTGCTCCAATGCCTGTGCTCCCTGATTGTCACGGTCACCACCTTGACTAACGGGAGCCAATGTATATGCTTCATCCACAAAAAGGATACCGCCCATTGCCTTGTCACACAAACGGTCAACGACCTTAGGTGTCTCACCCTGATAAGGACTTACCATCTTGGCGCGGTCACACTCAACAACATGTCCGCTATCAAGATAACCGATAGACTCCAATATCTCTCCCAGTTTACGAGCGATAGTCGTTTTACCTGTTCCAGGATTACCCGTCAGTACAATATGAATGCCTGCTTTCTGCTGTTCACCCAGTCCACGTTGGGCACGCTGAACACTATTCTGCACAGTATAGGCAATTTCCTTAACGGCTTTCTTCACCTCGTCCATACCAATATACTGGTCGAGATCGCTAAGAATATCTTCCAAAGTACGCTCCTCAGGAACATAACCACGGATATCACCCTCCTCTATCATTGTTGCATCTGCGCCACGACTGATAAAAGAAGTGAAAATATCCTCGGCAGTCTTTGTCGCTACATGACGATAGCCAAATGTATCATCTTTTATTTTTAGTTGATATTGGAAGAAACGCTCCAATCTATGCTCTGCTTCTGGTGTATAGGCAGATATGCCATATTTCGTACGTAACTCCTGTTTACATACCTCACACAAATCTACATAATCAGGAGTAGGCAGACGGAACGTGTACTTGAAACGGTTCTGTGCTGCCGGATTGTTTGTCAGGAAGTCATCCAGTCCTTTGGGAAGACCAGAAATAATAACGATAGGATTGTCATCCCATTTATCCATCTCAACAAACAATTTGTCAAGCGGATTGACTTGATTCGAGTACCTGTCAGGAAGAAGTTTCTGAACATTATCGAAGAACAAAATACCATCCTTGGCTTTCTTAATGTTATCATCCCATTTATCAACAAAACGCTGATAATCCACCGCATCTACCAAGGTCAATTTGGGCTTTTCTATTATCTTGTGCTGATAGAAATAGTCACGTATGACTTCTGCCAAAGCAGTCTTACCTGTACCTGTCTCACCAATGATAATCGCATTCACGCTGAGACGGACTTTCATGATGTCTTTACGCGAGTGTAGATATGTATACGTATCTACAACTGTCTTCAATTGTTTCTTGACATCATCCAAGCCGACGATACGGTCAAGAACGTTCTGCGAAATCAGTGGTTTACCACACCATTTACAGAACTTGGCTACCGAACGGTTTTCTTTATGACAATGCTCACATACCATATTATTCCACGTCCTTTTGTATTTGCTTTACAACTTTTGTCGGACTCAACCTCCAGTCATCCAAATTAGGATTACTAATATTCAACAATTTGGGGCTGAACATCAACAATTCCATTAACAACAGTCCTACTAATATAGACCATAATATATAATGGAGTACAGATTCTCCACTCAAAGAGCGTATTTGGTTCGTCACATCATCAAGTATACCAAAATTCGATCCTTTGAATTTAAACTTCCTTTCCTTAAAGGTATAATACAAAGGCTCTAATAATGTTGACTTGATGTCATCGTCCATAACCTCTGATATCAACAGATTCTCATCATTTGCATCTGAACGGAAATCCGTAAAATGACAAATCGCCATGTAAATCGCTGTAAAGACAAGTATCGCTGGTACAAACAAAGAAGGAGACGATCCGTTTATATATCTCAATACCATAATAGGTATAAGAGATGAAAGTATGCCTAACAATCCCCAAAGGCATGAGAATACAAAACCATAACCTTTGAAATATGCACGTGTACCTATTATTATCGCTGTCATACCACCCAATGGTAATGTAATAGTCAAGGTGGAATGACTTAATAAATAGTCTCTGCCACTGACACCACAAATTAATAAGAGTAAAGCCCATACACCACAAAGAGAATAGAAGGTCATACGCCATACTTTCTCCTTATTCTTTGCCTTGTAATAACCTTTACGTACCTCTGCATACTTGGCAGCGGTTTCTTCCTTGGCATTACCGAAACGTTTATAATGAGGCTGATTTGGATCTATCTCACCTAACATCAATATCCAACTCTCCAAACTACGCTCATAAGAATAAGTCTCGCTGAAGTCTTTTCCGGGATCCTCATGATAAAAGATTGATAGCCATTGACTCAAAGAGCCTTGTTTTATCTCCTTTGCAAGTTGTGGTCGTCTTCCTAACTTGTCAATATTAAGCCCGTCAACTAATTCCAGACCGTCATCCAACAAATAGGTTGGTCTTGCACCTAAAATCTTACAGAAACGATAGGCTGCTGTGCGTAAGTCATATGCACCAAGTCGTTCTGTATTCTCTTCACTCTTCATATTGAAGCATGCACGTGCCTGATTTAACTGTTCAAACCAACCATGTAATTGTGCGAAATAAGCAAAACGACCATCCGGATCAGCATAATCCGCAATATGTACTTTAAACTCTTTTTCGCTAAGTGATTGCCATTCTTTCATTTGCTGACACAGTAACTCACCCACTCTATATGGTGTGTCTGCTTCACGTAAATCATAAGCCGCTTCACGATCTATGTTATATAACACCTTATATCCTAAAGAACGAGAAGGCTTCTGACCGTTTGTCATGATTCGCAGTGCCTCACATGCCATCCTGTCCTCATGACTATACATCCATGACAAAAGTCGTCCATCACTCAAAGATATCCATGCATCATCAGGACAATCTTCATGACCAAAGGAATGAACTATCTCAGACAATGAAGATGAAGGATACTGGGCAAGGAATGGAATATCCTTGTCTATCTCATATACCATCTTCAAGATTGAAATACGACCATCAAAGTCCTTTTCTGAGAAATAGCCACGTATTCGGTCTATGTTTGCCTTGGAGTGAGACTCCAGGTACAGATAAAGATTGTCGTTAGGATTCCGTAATACGATGGAATATTCTTCCTGATAACTAAGCACTGAAATACCCACACTATGCAAATCATCGCAAAGATTCCCATGCAAGTCTTTATATGGATAAGTCGGCTCCATCACATAGATCGCAGCCATCAAACCAGCATGTTGGTCAGCAGGATAGCGATTAACAACAATATCTTTAACAGCAGAACTCAATTTCACATTTCCACATTGTTCCAACCATCCAGCTACTCTTCCATTATATAAATAATTAATGGCAAGTCGCTCATTGTCCAACAATAATGGTATCAATTCATGAACATTATCCGCTACAAGATTCTTCTCTGGGTCAACAATGAAACTCCGGTATTTCAGAATTGGTGAGGAGACATCCACTTCAACATTCTCACCTAAGAACCAACGCTCTACCTGCTCATACCCCCAACGGCTCTGTGGGTTAACGGCTGTCAATCCTTGCACAATCATTTTGACACGATCAGGCAATTCATTGATACGAGGTAGGCGACCTTCATTCTTCTTACGCATCATAACGCGCTCGTTCTGGCTCAAGGGATTACTACCCAGCCAGAGAGTCATCAATGTAATACCTAAAGAATAGAAATCGACTGATGGTGTAATCTCCACTTCACCGTCAATCACATCATTATACATTTCAGGAGCAGCATATACTGGAGTACGTGCTTGCGTTGTCTTGTGTAAACGCTCGTCTCCATCCATCACACTTGAAATACCAAAGTCTCCCAACACTATTTCCTTATGTCCCTCATCGCGAAAGAAGAAATTACCAGGTTTGATATCTTTGTGTATAACGTTACTATTATGACAATAGGCAAGAGCAGCAGCAGCTTGCAATGCAATACGACGAAACTGGTTGAAATCTCCATCCAGATCATAATCATTAAGAGTTCCGCCCCGTAAGTATTCCATCAGTTCATAATCACGACTCTTACCATCCACATAAGTCTTACCATAATCATAGATTTTGACAATCGTCTCCATGCCAAAACTTTGTATGATACGATAAAGTGTTTTCTTGATAGTAAAATTCGGATAATAGACCTTTAACACCATTTCCTGATTGTCGCAAATGACCAAGAAAACTTGCGCTTCACCTGAATTATCACTCAGACATTTTACACAATGATAGACTTTTCCCTTTATAATGAAGTCATTTGCGACACCTGATTGGGCAGGTGTATCACTATCTGGTCTGACAGTTCTCTCTCCTACTGAGCCTTTTTGCGGGGCGACTCGGATAGTCACCCCGTTATTTTCTGGAGTTCTTATCGTTTGATCCATTATTTGTCGTCTTTTATTTCTTCCGTACTATTTTTCCCAAGTACAACCCATTTACCTCCAAGATGTGGCTTTGCGCAGCCACATGGACTACTATGAAGTGCGTGCTTGAAATTGCATACCCACGCCAAACGGACACCCATTGGTTTACTTGCCATCGCATAATTGCGAGCTTGGATAGGTGATGATGTAGGGGGAACTGCCAATTTGTCAAGAATAGCCGATAGTTTCTTAATCTTATCCGCTTTCTTTTCCTCTAATTCTTCTTTCGTCATGCGTTTTGTTTCCACCTTGGGAATGGACGGATACTCTATACCAGCATCCTTTGCCAGCAATGTCAGTAATCGTTCACGCAATTTGATATTCGCTTGTTCCTTCACGATATCACGCTCTGAATTGTATGGTAAGGAACTTTCCAAATTCGAATATTCCTGAACTACATCCAACAATTCCTTGTAGTCCGGGTTCTTCTGCAACTCCTTTAGCATTTCCTTCGCCTCTGCTGTCAAGGCTGTTCCACACTTCTTGCAGAATGCAAAATCATTCATTGTATGACAGGTAGGACAAACCAATCCACCACGAGGGCTTCCACACTCTGGACAATAGGCTTCATTACCTTTCAGTTTGGCACCACAATAGGAACAAATATCTTTACGGATATAACGATGGCAAGCCTCACAGAAATCCGCATCAGGGTCTACCTCTGCTCCACAGAATGGGCACGAAGATTTACTAATGGGATGACCACACTGTGCACAAAACATTGCCTCGGGTTCATTAACAGTCCCACAGAAAGGACATATCTTACCTCCGGCTTGCTGTTGTTGCTGCTGTTGTTGCAACACTGGCTGTTGAATATCTTCTTCTAATACAGCCTGTTTCTCGCGAATCATTTCCTGAGGACGAATTGTTCTCTGGGTTCTTTCAAGATTATCAGTATTATCTGTTGTCATCATTTAGGTAGCGCTAAGTTAGATGCAAAGATAACACTATTTTTTTAATAAAACAAAAAACCGCCGTAAATTTATATTTACGACGGCATTTTTTCCTGTTTTGGAGGTATTTTACCACAAAGAAAGGCGTTTTTCCTTTGAAATATACATTTTATCGCCTTCTTTAATGCTAAAAGCATCATACCACATGTCGATATGTGGAAGGGCTCCATTCACGCGCCAACGTCCTAAAGAATGAGGATCGCTTTTCGTACGATTGCGTATCTCTGCTTCCGTGATATTTCCTGCCCACACACCAGCATAGGCAAGGAAGAAACGCTGATCAGCCGTCAATCCGTCAATGACAGGAAGCGGATTATTCTTGGTAGCATTCTTATAAGCATAGTAAGCGACTTGTAAGCCACCATGGTCTGCAAGATTCTCGCCCAAAGTCAAACGACCGTTCGCATTCAAATCAGGCAACACTTTGATACCAGAAAAGAAATCAGCATACTTATCCGTTCTTTCTGTAAAGTTTTTTGCATCAGAATCCTTCCACCAATCATGCATATTACCATCTTTATCGTATTGACGTCCTTGATCATCAAAGCCATGAGTCATCTCATGTCCAATAACCACACCGATAGCCCCATAGTTAAAAGAATCGTCCGCTGTCGGATCAAAGAAAGGAACTTGCAAGATTCCAGCAGGGAAACATATCTCATTTGTCGTGGGATTATAATAGGCGTTTACGGTTTGTGGCGTCATATACCAATCCTCACGATCAACGGGTTTTCCTGCTGTGTGATTAATCTGCCAGGCTGTTAAGAAGCGACGGCACTCCTTTACATTCTCGTAGTAAGATTTTTTCGCATCAATCTGCAATCCTGTCAAATCTCTCCAGCGATCAGGATAACCAATCTTTACATAGAAGGTATTTAACTTCAGCAACGCATTCACCTTCGTCGAATCATCCATCCAGTCTTGTGCTGCAATACGCTCACCCAGAGCAATACGCAGGTTCTCCACCAGTTTCTTCATACGCTCCTTCGACGAAGCAGGGAAATACTTCTTGACATAGATACGCCCTAACTCTTCGCCCATAAAGCCTTGTACCTGTATGGTAGCACGTCGCCACAGCGGATGATCTTCTTTTCTTCCTGACATGACCTTACCATAGAAATCGAAGTTTGCCTCGCGGACAGCATCGTTCAGGAAACCTGCAGCACTGCCAATCTGTCCCCACTCCATCACATCACGATACTCCTCTGGGGTCATCTTGGCAAAAATCTCGTCGGCAGCAGCCATGAAGGCAGGCTGTCCTACTACCATTTCTTGAATATACTCGCTTTTTACGCCCATAGCGTTGGCTTGTTTCTCCAACTGGAAGTGAGGATACTTTGCATCAAACTCGACAAAGGTCATCTTATTGTAGTTGGCAATAGGATCACGCAGTTCTGTTCTTGACTTCGAAACTTTGGCAAGCGCTGTCTCTACCTTCATGATGTTCTTCATCTTCTTCTCTGCGACACTCTTTTTAAAACCAAAGAGTTGGAACATACGAACGATATGTTCTTTGTAAGCCTCACGAATCTTAACGGTAGCCTCGTCGTTCTCCAAATAGTAGTCTTTCTGTCCTAACGTCAGTCCTCCCTGATTAATACTCAGGATGTTCTGGGAGGCATTCTTGTCATCGGCTCCGAAATAAGCATGGAAGAACTCCATATTACCATAAGGCATCAACTCCAACTGAATGGCAAAGAGTTGCTCTTTCGTCTTTGCTGCCTCCATCTTCTGGATAATTGGCATCGCTGGAGCAATACCATCTTTCTCACGACGGACAGAGTCCATAGCCAATTTATAAAGGTCGCTTAACTGCTGCTCGACAGTTCCTTCAGGATAAGTATTCTCTAACAGTTCTTTCAGAATCCCGTTGATGCGTTTGTTGTTATCTTCCGCCAAACGGTCAAAACTACCGAAACGCGAATAGGCGGCAGGCAATGGATTCTTCTTCATCCACCCACCACATGCATACTCATAGAAATCCTCCCCTGGTTTGACGGTCTGATTGAGGTCAGTTAAGTCAACACCTGATTTAAGGGGCTCTTGCGCCATTGTCAATACTGACATAGATGATAATACCATCATCATAAATACTCCTTTAATTTTCATCGTTCTATTATGTTAGTTGTTCTAATTCTTCTGAGAGTTTCTCCCAACGCTCCACTTCCTCGTCAAGAGCTTTCTTCACGGTAGTGTACTCTGTCACATACTCCATATTAGAGGCATTTACAGGATTCATCAGCAGTTCGTCGAGTTCTTTCAATCGACGTTCCATATCATTGATTTTCCGCTCTGATTCTTCTACAGCACGCTCTGCTTTACGGAGTCTCTTTTGTTGCTCCTTATGCTCAGCATAGTTTATTTTCGGAGTATTCGGAATATTCTGAGTACTCGGAGAACTCGGAGTACTCAGATTATTCTGAGTTCTCTGAAGTTCTGACAAATCATCAATCTGTCTCGACTGAAGAAAGTCATAGATACCACCTAGATGCTCTTTCACTTTACCTCCTCCAAACTCATAGACCTTCGTTACTAAACCATCCAAAAACTCACGGTCGTGACTGACAATGATAGCAGTTCCGTCGAAAGCCTTGATGGCTTCCTTCAACACATCCTTCGACGGCATATCCAAATGATTGGTAGGCTCATCAAGTATCAACAGATTGACGGGTTCCAATAATAAACGTATCATGGCAAGGCGACTTCGTTCACCACCACTCAACACCTTCACTTTCTTGTCGGAAGCCTCTCCGCCAAACATAAACGCTCCTAATATATCATTGATTTTCAGTCGGATATCCCCTTTCGCTACATAATCTATTGTTTGGAAAACTGTCAGTGACTCATCCAATAACTGTGCCTGATTCTGTGCAAAATATCCAATCTGGATATTATGTCCTATTTTCAGA
Organism: uncultured Prevotellaceae bacterium; assembly: GCA_902800585.1. GTDB lineage: Bacteria > Bacteroidota > Bacteroidia > Bacteroidales > Bacteroidaceae > Prevotella. The sequence continues at coordinate 36,907 of CADCEW010000007.1, forward strand.
TTTCCATCAAACGGAATCTCATTCATGATACATTTTACGAGTGTTGACTTACCCTCACCATTCTTACCAACAAAAGCGACCTTTTCTCCTCGTTTGATTGTCAGTGTCACATGATCGAACACGGTATGCGCACCATAGTCTTTCCGCACATCCTCGCAGATAATAGGATAGTCACCGCTACGCAGACAAGGTGGGAACTTCAGATGCATGGCAGCATTGTCGACCTCATCCACCTCAATAGGCACAATCTTTTCTAATTGTTTAATCTTCTGTTGCACCTGTACTGCTTTGGTTGCTTTATAGCGGAAACGTTCGATGAAGTCCTTCATGTCAGCCACTTCCTTTTGCTGGTTCTCGTAGGCTCGCAGTTGTTGTTCTCTCCGTTCTTTGCGAAGCACGACATATTCGTCATACTTTACCTTATAATCAATAATTCTTCCGCAGGATATCTCCAGTGTACGATTGGACACATTATTAATAAATGCACGGTCATGACTAACCAATACGACTGCTTTTGCACTTTGTGCCAAGAACTGCTCCAGCCATTGTATAGATTCGATATCAAGATGGTTGGTAGGCTCGTCAAGCAACAGCACGTCAGGTTTCTGCAACAGAATCTTTGCCAGTTCGATACGCATACGCCATCCGCCTGAAAATTCACTGGTAGGACGTTCAAAGTCAGTACGCAGGAAACCCAGTCCCATCAGTGTGCGCTCTATCTCCGCCTCACAGTTGTCTGCACCCATCATCATATAACGGTCGTGCTCTTGGGTAAAGCGTTCCACCAAGGCGAGATATTCCTCACTCTCATAATCTGTGCGTTCTGCCAGTTCCTGATTCATGTGGTCGATACGCTCTTTCATTTCATGGACATGCGAGAAGGCCTTTTGTGCTTCTTCTCGCACTGTCGTATCGTCCTGTAATATCATTACCTGTGGCAGATAACCGATGGTAGTATCGCTTGGAATGCTCACTGTTCCACGGGTCGGTTGCTGCATCCCGCACAATATCTTCAATAGCGTAGACTTTCCTGCTCCGTTCTTACCTACTAAGGCAATACGGTCACGGTCGTTCACCACGAAACTTGCATCGGTGAACAACGGCTTGGCACTGAATTCTACACTGAGTCCTTCTACGGAAACCATCTCTTTCTCTATATTGAATTGCAAAGGTAGCACATTTCCATTTGAATGCAAAATAAAATCATATTTATTTAATCGTTCTCAAATATTCTTCGTACTTTTGTGGCGTTATGGAACAGATTAGGATTTTCACACAACTGGTTTCCAGCGAACTCCACTTGCCTGAACATGGTGTGGAAAACACGCTGAAGTTATTGGACGAGGGATGTACTATCCCGTTTATCTCCCGTTACCGCAAAGAACGTACTGGTGGACTCGATGAAGTACAGATAACAGCCATCAGTGACCGACTGGAGCGTCTTCAGGAGATAGCCAAACGTAAGGAGACTGTCGTCAAGACCATCAACGAGGCAGGAAAGATGACTGCTGACCTTCAGAAACGTATTGACGACTGTTGGGAGGCAACAGTTCTTGAAGATATCTATCTGCCATATAAACCCAAACGACGTACACGTGCCCAAGTGGCTCGTGAACAAGGACTGGAGCCTTTAGCTCAACTGTTGATGCTCCAACGTGAGCCTCATCCCGAACAAGCCGCTAAGCGTTTCGTCGTTGGCGATGTCCCAGATATCACTTCCGCCCTCCAAGGTGCCCAAGACATCATTGCCGAACAAGTCAGTGAAGAGGAACGCTCTCGCAATCAGATACGCGCAGCCTTCCGACGTGAAGCTTTCATCGTCTCAAAGGTCGTCAAGGCAAAAAAAGACACTGACGAGGCGGCAAAATACTCCGACTATTTCGATTGGGAAGAACCTCTGAGACGTTGCTCGTCACATCGTCTGCTGGCCATGCGGAGAGGTGAGGATGAAGGCATCTTACGCGTCAGTATTACGATAGATGATGAGGATGCGGTAACTCGGTTACAACGCAACTATGTACGTGGCAATGGTGCCTGCCAGCGACTCGTTGCTGAAGCAGTCGAAGACAGCTACAAGCGATTACTGTATCCTTCCATCGAAACAGAGTTTGCTAATATAAGTAAGGAGAAAGCGGACGAAGAGGCTATCAAGGTATTTACGGAGAACCTACGCCAACTGTTACTTGGAGCACCATTAGGACAGAAACGTGTGATGGGTATCGACCCAGGGTTCCGTACTGGTTGTAAGGTGGTGTGTCTCGATGCACAGGGCAACTTGCTCCATCATGAAGCCATCTTCCCCCACCCGCCTGTCAACCATCGTATGCAGGCAACTATTCATGTACAACAGATGGTGGAGCAATACCATATTGAGGCGATTGCCATCGGCAACGGTACTGCCAGTCGAGAAACCAAGGAGTTCGTGGAGGATTGTCTCTCTGGAAAATCAGAATATCCAAAACATTCAGAGTATTCCGAAAACTCCAAGAAGCCCCAAGTCTTCGTTGTCAGCGAAGATGGTGCCTCCGTATATAGTGCATCGAAGTTAGCGCGAGAAGAGTTTCCTGACGAGGATGTCACTGTGCGTGGTGCTGTTAGTATTGGACGCCGACTGATGGATCCGTTGGCTGAACTGGTGAAGATTGACCCGAAGAGTATTGGTGTTGGACAGTATCAGCATGATGTCGACCAAACCAAACTCAAGCATTCCTTGGACCAGACTGTCGAGAGTTGCGTGAATCTCGTAGGTGTCAACCTCAATACGGCATCGCAGCACTTGCTGATGTATGTCAGTGGATTGGGTGCTACGCTGGCAAAGAACATCGTTGACTATCGTAAGGAGAACGGAGCGTTTACCAGTCGTGCGCAACTGAAGAAAGTGCCGCGTCTCGGTCCTGCTGCTTATCAACAGTGTGCTGGCTTCCTGCGTATCCCGCAGGCGAAGAATCCCCTTGACAACAGTGCTGTCCATCCTGAGAGTTACGGCATTGTGGAACAAATGGCAAAGGACTGTCAATGTACTGTCAGCGACCTCATCAACGATAAAGAGAAACGGGCACAGATTGATATCAAGCGATATGTGACTGCCGAGGTAGGACTCCCTACCCTCACTGATATCATGAAGGAATTGGAAAAACCTGGTCGTGACCCACGTGAACAAATCGAGGAGTTTGAGTTTGATCCGAATGTGCAGACTCTTGATGATTTACAAGAAGGAATGGAACTGCCTGGCATTGTAACGAATATCACCAACTTCGGAGCCTTCGTGGACATCGGTGTTCATCAAGACGGACTGGTACATATCTCCCAACTCGCCGACAAATACGTCAGCGACCCTACACAGGTTGTCCGTCTCCATCAGCATGTCAGAGTGAGAGTCATCGGCATCGACATGCGCCGAAACCGCATCTCGCTTAGTATGAAGGGACTGAGAAAGTAAGCGTAGTCGTATCTCTGGTAACTTCCAAGGTCGCAACACTTCCTATCAGCATAGGGAAGTTACGCAGATGAGCATGTCCTACAGGGAAATCGTAACATACGGGAATATGGTATTTCCGCAAGTATTCGTGGAACATGTGATACATGTCAGGAAACGTATTGGCTATTCGCTTATAACTGGTAAACTGACCGATGATGATGCCCTTGACATGCGGCATCAAGCCACGTACCTCTATATTATGCAGCATACGATCGACTTTTGTCATCCCCTCGCCTGTATCTTCCAAGAAGAGAATGATGTCTGGCAGGTTCAACGGATCATATACAGAACCTGCTAAACCATGCAGCACAGACATATTGCCACCGACAAGGATGCCCTTCGCTTTGCCCGACTGATTCAGTATGTGAGAAGCAACACGATAGACAGGCAAGTCGCCTATCATCATACGACGCAATGCCTGGCTAACCGTATCCTTACCCTCATAGGTATTGATGGCATGACACATCGAGCCGTGAATACCGATATTGCCGGCACAAGCCTCCGCACTTAACAAGGCAGTGATATCGCTGAAGCCTATGAGCAGTTTGGGATAACGCTTGAAGACTTTCGGTGATAAGCCGCACAACAGATGAACGGCACCATCGCCCCCACGTGAACACATGATGGCCTTCACGCTTGGTTCCTGCAATGCCCATAACAAGTCTGCCCTGCGCTCCTCAATAGTTCCCGCAAAACCCCGATAGTCGTTCAGGACATGACGCCCTACTACGATATGAAAGCCCCATCGTTCCAAGGTGCGGATGCCTCCATTGATCGTTGCAGTATCCGTTGCACTCGATGGAGAAATGATGGCAATAGTGTCTCCCTCGTGTAAGAACTGAGCCGAGGCAGACAATCCCATCATAAGCAATAAGACGATGACGACATGTTTCATGTTTGCAAAATTACAATAAAAAAGTCGCAACCCCAAAGAGTCGCGACATTTTTTCTCAATTCCTTTTACGGAGATTTACTTCACCTTTTCAACGATAGCCTTGAAAGCCTCAGGGTTATTCATAGCAAGGTCGGCGAGCACCTTACGGTTGATCTCGATACCAGCCTTGGTGAGTTTACCCATCAGGACAGAATAGCTCATACCCTCCAGACGTGCGGCAGCGTTGATACGCTGAATCCACAAAGCGCGGAAGTTACGTTTCTTGTTCCTACGATCGCGATAAGCGTAGGTAAGACCTTTCTCCCAAGTGTTCTTGGCTACTGTCCAAACATTCTTGCGGGCACCAAAGTAACCGCGAGTGAGTTTCAGAATTCTTTTACGTTTTGCTCTTGAAGCAACGTGATTAACTGATCTTGGCATAGTTTTCTAATACTTTTAATGTTTGACAATAGGTGAATTAACGGAGACACAGCAGGTCACGAACCTGTTTTCTGTTTGATACATCAACAAGTGTTGAACCTACCAAGTTGCGCTTTTGCTTCTTGGTCTTCTTTGTCAGAATGTGACTGTGGTAAGCATGATGTCTCTTGATCTTACCTGAACCGGTGAACGAGAATCTCTTCTTCGCTCCGGAATTTGTCTTTACTTTTGGCATTGTTTTTAAATTTAAATTGTTATTAATAATCGGCGACTACGCATATACCAGGCGCGACGCCTTCTTTCTTTCCTTTACCTTTGACCTTAATCTTCACTCTCCGTCAGTTTCTTCAGCGCATCGGCACTGATCTTCGCATTAGCAAGCAGTCCTCCATTTGATGGTGTCTGCTCTGCCTCCTGACGGGCTGCAGCCTCTTTTGCCTCTGCCACTGATGCCTCACGGTCACGAGCCTGCTGACTCTTCTTGGCGACACCAGCCTTCTTCGGAGCGAGATAGAGGAACATCTTCTTGCCTTCCAACGACGGCATCGACTCTACCTTTCCGTATTCCTCCAAATCATTGGCGAAACGCAACAGCAGCACTTCACCCTGCTCCTTGAAAAGAATAGAACGACCACGGAAGAAAACGTATGCACGAACCTTGTTGCCCTCCTCGAGGAACTCCTTGGCATGCTTCAGTTTAAACTGATAGTCGTGCTCATCCGTTTGGGGTCCGAAACGAATCTCTTTCACCTCCACCTTCACTTGCTTCGCCTTCATCTCCTTCTGGCGCTTCTTCTGCTGGTAGAGGAATTTCGAATAGTCTATCAGACGACATACAGGCGGATTAGCATTTGGCGAAATCTCCACGAGGTCAACTCCCTCGTCGCGCGCCATATCCAATGCCTCACGTATAGGAACAACAGTGCTTCCACTATCGCCTACAATTCGTACCTCACGAACACGAATCTGCTCGTTAATGCGGTACTGATTCTTCATGTTGTCATTCTTCATCGACTATCTTTCTCGATTCTATTTTCTCAAATTGGGTGCAAAGTTAGTGCAAATCGAATAAAAAACCAAATTTTTTTGAGTTTTTTTGAGATGCAGCCTAACTTCGACCTTGGTCAAAGGTACAGAAAATCAAGGAAATAACCAAATAATTCCTTATTTATTTTTATTTCAATGCAATGAGATGACTTATTCCAAGCGTTGGAACACTTTGTTCCAAGGCCTGGAATATATTGTTCCATAGTCTGGAATACATCGTTCCAAGGCTTGGAACAAAGTTAAGTAAAGGAAAGTAACTTACTTTCGAGGTAGAAAGAGCCCTCTTTTGGGTATGTTTTACCGCTTCACTTTCTTCTTCACTGCCTTGCTCTCGTTCTGTAAGCGATCGAGAGCAGTGACGAGATAGACGTATTTGCCTGGCTCCATCGATGGTAGTTCGTAGAAAGGCTCAGTGGTAATAGCGACGATATGGGAGGGATCGTCTGTATTCAGGTTCTCGCCCTTCTTGAAACAATAGACGACATACTTAGTTGCTTCGTCGCCCCAAGTCTTGAACTTCGGGGCTGTCCACATCAATACCTGCTGATTGCCCATATCTATTACCTTCAGTTTACGCACCTTATCTGGCGCCTTGCTGTCGAGATGAGGCATCAACGGCTGCAAAGCAGGATAGCGCCAATAAACATTACGCAGGCTCGTGCCATAATTGCCGATATTATCAACAGCCACTTTCGCATACCAAAGGACAGTGCCCTGCACGCCCTTGCACTCCTGATGCAGTTGCATCTTCGCAGGCATCTGGTTGCGATTCGGATTCTGCAGGTCGGCAGCCTTGACAGTACGCCCCACATCCTCACCAATAAACAAAGGACGCTCTGAAGCATGTGTATTCCACCAGCGAATCAATTCTGTATAGTCGGCAGCCTTGTGTCCCATCTCCCAATAGAGTTGTGGCACATTATAGTCAAGCCATCCCTTCTTCACCCACAACAGAATGTCGGCATAGAGATCGTCGTAGTTCTGCAAACCATTGGTCTTACTGCCCTGCGGATCACTCTTCTGGTTGCGATAAATACCGAAAGGACTGATGCCAAACTTCACCCATGGTTTTACGCGATGGATGGTATTATTGAGTTGTTCGATGAGCAAATCCACCTGATAGCGACGCCAGTCGCCTTTATCAGTATAGCCCTGAGAATTGGCTTGAAACTGTGCATCATCAGGAATAGCAACGCCTGGCACAGGATAAGGATAAAAATAGTCATCGATATGCAAGCCATCCACATCATAGCGATTCAGGATATCCTCGACGATGGTACAGATATAGTCACGATTCTCCTGCAAGGCAGGATTAAGCAGTGTCAGACCATCGTAGTCGAAAGTACGCTCAGGATGTTGCGAAGCAATATGATTAGCGGCTAGCGTATAGGCTGACTTCATCTTGGCACGATAGGGATTAATCCACGCATGCAACTCCATTCCACGCTTGTGACACTCGTCAACCATCCACTTCAAAGGATCCCAATACGGAGAGGGCGCCATACCCTGTACACCTGTCAGGAAATGACTCCACGGTTCAATACTGCTCTGATAAAGTGCATCACAGGCAGGACGCACCTGAAAGATAATGGCGTTGGCGCCATCTTTCTGTAACTCGTCGAGTTGATAGCGCAGTGTCTGTTGCATTGTCTCCGTACCAATACCCTGAAACTGTCCGTTGACACACTGTATCCAAGCGGCACGGAACTCGCGCTTGGGTACCTGATAGGTCTGTGCTTGCAGCATGCTTACGCAGCACAACAATGTCCAAATAATATATCTCCTCATATCTATGAACTCTAAACTAAGAACTTATAAATCTCCTCCGTCCAGTCGGCATCATTCTCAGGACAGAAGGTGCGGAAACCTATCTGACTGGCGGCAGCAACATTACGTGGACCATCGTCTACAAACAGAATCTCATGGGGAAACGTTTTCTCATTCATCAGTACCTGTCGGAAGATTGCATCCGAGGGTTTCATCTGTTTCAATTGATAACTGAGATAGCAATAATCGAAATAGTCAGCCAGCGAGTGTCCTTGTCCGTCAAAGGCAGGAGTCATCGCCCACTGCATCATAAAAGGATTAGTGTTTGACAGCAGCACAACCCGATAACCCTCCTGACGCAAACGCTTCAAAGCCTCCAAGTTTCGTGCAGGAACATCCTTGACATACCCCTGCCAGGCATAGGCACACTGCTCTGCTGTCACCTCATGACCAATGAGTTTACTGAGTTCCACACGGAAGTCCTCTGCAGAAATCAGCCCATGTTCCAGATCGCCAAAGATACCCGTCTGCTTATAAGGGTCCAATCGTTGCTCTGCATCTGCCAAGCCTATCTCCTTGAAACGGTTGACAGCCTGAGGCTGGTCTAGCGTGACTACTACGCCTCCCAAATCAAATGCTATTGTCTTTATCATAAATTATCAATTTCCAAAGAAGTCTTTCTTCTGCTTTCGTGCCTCATCCAGTGAAAGCAATTCCTGTTGCTCCTGCTGGTATTCCTCACGTAAGTGCTGGTATTTCTCTTCCAACTCTCGTTCTACTTGCGGCTCTTCCTCCTTATTCAAGAGACGTGCAGCCACCAAGGCATTCTGTGACGCATCCTTCATCCACACCACAGGACCGCCATAGACAGGTGCTATCTTCAAGGCGACATGCAGTTCACTCGTCGTCGCACCACCAATCATGATAGGAATATCCAGTCCGGCACGTTGCATCTCATTTGCCACATTCACCATTTCTTCCAGACTTGGTGTAATCAAACCAGAGAGTCCGATGATGTCAGCCTTCACTTCTATCGCCTTGCGCACAATCTGTTCTGCAGGAACCATCACGCCCATGTCCACCACTTCATAGCCATTGCAGGCAAGAACAACTGCCACGATATTCTTTCCGATATCATGCACATCACCCTTGACAGTGGCAAGGAGTACTTTTCCTGCTTTTCCAGACTCTCCAGATTTTCCTGTTTCAATATAAGGTTGCAGTATCTCCACCGCCTGTTTCATGGTACGAGCAGTCTTGACAACCTGTGGCAGAAACATCTTTCCGCTGCCAAACAAGCGTCCCACCTCATTCATTCCAGCCATCAAAGGACCTTCGATAATCTGGACGGCCTTAGGGTATTGTTGTAATGCTTCTTCAATATCATGTTGTAAGTAATCCCCTACTCCCTTGATGAGTGCATGTTGCAAACGGTGATCCACATCGGCAGAGCGCCATTTTTCATGGGAATTATGAGAAGGATGGGAGTCCTGAGAGTTCTGGGAGGAAGCAGTTTTCTCCTGCTCTGCCAACAAACGGTTGGCTAATTCTGTCAATGCCTCTGCAGCCCCCTGACGACGATTTAGGATAACATCCTCTATAATCGTTAGTTGATCTTGCGGAATATCACTATAAAGTACCTTCGTAGCAGGGTTCACAATACCGAAATCCATCCCTTGTTGAATGGCATGATAGAGGAATACGGCATGCATTGCCTCACGGATATAATTATTGCCTCGGAAAGAGAACGAGAGATTGCTGACACCACCACTGACATGAGCACCAAGAAGGTTATTCTTGATCCATCCTGTCGCCTTGATAAAGTCGGCAGCATAACTGTCATGCTCCTCCATTCCAGTCGCAACAGCAAGCACATTCGGGTCAAAGATAATATCCAACGGATTTATACCAACTTGCTGAGTTAGAATACGATACGAACGTTCGGCTATTTCAATACGACGCTCGTAACTAGTAGCCTGTCCCTGTTCATCGAAGCACATCACCACGACAGCAGCACCATAGCGCATAACATCCTGAGCATGACGAATAAACACCTCTTCACCCTCCTTCAAAGAGATGGAGTTAACGATACATTTACCCTGCACACACTTCAGTCCTGCCGTGATAACATTCCAGTCAGACGAGTCAATCATCACAGGTACCGAGGCAATATCAGGCTCGGCGGCTATCATATTCAGGAAGTTCGTCATCTCCGCACGGGCATCCAGCAAGCCGTCGTCCATATTAATATCAATGACAAGGGCGCCATCTGCCACCTGCTTACGGGCAATAGTTATCGCCTCGTCGTATTTCTTCTCTTTGATGAGTCGTAGGAATTTCCGACTTCCTGCTACATTACATCGCTCACCAACATTCACGAAATGTACTTCGGGAGTGACATCCAACAGTTCCAAACCACTGAGCCACATCGTCTGTGACTTCTCTACAGGTTGATGAGGCTGTTTGCCTTCCACTTGTGGGATATATTGTGCTATGAAACGTTCATCCGTTCCACAGCATCCACCAATGATATTCACCAGTCCCTCGTCAATCATTCTCCCCACCTGAGGAGCCATTGTCTCTGGTGTCTCGTCATAGAGTCCCATCGAGTTAGGCAATCCTGCATTCGGATAGGCACTGATATAATAAGGTGCTTTCTTGGCAAGCTGGCGGAGGAACGGAGTCATCTGAGTAGCTCCAAACGAACAGTTCAGTCCAACAGAGAAAATAGGATAATTGCTGATGCTGGCAAGGAAAGCCTCTAAGGTCTGACCACTCAGTGTACGACCTGCAAGGTCGCTGACTGTCGCACTCAGCATGATAGGCAATTCTACGCCTTGCTGCTGCATCACTGTCATAGCCGCATCAATGGCCACCTTGGCATTCAGCGTATCAAAGATAGTCTCTATCAACAAGGCATCTACTCCACCCGCTATCAGTCCATCTATCTGTTCACTATAGGCAGTATGCAGTTCGTCATACGTCAACTCTCGGGCAGCAGGGTTACTCACATCGGGAGACATAGAACACGTCTTATTGGTAGGACCAATACTGCCTGCCACAAAGCGAGGTTTTTCTGACGATGTAAACTCATCAGCACATGCACGGGCGATACAAGCACCCTCATACGCCATCTCTCTGCTATACTCCTCCAGATGATAGTCAGCCTGTGAGATACGCTGAGAACTAAACGTATTGGTAGAAATGATGTCCGCACCTACTTCCAAGTACTTGCGATGAATATCTTGAATAATATCAGGACGCGTCAGACAAAGCATATCGTTATTACCCTTCATCTGTCCTTGTATGTCGACAAAACGTTGTCCACGGAAATCTGATTCAGTCAGATGATACTTCTGAATCATTGTTCCCATCGCACCGTCAAGCACCAGGATACGTTCCTTGATAATATCGTTAAGTCTCTTCACTATTCGTTTTAACTTTTTGCTTATTTATAGTGCTTCATGGCACGATCCATTTCCCGCCTGTCTTCTTTTTCTTTCAATGTCTGACGTTTGTCAAACTCCTTCTTTCCCTTACAGAGCGCAATATCCATCTTAGCACGTCCATGTTCATCGATAAACACCAACAAAGGAACGATGGTATAACCCGTCTGTTTAGTGGCTGCCTGGAGTTTCTGAATCTCTTTCTTCGTCAACAATAACTTACGGTCACGCTTCATCTCATGATTATTATATGAGCCATAAAAATAAGGAGAGATGTTCATGCCTTTTACCCATATCTCACCGTTAGTAATGAAGCAATAAGTATCCACCAGGCTGGCCTTGCCGAGACGGATAGACTTAATCTCCGTACCCGTCAGGACGATACCTGCTGTATAGGTCTCAATGAAGAAATACTCAAACGAGGCTTTCTTGTTACGTATCTGTACAGGACTTTTCTTCCTGATTTTCTCTTCGTCTTTATTCATTCTTTATTACTCAACATGAGCGAACTGCTCCAGATGCTGGTCTATATATTCAGCAATCTGTGCCGTCCAAGCTTCCTCCTTCTCGACAAAGGTGTCATCCATCTCGTCGAACTCAGGACACTTCTCAAACAATGCCATAAACTCCTCTTCCGTGCAGTCGACCTCTATCTGATCTTTGTATTTCAGATAGAGCGTATGTGCATCATATATCAGTTTGGAGAGTTCACGCATACCCCACAGCTTGACAGCCTTGGCAAACGGGTTCTTGAAGATGAAAGGACCATAACCGTTATGGATCAATTGTACGAAACCACCATCCATCACCTCTTCATGCAGGATATCCCAAGCAAGAAGCGTTATCTGATCAGCATTCAACTGTGCCATCGTCTCGGCAGTAAGTTCTCCATGAATCGACTGTCGGATAGCCTCCACAAAGACGTGGACAAAAGCATCCATACCTTCCTCTGCAGCTTGACGGAGTTGTGCATCACTGATTCTTATATCGGTCATAGTTCTACTATCGTTTCCTCAAAATTACCTTCTTTATTAATAACATAGCGACAGGCAGCCGTCTCGCTTTCCTCTTCGTCTTTCTCGCCTCTAAAGTAACTGACTAGGGTTACCTCATACTTACTCGTAACATAATACTCCTGACGCATCACGCCCAAGTTTCCGTTCCTGTTTTCTATTTTCTGCTCATAGATGCACAAGCGGTCCACTAACACATATTCCTGATTCATCGTACAGAGATACAGGGTAGTTGTCGTGGAATCGAGTTTCTCCGCTAACAGCATCATATGATAATTCTTGTAGGACGGTAACTTGACAGCAAGCAGTTCCACATTACTCTCATAGTCAAAACGACTATTGAAAACGGAAGGAACCTTCTTCATCTGAGGAAGGTACTCCACAAAGGACACGTCATATTTCATGGGGATGGATTTTATCCCCAAGGTATCAAAGAATGCAATGACAGGATCTCCTTCATTAGGTTTTAATAACTCCGCAACCACCTCTGCCTTACGGATGCTGTCTATCATCTGGTCATAATCCGCTGC
>CADCEW010000008.1 GCA_902800585.1 uncultured Prevotellaceae bacterium
GGCAGGCTTGGATTCTATTCGTGATTGCATCGCTTTCCCGAAGAACAATTCAGGACGTGATGTGATGTTGGATGCACCAGGCGAATTAGATGCTAAACAGTTGGAAGAGTTGCAGTTACGAATTGAACTTCGTTCGACTTCCTCCTTGCAAGACAATAAATCGTAAATTTGCTGTACTTGCTTCGTTCGTCAGTTGACCTAAGTCAAGAATAAGTAACAAATCAGAAAAAAGAAATCGTGTACGTAAACACCTTTTAAGAAAAGTTTATAACTTTGCACACAGAAAAAAGAAATCTTTATAAATAGATCATTTCAATAGCGTATTAATTTTTTTGAATTATGGCAGAAAAGAAAACTACAAAGAAGGCCGCTGCTCCTGTTAAGGCAGCTGAGCCCAAGAAGGCAGCCGCTCCCAAGAAGGCAGCAGCTCCTAAGAAGGTAGCCGCTCCTAAGAAGGCAGCTGTTGTTAACGCAGAGAACGCTGGTTTCAAGGCTGGTGATGTTTATCAGGCACTGGCAGCAGCTGGTAAGGCTCTGACCGTTAAGGAAATCGCAAAGGCAGCTAAGATCAGCGAGGAGGAGACTCTGCTCGGTCTGGGTTGGCTCTTTAAAGAGGGCAAACTCGCAGCCGCTGACGAGAAGATTACACTTGCTTAATCAAATTTAAAGCATAAAAGGGCTGGTAAGCTTGAAGGCATACCAGCCTTTTTTAGTTCATAGTCATGAGCTCATATTCATAGTTAAGAGTGACTTACGATCAGCAAATATTGAAGATTCTTACAGAGGCAGACGAACGTGGTATAAGCGTGCAAGCTATTGCCAAGCATGTTTATAACATGAATTTTTCTTTTTTTAATACGCCTGACTATGAAGAAATCCGTACGTATGTACAACAGTTCCTGCTCAAGAACAGTAAATCGAATCTTTCTCTCATAGAGAATACTGGTCGTCGTGGCTATTATCGTCTGAACACAAAAGGCTCTGCTGACGCGCGCCAGATGATGCTCCAGTTCCGTGAGGAGCAAGAGGAAAAAGAAGAGGAGAAGCCTCAGCAAGACCTCTCCCTAAATCTGTTTGATTAACTTTGCTGGTACCCCACCAACAAGTGTGTTGTCTGACACATCCTTCGTAACGACAGCACCAGCAGCAATGACGACATGATTACCAATGGTCACTCCTGGTAGGATGACAGCATTTGCACCAATCCATACATCATTACCTATCACAACAGGTTGGGTGGATATCCCTTGCTCGTCAATACGTAAGGTCGTATTGTTGAAATTGTGATTCAAGGCAGTCACGGTGATTCCTTGTGCAAGGTTGACATGACTGCCAATAGTCACGGGTCCGATGATGGTGTTGTGTATACCAATACGGGTATAGTCTCCAATAATGACATCGCCCACGGCATTGTTGATGCAGCAGAAAGATTCTATCACACTACGCTTACCTAAAGAGAAATTACGATAAGGTGGCGTGTCCATCCTCACACTATGATAAATCTTAGAACCATATCCCCGATGCTGGTACAATGGAGCCAGCAATCGGATATACCAGCGAGGACGTGCATCACGTTGATTCATGATGAGATAATCCAGCCATCGCTTGAGTCGTGGATTGTCTTTCAGTCCTTGTCGTATCGCTTCTTTATCTTTCATGAGGACAAAGGTACAAAAAAAAGTTCATAGTTCATAGTTCATAGTTCATAATTTTTACGTACCTTTGCAAAAATATTGCACTAATGAAGATACTTTTCTTAGTCTATCATGGCTTTTCAGAGCATAGCGGTATCTCCAAGAAGATTCACTATCAGGTGAAGGGATTGAAGGAGAATGGTTATGATGTGCGTCTTTGTTATTATGACTTTGCGGAGAACGGACATCGTTGCCGTTTTGTTGATAGGGAGTTTATTGGTGACTATGGAACAGGAGCATGGGCTGCCGTTCGTCAGCGTATGGATTACAATTGTATCTATGACTATTGTATCCGTGAGGGTATTGAGTTTGTCTATGCCCGCTGTTTTATGAATGCTACACCGTGGCTGATCCATTTCTTCAAGAAAATACATAAGGCAGGTATTCGTGCGGTGACCGAGATACCTACCTATCCGTATGATCAGGAATTCAACAGACATACGAAATGGGATATGCTGTTGGGTTTCTGGATTGATAAATGTTTCCGTCGCAGCCTTTATAAGTATATGGATGCGATGGTGACCTTCTCAGATGCACAGGAGATATTCGGACAAAAGACCATTAATATCAGTAATGGTGTTGACTTTGATAGTACGCCACTGAATCATTTGAAGCACCCTCTCCTTTTGGAGAGGGCGGGGGATGAGGCTCTTCATTTGATTGGAGTTGCTGAGGTGCACCGCTGGCATGCCTTCGATCGCGTGGTAGCAGGTATTGGAGAATACTACAGTCAAAGGTCAAAGGACGAAGGTCAAAGGGTACGGACAGGCGAGCAAACCTCGGGAGAGAGGAAGGATGTCTATTTCCATATTGTTGGTGGTGTGCATCCCTTCCATATGAAAACCTATTTTACTCCCTTATTAGATAAGTATCCTTTTATTAAAGACAAGATTATTTTCCATGGTACACAGTTCGGCAAGCAGCTGGATGATATCTTCAACCAATGCCAGTTTGCCATCGGTTCGTTAGGTCGTCATCGTAGTGGTATCACGGTTATTAAGACGTTGAAGAATCGGGAATATGCCACCCGTGGCATTCCTTTCATCTATAGTGAAATAGATAGTGACTTTGACCATCAGCCGTATGTGTTGAAGGCTCCTGCTGATGAGACTCCCATCGATATCCAGAAGATTGTCGATTTCGTTAGAACCCATCATTGGAATCCTGAGGATATCCGTAAGACGGTGGAGCATCTGCAATGGAAGATTCAGATGAAGAAAGTGGTGGATGCTGTTTTTATTCCTCAATGAGTCTCTTCCATTGTGGTATGATGGTGTCAAGGTTAAATTTCTCGGCAATAGCAAGTGCCTCCTTTGATTTCTCCTGCCAGTTAACATGCGTAGCCTCTTCCAGTCGAAGGGCAAGTTCCTCTATGTTCTCGTTCTCATAATAGAGACCGAAGTCACCCATGATTTCCTTACTGGTAGGCAGGTTAGAGGACACGACAGGGAGTCCGTGTGCCATAGCCTCAACGAGTACCAGTCCGAAACCTTCCCATCTGGAGCTGAGCACATAGACCTGAGCAGCGGAATAGTAGGATTGGATATGGTTGGTGAAAGGATGAATGGTAATCCTCTCCTGTAGTCCGTAATCTGCAATCATCTGCCTGTACATTTCTTCATCTACCCCTTCACCTACGATATCCAGTGTCCAGTCTTGGTTCTTTTGGGCAAAAAGATGGAAAGCCTGAATGAGGAGGTCGAATCCTTTATGTCGGTGAGAGAAACGTCCGACGGCAAGGAACTTCTTAGAGGTCCCAGAAGAGATACTTCCAGGTTCCAGTGTCAGCGGATTGTAGATGACATCAGTCGGAATATGATACTGTTGGGCATCATACTGGCAGAGTACAATGGTATGATGCAGCTTTGCCAACTGATACTCATAGTATTTAATCAGTTCAGGACCGATACAATAGCGCGAGCCTTCTCCAAACAGTGCTTTGTAGGAGTTGTGTATCCAGCCAATCAGTTTGGTGTTACCTAACTGTGATTTGCAGGCGGCTAAACGGACGGTGAGGGAGGCATGTACACCGATGATGACATCATAGTGTCCACAATTTAATTCCTTTACCAAAGCCTCTCTTTTTTCCGAAAGGAATGAACTGTGGCTATACAACCAGGAGGTTAGTTTGATTTGTGGTAAAATCTTGCGATATAATGCACTATATACCTTGCTGCATTTCCATTTAAGAGCACTGGTCCTGGGGAATTGGAAGAACCGATATTCGATATCGGCTTCTTGCAGATCGTAGAAAGATGTGTCTTTTGCCGAAGGCTCATCCAAAGTGACAATAGTCACATGATAATCCTTTGACAATGCTTTGGCAATGACAGCTGTGACACGTTGAACACCGCCAAAGGAGAAGATGGAGTCCATCAGGAAACAGATTTTCTTCATATTGAAGGACAAAGTTACGAAAAAATATGAATTATGAACTATGAATTATGATTTTTTTGTATCTTTGCATCATTAAGACCGATATTATGCAAAAGATTAACTTAAACGGAAAAACGATATTAGTGACAGGTGCTGCTGGCTTTATTGGTAGTAATCTGGTTAAACGTCTGTTACTGGAAGTAAAGGATGCTACCATCATCGGTGTCGATAATATGAATGACTACTATGATGTGTCGCTCAAAGAGTGGAGATTGGATGGGTTAAATGGGATGAATGGGAAGAATGGGAATAAATGGGTGTTCGTCAAAGGCGATCTGGCATCGAAAGAGACCATTGACGGTCTCTTCGAGCAATATCATCCTACCATTGTTGTCAACCTTGCGGCACAGGCTGGTGTGCGTTATTCTATCACTAATCCCGATGCTTATGTCCAGTCGAACCTGATAGGTTTCTTTAATATCCTGGAGGCTTGTCGCCACTATCCTGTAGAGCATCTGGTCTATGCCTCATCATCGAGTGTGTATGGCTCCAATAAGAAGATTCCGTATTCAATCGATGACAAAGTAGACAATCCCGTTTCTCTCTATGCAGCGACGAAGAAGAGCAATGAGTTGATGGCGCATGCCTATTCGAAACTCTATAATATTCCAAGTACAGGTTTGCGCTTCTTTACCGTTTACGGTCCTGCAGGTCGTCCAGATATGGCATATTTTGGTTTTACCAATAAACTGGTGAAAGGTGAGACTATCCAGATATTCAATTTTGGAAACTGCAAGCGTGACTTTACGTATGTTGATGATATTGTAGAGGGTGTCATTCGTGTAATGCAAGGGGCACCAGAGAAGCAAATGGGAGAGGATGGCCTGCCTATTCCCCCATATGCGGTTTATAATATCGGTAACAACCAACCTGAGAACCTGTTAACCTTTGTAGATATCTTGCAGCAGGAGTTGATACGTGCAAAGGTGCTTCCTGAGGATTATGATTTTGAGGCACACAAGAAGTTGGTACCTATGCAACCGGGTGATGTCCCTGTGACTTATGCAGATACGAGTGCTTTGGAACGTGACTATGGCTATAAGCCCTCTACCTCCCTCCGTGATGGTCTTCGTGCCTTTGCAGAGTGGTATGCGTACTTTTATCTGAAATAAAAGACATGTCTGGTGTCCCTCTCAAATTGGTCTATGTGACTCCAGCCATCTATTCGGCTGGTGGGGTAGAACGGGTTGTTACTTTGAAAGCGAATTATTTCGCAGAAGTATATGGTTATGACGTGACAATTATTGTGACTGAAGGAAAAGGACGCTCTTCTTTTTTCCCTCTATCTAGCCGTGTGCAGGTTATTAATTTTGAACTTGGTTTCGAGGAATTGTGGAATGTCGGTTTTCTGAAAAAGACTTATTTGTATTTACAGAAAATCCGAAAGTATAAACAATTACTGGAAGAGGAATTACTGCGAATTCGTCCTAATATAACCATTAGTACACTTCGAAGGGAAATCAACTTTATTAATAATATTGAGGATGGTAGTAAGAAAATAGGGGAGTTACATGTCAATCGTGCCAACTACCGTAACTTTAAGACAGAAGAGAGCAATCTTTTGAAGAACCTGTTTGCCAAGTTCTGGTCGAGCAGACTGGTTGGCCATCTGAAGAAACTTGACCGATTGGTGGTCTTGACGGAGAAAGACAAAGAGGATTGGGTAGAACTTGAGCATGTGGATGTCATCCCTGATCCCTTACCTTTTGTACCTGTCTCCGTCAGTCCCTTGACAGAAAAACGGGTCATTGTCGTGGCACGTTATTCGCATGAGAAGGGTATTGACCTGTTATTGGAGGCGTGGGCACAGGTAGAGAAAAATACGATAGATTGGCGATTGGAAGTCTTTGGTGATGGTGACACGACAGCCTTCAATGCTTTGATAGACAAATTAGGCATCGACCGCAGACGTTGTCAGTTGAACGGGCGGACCACTGATATAGAGCAAGAATATCTGAAGAGTTCCATTGCCGTGTGCAGTTCCCGTTTCGAGGGTTTTGGCATGTCTATTGTAGAGGCGATGGCTTGTGGCTTGCCTGTTGTTGCCTTCGATTGTCCGTGGGGTCCCCATTCTATTATTAACGAAGGAGAAGATGGAATCTTGGTAGAAAATGGCAATCCTTCCGCCTTAGCTCAAGGAATTCTTTCCTTGGTGAATGACACCGTTTTATGTAAGAAAATGTCTGAAGTGGCTGTACAGAATGTGCAACGCTTCAATATAGAACACATTGCTACACAATGGAGACAAATGTTTGAGTCTTTGTAGAAATATATTATAATATTGACACTTGTTTTTTAAAAAACAATAAAAAACAGATTAGATTGTTTTTTTCTTTTTATCTTTGCAAACAAAAAGAAATGGTTTCCGATACAACTTTGAATACAATGAAGGATTCAGATCATAGTTGCCAGTTGAGCATTATCGTACCAGTGTATAATGTCGAGAAATATATTCATGCCTGTATGGAGAGTATTTTTCGTCAGGGCATGGATGATAAGGTTTTTGAGGTGATTATTGTCAATGACGGTACTCAAGACCGAAGTATGGAAGTCATTCAGGACATTATCAGTCAACATGATAATATAACAGTTATTAATCAGGAAAATCTGAGTTTGTCAGTAGCCCGTAATAACGGTATTGCTGTTGCAAAGGGCGAGTATATTCTGATGCCCGATTCTGATGACCTACTGATAGATAATAGTCTGTCGATATTACTTGAGAAGGCATTAGAGTCCAAGGCAGACTTGGTAGTTGCCGATTTCTTGGAAATGACAGATGAGGAGATTAAACGTCTTGACAATGTCGCACAGAAATATCTGAAAGTGAAGGAGAAAACGGGTGAACAGATGTTCCTCGAAGACTTAAACCCTCGTCAGTGTTATGTGTGGCGTACTTTGTATAGAAAAGCTTTTATACAGGAGAACAATTTGACATTCATTCCGGGTGTCCGTTATCAGGATGTTCCTTTTACTCATGAGTGTTATCTCAGGGCAAAGAAATGTCTGAGAGTGTCTCGTCTGCTTAATGTATACAGGAAAGGACATGCCTCTGCGACATACTCTTTTAACAAGAAAAAAGCCCATGACCTGATTACTGTGATTGCTGGTACTTGGAAGCTAAGGAAGATAGAGGGGTTGTCACCTGCAGTTTTGCTGAAACTGGAGGATGATGTCTTTACTTCATTCTCGTTGCTGATTTATTTTATGCTATATGGTATGAAAGATGCCAAGGAACGTCAGGAGGTTTTCCAAGGCCTGAATAATACAGTGCCAGACTTGAACTTCTCCAATGGAAGGAAACAGAAAATGACATGGTTCTTGTACAAACACTCCCCCAAATTATACTTTGCTTTACGCCTGTTTATAAAGTCATGGACGCCAAAGCCTAACTTCGAATAGCACCTTCAAATAGTTGGCGCCACTGCTCGGCAATCTTTTCCATCTGGAATCGCTTGACGTTCTGTATGGCATACTTTGCGATGGATTCCCGTTTGGCGGAATCCTGAATAAGTGTAACAAGCGCATCAGCTAACTCTTCGACATTACCATTCTCCACCAATAACCCGTCCTCACCATCTTTGATGATGGAGCGTGGTCCCCATGGACAGTCGAAACTCGCCACAGCTAACCCGCATGCCATCGCCTCAATGATAACCATCCCAAATCCTTCGAAACGGGAACTGCACACGGCAATGGAACTCTTCAGATATTCTTGCTCTATATCAGTGGTCCGTCCTTTCAACTGGCAGCGTCTGCGGTCGATGCCTAATTTGTCTATCAAAGCATTGAAGGCTGTCGTGTCACCATCACCAAAGACTTCCAATCGCCAGTCCTTCGTCCTTTTTTCTACCTGTGCCCATGCCTCCAATAACAGGTCAATACCCTTCTCATGCGAATAACGTGCCACGGCAATGACCCGTTTTTCTGTCAAGGGACTGACTGCCGAGGGCATGAAGGGGGAGGGATTAGGGATTGTTACAACGTTGTCTAATTCGGTCCACAACTCACGGTCTTTGTCTGTTAGTACCACAAAGCGGTCGAGTTTTTTCAGGTTGTTCAGCAGTTGCTTTGACCAGAACTTGGCAAACAGGTTCATCACGAAATTATTCTTCTCATCCTTGAAATTACGGTAATTGTCGCGATGTACATGTATCTCCCCCATTTTCTTACTACCGTCAGGAATCTCATTGAGGAAATTAATCTCACGCCGAAGTAGACTCATGGTGATATCTGGTCGGATACGCATCAGCTCTTTCCTGACCAGTCTTCGGTATTTGATTTGTTTGGGGATATATATGAAAAATTTCTTCCAGAAAGGACAGTTCCAAAGCTGTTCGAAGTTCAAATCGTAGTTGATGATCTTGATTTTATCTGATACATGGTAGAAGAATGGTAACCCTTTTCCTTCCGTCAGAAGGATGGTAATGTCGTAACCAAAATGTTCTACGAAATAATTCGCTTTCATGGTTAAAACACGAGCAGCTCCGTCTGCAGTATGGATAGAAGGAGTAATATAGACTATCTTGAGTGGTTGGGGCGCCATAGGAAAACCATATATTTTTATGCAAAATTACTGAAATTATTTGAGTTTCCCAAATTATTTCGTACTTTTGTAACATGAAATATGACGTAACGATAGGAATTCCTGTTTACAATGCAGAGAAATACATTCGTCAGGCGATGGATTCTGCTTTGGCACAGACTTATAAGAGTATCGAGTTTTTGATACTTGATGACTGTGGATCGGATTCTTCCCTGTCAATTATCAGGGAATACCAGGAAACGCATCCCCGAGGGGCAGATATACATATTCTGTCTCAGCCACAGAACATGGGAGTCAGTGCGGCACGAAACCGAATTATAGATGAGGCACAAGGATGTTTCTTGTTTTTCATGGATGCTGATGACTTGTTGGAACCTAGAGTTATTTCGTTATTGATGGAGCATCAGCAGCGGACAGGTGCTGACATTGTGTATGGTTCCTATGATAAGATAGAAACCTATAATGACAATAAGGTAGTGGCGATGGTCCGTTATCCATCGATTGAATTAAATGGTGACGGATGTCTTGCAGAATATGCATGGCATAAATACGGTAATCTGCAGACCACCATTTGGAATTATGTTGTTGACGTGGAGATGCTTCGCCGTTCGAAGGTCCGGTTTATTGATACTGACTTCTGGGAGGACATGGCTTTTAATTTTGATCTGCTGCCGTATTGTCAGCATGCGGTCCTTCTTCCAGATATCACCTATCATTATCTGTGTCATTATGATTCTTTGAGTAAATATCAGGATCGGACACAAATCAATAAGGAAGAAGTGATTAGGAACATAGCGACGGTGGATTATATGAAGATACAATGTATAAAGGCAAAAAAGAAACCTTATTTGCCGAAGCGTTGTCTTAATGTGTTGAGGACTGATATATATGTGTTGTGTTATATCCTCAAGAATGCACATAAAATCACTCCGTCGTTCAGTCGTCATGAATTAAAGACCATTATGACTCATCCTGCAACGCTTCCTGAAATCATGGACTTCCCGCATGACAGGATAAAGAACCTGATGTTTTATCTGCTGAGTAGGCTTCCTGCGAGGATGGTTGTATGGATCATGACTATTATAGGAAAGATAAAGGGGTTAATATAGACAGATAAAGATGGATAATCCTTTAGTGTCAATCATCATACCTGTTTACAAGGTTGAAAGGTATATAGAAAGATGCCTTCTTTCTGTTATGCGACAGGAATGCCAAGGAGTTTCCATGGAGTGTATCTTGGTTGACGACTGTACACCTGATGACAGTATGGAGATAGCGGAACGGCTGATAGCTGAGTACGAGGGACAGGTTACATTCCATATAATACGACATGAACAGAACGGAGGACTTCCTGTTGCCCGTAACACGGGAATGGCACATGCTACGGGTGACTACCTGTTGTTTGTTGATTCGGATGATTATCTTACAGATGACTGTATACGGAAACTGACTGATGTCGTTAGAGCATTTCCGGAAGTACAGGTTGTAAAAGGAAACCATATTGGCAGGGCTTCAGTGATTTCATCTCATGTTCCAGGAGGTCCCTTAGATAATGATACCATACTAGAATTGCTCTATATGGGAGTGATTCCAGTGATGGTGTGGAACACACTCATTAAGCGCTCAGTTATAGTACAAGGACAGCTCTCTTTCCGTCAAGGATTGGTGTTCGAGGATAATCTGTGGTCAGTTTATCTTTTTCGCAGTATTGACTTTTTTATGTTCATACCTGATGTGACATATCATTATGAGATGAATGCGGATTCAATTCAGGGAGAAAATGATGTTGTTATTTGTCCGCCAAAGTATTTGTCACATATGATTACAATTGTAGATGAATTCATGGACACTTTTGATATGTCTCACTTTGTACCTTATACTTTTTTTATGATGAAGCGTTTCATGCAGATGTTTGACAGCATGACAAAGGATAGACAGATTTCTGCGGAGTTCTGTCTCCATGCTAAAAAACTTCGGAACAAACTGATGCGGCTTACCCTAAATAACTTTCATTTGACACTTGTAGTTTTTGAGTTATTGTTATTCCAACCTTTTAGAGGGTTGATGCGCTTTCGTTGGTTTCGACATAACTATAATCATATAGAAAAGGTAATTTATTGGTTGGCAAAATGAAAATAGTCTATTTATATTCGTCATTAGCTGTTTGGGGAGGCGTGGAACGTATTCTTGTTGACAAGATGAACTACTTGGCTCGTGAGTATGGAGACGAGGTATATATCATCACTTCTGATCAAGGACCGCATCATATTCCTTACTATTTGGATGAGCGTGTTCATCATGTGGATATGAATATCCGGTTTCATACACAGTATCGATATGGTTTGGCGCGTCGGCAATGGGTTCGTAGGCGGATGTTGCGAGAATATTTCATTAAACTAAATCAGATGTTGACTGATATCCAGCCGGATATTGTAGTGTGTACTACGGTTCATAATATTAGACGATTATTGAAAGTGAAAGGAAAGATACCCTTGATCGTTGAATCGCATTTCAATTTTTCCCATCCAGATAGTTGGTGGCATCTAATACAGAATAGGATAAACAATTATTGGATTGGTAAGGCTGAGGCTGTCGTGACTCTGACAGATAGGGATGCTGGGGATTGGAAAAGGGTGAGCAGGCATGTTCATGTTATTCCTAATGTGGTACATATGAATGACTCAAATATGTATAGCGATTGTACGGCAAAACGTGTCCTTTTTGTAGGCAGGTTCGAGGAACAGAAGAATATCGGTGAGTTAATCAGTATATGGCAGTTAGTACATTCTAAACACCCAGACTGGAAGTTAGATTTGTATGGTGATGGAGCACTATGGGAGAAGTATAAGCAGGAAACAGATGCTCTGAATATTAATATTGAAGTACACAAGCCGAGCTCTCAAATTATGGATGTCTATCGTCGTAGTAGTATTTTTGTTTTACTCTCTCTTTATGAACCTTTTGGCTTGGTTATTCCAGAGGCAATGAGTTGTGGCTTGCCTGTTGTCACCTATGATAGCCCTTATGGTCCTTCCAGTATTATCTCTGATGGAGAGGATGGCTTCTTGATTCCCATACATGGTTGTCAGGCTTTTGCTGACCGTGTCTGTCAGTTGATAGAGGATCAGGAGTTACGTCAGTCTATGGGTAAGCATGCCATTGAGTCATCCCGACGTTTCTCTGCAGACAAGATTATGCCCATGTGGAAACAACTCTTTGAAAAGCTAACTTCTCTTTCCTGAAAATTCGAAGCATTAGCTCCTTTTTAACCACAAAGCGAAGAACTGGTCGTAGACCATGTAACATCCTTTCTCTTGTGTAATCAGGTCTTTGTCCAACAATGCTTTCAGGGCAGAAGAAACACTGCTTGATGACATTAACTGATACTTGTTGATGAAAGCTCCGCTTAAAACTCCTTTAGCAACACCCTCCTGGGCAATAGCTCTGAAAACATTCCGTTGTCGTTCTGGCATTTGACTCATTTGGGTTTCAAAATTATCAGACAGCATGTTTAGCAGGTAGTTAATGGCTTCGTCTACCATACTGGGTTCACAAGTCTTACCATAGTCAGTAAATAGGAATAATACATTCATCACGCGTTGTAGGCACTGTGTGACCCCTTGGAATCGATGATACACCTCTGCTATAACATCTTCCTGAATATTTTTTCCGTTGACCTCAAACAGAAGAGTGGCAAACTCGGTATATTTGTCTAAAGAGATCGGTGCTAATCCCATGGTGATGACGGATTGATAGAATGGGCGGCTGGGAGAAGTGAATATTTCACTCATGAGGTGTCTTTTAGAGCCAGAGAAAAGAAAGGTGGCATTGGGACAACGCTGTATGTGTGTCCTTAATAGTGCCTCCACATTACTGGCATCAGGGTAATCGGTTATTTTTTGAAATTCATCAATTGCAACTATGCATGGTTTGTCGGATTTTCTCAGGTATTCGAAGATCTCGTCAAGAGTTGTTGCAGGGTGGACAATGTTACCCAACCCCAGCCCCCATACAGGATTGCCATTGATGTCGAAAGATATTTCTTGTTGAAGTGATTTTATTGTAGTTACAAATCCTTCCCAGATTTTACGTCCTCTTGGTTTCAATTCCTCAAGAATAGCTTTTCCAAAGACGTTGACGAAATCGGTTAATGAACTGGTAGCGTAGATATCAATTAAGAATGTGTAATAATTGTTCTTAATCTCTGATTGGTTAAAACAATGATGTATCAAATCTGTCTTTCCCAAACGACGGGGAGAGATCAATGCCATATTATTTTCGTTGGTTAGTAACTTTATCAAATCTTTAGTTTCCTTCAGGCGGTCGCAGAAGTATTCTGGTCCGGCATAGCCTTTAGTGACAAATGGATTTTTCATATTATCATTGATTATAGTTTGATGATGCAAATATACAAACAATCCTTGTATTTGCCAAATTTATTGTCGTAAATATGATTATCATAATCGCAATAATCATTTCTTTCCTAACATCCAAGGCATTTTTGATTGAAAGAATAGGATGATGGGGTAGAGTAGGAGGGTTACAACCAATCCTAACAGGTAGGCTTCCAACGGAGAGAAGATATAGTCTGCAGGTATGTGGAAGAAGGGCTTGAGGATACCATAGCGGATGAGCCCTGTCATCATCCAGTGTAGTCCGATGAATACCATGGTACCATTGGAGTAGGTGATGACCACCTTGGAGTGGATGCCATTCAATAACTTGCAGAAATAGATAAAAGCAAGGACTCCGAACAGAACAGTAGGGAAGTAGGAGATCATGTGCATGGTGAAATCGCTCTCAATCCCAGCATGGTAGTCAAACAGGAAGATGCTTGTCATTAAAGTAATGACAAACCATCCGAGGTCTTTCTTGAAGTCGCAGGTCTTAAAGAAATGATACTTCCGACAGAGAAATCCCATGTAATAGAAAGGAAGGGATTTGAAGATACCGACAGCGACATAGTGAGTGGTAAAACCATTATATTTACTGACGACATATAATCCCATCGCTAATAGGCAGAGTGCTCCCATCAACCAGTTACCGTGTTTTCTCTGTAGGCAGATATCCATTAGCAAGTGCATGATGAATAAGGCGGCAATAAACCAGGTGACAGGATTCAGCTCCTCTGCGAAACTATTGTTGGTTTGTAATAGGATAGTTCCATATATAGGTTTGATGGATTCTGAGAACGTAGGCATATTACCATGCTCACTATAGAACTTGATGAGCCAGTAGGGATAGAACAAGATATTATAGGCAATATAAGGAATACCTAACTGGTATCCGTATTTCTTGATTTCTTCCTTAAGGTTGGTACGCTCTTTCTTCAGATAACCTGAGTTGAACATCAGACAGGCAAGGAGGAATACCATGAACCATGTAACGGGTTGGGCTCCCGTGGCTTGCGGAATGTGCACAGGTACTACCAGTGCGACACTCAGGAACTTTGCCCAGTCCATCCAGTTGATTCTCTCGTTCATGTGTGCTAAATCATTTTTAGGTTTGTTGGTGCAAGTTGTCATATACTTTTTGTATAGCATACGAACATACAAGGATGATAGGGAACACAATGACAATCATATAAAACCATTTGACGGATGTGTCGGATGGATTCCATATTGACTCGGCAGACCAATAGAAGAATCTGTGAAACATATAACATGTCATACTAGCATAACTCACAACGCTGATTAGCTGGCAGACTCGTTTCTTGAGAACACTCTGCTGAACATTTGAATTGTCAAACAAAAGGCTACTGATACCTTCGCATACAAATAGGATAACAAATACTCCCATTGCTCCGATTGCCATCTGAACAGCATTACTAAACTGCATAGAATAATACATGACAATAGTCACAATAATCACAAAAGTTAAGACGGCGGATATCTTAATGGATGTTCCGTGTGGAATGTTGATTCTCCAGTTAAAACATGGAGCAGAAATAACTCCTACAAGATAGAAGAATACATTGAAAAGAAAGCGACTGTCAATAGATGGGAACAAATACCGGGCAATTGCGATGATGACCATGATGACAAGGCTACCCATTATCCTCCATTTTAACCTATGTCTTGAAATCAAGGGCGTTATCAGATAGCACCACAGAATAATGGGTATATAATATAGTGTTCTGGGCTTGGGGTCGATAAAGGGGGAGACACAGAGCAAACCGTTCAGAGTGGATTTGGAGCCATTAAAGTCTATAAGCCATAATAAGATAGAGGATACTATAAATAAAGGGACAATCCTTAAGATGCGTTTCTTGTAAAACGTCCATATATCAGCATCCCCTTGTTGGCCAAATATATATTTCTTGCCCAGTAGATAGCCAGAGACAAAGGTAAAAGCCCCCAGGCAGGCATGTGTCATACCTATGCATATTGGAAGATAAAAAGTCATGCGCCCGTTAGGATAGATATATTCATAGAGATGAATATATGTGACAATATATGTCATACATACAACGCGTACAACATCAAATCTATATTCTCTCATTCTTCGTTTCTCTTAACTTGTTGCCTGCTATCCAACCAGTTTTTCAAGTCCTCCATGACTTGACTATGGAAAGTGAAAAAGGGTTGTAATCCCCAACCATGACTATCTTCGTGATACACTTGAAGTGTAGCAGGACGGTTCTTGGCACGCATCCCGTCATAAAAGAGTTTTGCATTCTGTGGGTTGACAACAGTGTCACCCGTTATCATAACGATATATGCAGGAGGTGTATGTTCTGAGATGTGTAGTTCATTGCTGAATTGTTCTTCTTTTTTCTTTGAAGCATCTTCTCCTAACAGGCTGTCATGGGTGCGTTTATGAGTCAGCTCCTTTTTCATTGAAACGACGGGATAGAATAATATTCCGAAGTCTGGGCGGACAGAGGCTTTGTCGCTCACCATAAAATAGGATGCCAGATGTCCACCTGCAGAGAACCCCATCATGCCAACATTGTCTTTGTCAAAATTCCATTCCTGAGCGTGTTGCCGCATCACTAACATACCGTCCGTGCCATCGTCCAGCATAATCTGTTCACGCTCAGGATACTGATGAGGGAATCTGTATTCCAACATAGCTACTGTGTATCCTTGACGGTGGAAGAACGGGAACCAAAGATATCCCTCAGTCCACAGTTGCAAATAACGATATCCACCACCAGGACATAGAATAACGGCACCACGTACCTGATTGTCCTTGTCTGCAGGTAAGACATGCAAAAGAGAACCATGTGGCAGCTGAATACGAATGATTGATCGATTGACAATCCATATCCCCGTCAATATCAGTAGGAGTAGAACGATGGACGCATACATTATTATTCTCATTCTCATTGTCTTCATTGCCCTATTGTTTTATTTCTCTTTTTGTAGTCTGTGATGATTTCAGCTGCGATACAAGAGTCTAAGAGGTGATAGCCTTGATAGGTCAGGTGTATATGGTCAGTCTGATAGATATCTTCTGAATAATGGTGGCCTTTTGGAAGCCAGTGGGCTGCAGGAATGAACAATATACTGTCTCCCAGTCCTGTGTCTGTCAGCATCTTCCTGACTCCATTACGGAATGGGGTGATGTCGTCTTCTACCACATGGGTGAAGTATGAGTATATACGATAGGTCATCCTTTGTCGTTTTCTATTTTCATCAAGCCATTTCCCCATTTCAAAATCAGGTATCTCCATGATGACAGGACGGATGTTGTTGGCAAGCAACAATCTGATAATTAAACGATAGTTGCCGGTATAGTAGGATACCGGACGTTTCTTCCAAGTATCATTAATACCAGACATGACCACACAGTAATCTGGGTGTTCTTCCAGCAAGGGCTGTGTACAAAAGTTTTGCATCCACGGATCTTCCTGGGTGTAGCTTCTGAACATATAGTGATATATCTCTTTGCTGAGTGCACCTTCTTTTCCTTTGGTCATGCATTTGACGGGTGTGTTAATCCATCTACTGGCATATTGCTGGAAAAGAGCGTTACAGTTGAACTTCATGTGATTTTCTGCCCAGCTGTCACCAATTATTACCACGCGCAAAGTGTCATCGTCAGGACGTGAACCGATATGGTAGAAGGGCAATTCTTCTGCCACCGTAAACTCAGTATCAATAAATTGATAGGCTTTTGTTCCCAAATAGACAAACACAGCAAGCAGTGTCAATGCCCACCACAGTCGTTTTTTTTTCCTGATTTTGATGAGAAACTTGTTCACTAATATCTGTCTACAGGTATTTATTATTGTTGCAAAGGTAGTGCAAACAAAACGAAAAACCAAATTTATTTGAGTTTTTCTGATATGCTTGGAATATTGTGTTAAAACATTCTAAATGGAATAGTTGGTTCCAAACTATTTTATTACTTTTGCAAAAAAGATATATCTATGGCAGAATGGTATGAGAAATATCTGAGCATCTATGAAAAACCTTTCAGCGAGGTGCCACAGGAAGTGATTGACGGAACCCGGGAGCGTTTGGCTAAGTTGCAGAGTGCAGAGCCTGTTGCCTCTATCGTTATTGTTGCCTATAATGAGGAGAAACACTTGCCTGCATGTCTATGGTCGTTGAGTGAGATACAGTGTAAGTACCCCGTTGAGTTTATAGGAGTGGATAATGAGTCCAAAGACCGGACGGCGGAGATCTATGAGAAGATGGGGGTGACTTATTATACTGAGCACCAGCATACCTGTGGCTATGCTCGTCAGTGTGGTTTGAATCAGGCAAAGGGAAAGTTCTATATGTGTATTGACTCAGACACCATCTATCCTCCTCATTATTTTGAGTTGATGATTGATGAGTTGATGAAGCCTGGCGTGTCTGCAGTGGCTTCACTATGGAGCTTCTATCCTAATGAGCGTTTCTCTACGTTTGGATTGAAGATCTATGAGTTCTGTCGTGATATCTATCTGAGAATACAGAGCATCAACCGTCCCGAACTGAGTGTGCGCGGTATGGCATTTGCCTTTGTTGCCGAGTATGCCAAGAAGGAGGGCTATCGGGTGGAGCTTATCCGTGGTGAGGATGGTTCTATGGCACTTGCCATGAAGAAATATGGTAAGATCAAGTTTGTCTATGACAAGCGTTGTCGTGTCATCACCAGTTACAGTTCCTTTAAGGAAGGAACACTGACGAAGGCAATGTGGAACCGCTTTAAGTCATACGGTATCGGTCGTCTTTTCTATAAGACGGATCATTATGAGGATGCCAAGGACAATTTCTTGAAGAAATAAAAAGGTAATAGGGATGTTCAGAACATCCCTATTACCTTCTCTACGATAGGTGCCATGTCGTAGTATTTGTACTCAGCAAGGCGACCGCCGAAGATGACATTGGACTCTTGTTTTGCCAATGCCTCATATTGTTGGTACAACTGGTTGTTCCTGTCGTTATTGATGGGGTAGTAGGGCTCCAGTCCTTCCGTCCATTCTACGGAATACTCACGGCTGATGACAGTCTGTGGGTTCTTGTCGACATCAGCGGCAAAGGACTCGAAGTGCTTATGCTCGATGATACGTGTATAAGGTACTTCTGCCTCTGTATAGTTGATCTGAGCAAGTCCCTGATAGTTGGAAACATCCAGTGTCTCTGTCTCAAACCTCACGGTACGGTAGTCTAACTTACCGAAGCGGAAGTCATAGAACTCATCAATTCTTCCAGTGAAGACGATGTTGTCGAATTGAGAATTGAGAATTGAGAATTGAGAATTGCTCCGCTTCCGTTCTTCAAAGAAGTCAACGTTCACCAGTGTGTCAATACCTTCCAGGAGTCCGTCAATGAGTTTGTTATATCCTCCGATGGGGACTCCCTGATAGGAATCGTTGAAATAGTTGTTGTCATAGACGAAGCGGACGGGCAGGCGTTTGATGATGAAAGAAGGTAGTTCTGTGCACTTGCGCCCCCATTGTTTCTCCGTGTATCCCTTAATGAGTCGCTCGTATATGTCCCTGCCTACCAGTGAGATAGCCTGTTCCTCTAAATTAGTTATTTCCCTGCCTTCCATCTCTTTCCTCTGTTCTTCAATCTTCTTCTTTGCTTGTTCAGGAGTAATGACTCCCCACATCTGCGAGAAGGTGTTCATATTGAATGGCAGGTTATATGCCTTCCCCTTGTAGATAGCGACGGGTGACTCGGTAAAGCGGTTGAACTCCACGATGGAGTTGACGAAGTCCCATACTTTTTTGTTAGAGGTATGGAAGATATGTGGTCCGTATTTGTGCACGTTGATATCTGCTATCTTCTCACAATACAGGTTACCGCCTAACTGTGGTCGTTTGTCAATCACTAAGCATTTCTTGCCCTGTTGTTTGGCACAATAGGCGAAGGTAGAGCCAAACAGACCGGCTCCGACAATCAGATAATCGTATTTTGCCATCTTATCATATTTTTGATTTCATCGGCAAAGATACAAATAATTTTCAATTTTCAATTTTCAATATTCAATTATTTTCTTATCTTTGCAACTGAGATGACAAAGGCAAGAATAGAATATATTGATGCGATGCGTGGATTCACCATGATTCTCGTGGTCTATTCGCATGTTTGTATGTTCTGTTTCGGTGACTATTTCATGGCTTTCAACAAGGTACTGTTCCTATTGCGACTGCCCTGTTTCTTCTTTATCAGCGGCTGGCTGTTCTACAAGATAGGACGAATATGGGATATGACTACAGCCAGGCAGGTAATATCCAAAAAGTTCATGGTACAGATTATCCCTACTGTCATCTTCCTTGCCTTGCATGAGCGCACACAGTTCTTTCATCAGTTAGGAGCCTTCAAGGGCGGCTATTGGTTTACCTTTGGATTATTTGTTTTTTTTGTCATTTATATTCTTTCCTCTTTGGTCTTCAGACGGTGTAAGTATAAAGACAGATGGATGTTGTCGGTAGCACTTGTAGTCTCTGTGGCAGCCTACTGGTACGATGTCTCCTATCAGCGAGTCTCTCATCAGTTGGGATGGGGACGTGAACTGTTGGGCTTCATGGGTTTCGTCACATGGCGTTACTATCTTTTCTTCGTGCTGGGAGCCTTTGCAAAGAAATATTTCGACCGTTTTCTGGTGTTGACGGACCGTCGTGAGGTACAGTTTGTCGTTGTGGCACTGTTCTGTCTGATGGCAGCGTTGCCAGTTACCGACAACTGGGCATGGGCATGCACGCGGTTTGCCGTGAGTGGTATCTGTGGCATGGTAATGGTGTTTACGTTCTTCCGTAAGTTTGCCTCTTGGTTTACGAAGGAGAAACCTCTTGGTCGCAGTCTGCAGTATGTCGGTACGCGGACTCTGGATATCTACCTGCTTCATTTCTTCTTCCTACCCGAGTTCCTGATGGCTCACCGTGACCTGCTGCTAAGTCATCACAATATCCTGTTGGAGGTAGTGGTGGTTCTTGCCATTGCCTTGGTCGTTCTTCTCCTTTGTCTGTTGGCGAGTTATGTCCTTCGTCTCAGTCCATTCTTGGCGAAATATCTGTTTGGAGTGACTCCTAAAGATAGATGATGGCGAAGAAGGAGAGTAGCCAGCCAGCAATACAGACTTGTATAAAACGGTCTTTTACCAATACTTTCGTAGGACTGCCGCTACGCTGGTAGACCAGCATATTCTGCAGGTAGCGCAGCAGACCTGCCAATACCCAGAAATTGGTGAGGTAGATATAGGGCGAACCGAAACGCTCGATGACACCCTCGTTCATGGTGTAGATGATATAGCATACCATCGTGATAGTACCGACAATCGTCACGGAGAGGTCGATGAACTGGGCATTATAGCCTGTAATACTCTTACGGGGCAAGGTACCTGTCAGTTCGAAGATACGGTAGTCATCCTTCCGTTTGGCAAAGGCAAGGAACAGGGCAAGCAGGAAGGTCATCAGTGCCAGCCATCCCGACACGAAGATGTCGGTAGTGAAACCGCCGATCAGAACTCTTATCACGAAGCCCACGGCAATGATTGCCACATCGAGGATGGCATATTGTTTCAGTCTGACGCAGTAGGCGATATTCATGCCCCAATAACCCAACAACAGACCATAGATAATAGGCATGTTGACACTGTGCGAGAGGGTGGCGAGGAGGAGGGAGCCCATCAGACACAGGAGCATGATGAAATAACCTTCCCAGACGCTCACCTTTCCTGCGGCGATGGGGCGTAGCTTCTTCTTCGGATGCAGCCGGTCACTCTCCACATCATGGATGTCGTTAAAGCAATAGATACTGCTGGACACGAGGCAGAAGGCGAGGAATGTCCATAGCGTCTGCATAAAATATTCCTTGTTCAGCAGGTTGTTGCTGAAGAACAATGGAGCGAACACGAAGGTGTTCTTAAACCATTGTAGGGGGCGCAGAAGTAGAAAAGCATCCTTCATCTAGGTGCAAAAATACTAATAATTTTCATTTTTCAATTATCAATTATCAATTATTTTGTACCTTTGTGGCTGATTCTAAAAAAAACAGGGATGTCAGACTTCCTACATAAGTACGAAAGTAAGATGGAATTCACGAAGATCGGTTATGACCATTCGTTGAATTTCGTAAAAGGAGTCTGTATCTTGTTGGTGATTATCAACCACGCGACAGGTCTTGCCTTCCATCAGAATTCATGGTTTTTCCTGTGGGGTTATCCTGCCGTACCCCTATTCCTGTTGATACAGGTCTTTCATTCCTACAAGAAAGGTTTTGACGGTATTCATCTTAAGTTAGGGAAGATATGGACGCGGGCAGTATTTCCTTTCCTTCTGGTAGAGGTTCTGCTTTTTGCATATGCGGTCATTATATATCCCACTATAACACTACGGGAACTAATTATGTCGGCGGTCTATTGGGGCGGTAGAGGACCTGGCTCGTATTACCCATGGATCTATTTCCAGTTTGCTATCTTGCTGCCTCTGCTCCGTCCGTTGTTCCGTCACTTCGGTGAGAAGTCGTTGTTAGTCCTGTTCCTGACCTTGTCGATAGGCACGGAGATACTGTGTCATTATCTCCATGTCCCGGATTGGTTGTACCGTCTGTTGCTTTTCCGATACCTCTTCCTCATCTATATTGGCTACCAGCTCGTCCTCAGAGGTGTTGTCCTGAATATCCTGACCGTCTCCCTCTCGGTCATCAGTCTCATTGCAGTCTATTGTTTTGAGTTCAGGGTATTCGACTTTACCCCGTTCTTCTATGATTCCGAGGACTGGAAGACCTGTCATTGGATATGTTATTTCTATATCGCCTATCCGATGCTGTATGCCCTGTGTAAGTTCTTCTATTGGCTACCGCCAAAGAGTGTCATAGAGAATGTTTTCTGTAAGATGGGTGAGCACTCCTATGCCATCTATATCTTCCAACTATTCTATTTCTATGTGATAGCTCCTATGGTTCTCTCCGGAGTCTCTGGCATGGAGGACACGGTCTTGGCGACCGTCATCTATATACTCATTGCCATTGTGGTTTGTGTGGTACCGGTTGTCTTTTTCGTGTCAGGGCTGAGCAGCTGGAAAATCTTCCTGAAGGTCGGAATGGTGCTGCTGATCGTGGTGGGCTTCGTGACTTTCGTCAGATGGAAATGGCGTCCATTCTATGTTCCGCCGGTACCGATCACTCCATATGAAGTACAGCATCACGAGGACGACACCCTGCGTGTCATCATGATTGGCGACAGTTGGGTGTATTTCCATGAGACACTACGCCGCGACTCCACTTTTGAGGATGAGTTGAAGAGGGTTCTGAAAAGTCAGAAGGTCAAGGTGACGGCAAAGGGACTGGCTGGGTCAACCAGTGGCGAGATCTATCAGCGGATGAGTGCGGAGCGTACGATGGAGATGGATTATGACCTTACCTATTGTTCCCAACCGGTGATAGAAGCTGGTGCTGACTACTGTGTCATCTCCGCTGGTATCAATGATGCCCGCCAGCGACGAGGAAAGGTCTATTATGTGGGAAGCTACCTGCGTCTTCTCCGCTTATTGTTGTCCTATGGCATCCGTCCTGTCGTGACAGAGGTCCCTCAGGTGGAGGTTGACGAGGCATTCATCGGCAACACACTCTACTACCGCATGAAGGCAAGGATATGTATGAGTATTCTGAAGACGGAGTTATACGGGGTGGATGACTACCGGCTTGTCTTGAAGGACTCCCTGATGAGTACCCATCTGATGGACAGTGTGATCTATATTTCTGCCGACTCATGGAATCCTGAAGGATGGAAGGATAAACGGAACATCTATACCGACGACAACTTCCATCTGAACCTGCCGGGCTATGCCCTGCTGGACTCTGCCTATGCGGCAGCTATCGTCAACGACTATCGTAAGAGAAAGAAATAGACATAATAACGAGGATAATGATGAAACACAAGAGAGATTTATACTGGGACTCATTGAAGTTCTACTTGATATTCTTAGTGGTATTAGGCCATTTTCTGGAACTGCACCTGTTGCAGCATTCTGACGGTCGGGTACTCTATAACATGATATACCTGTTCCACATGCCCCTCTTCGTATTTATCTCCGGTCGTTTCTCTGTTGTACGTGATCGTTCGAAATACTTGAAGGGCATCTGGCGGTTGGCGAAGCTATTTCTGTTATTCCATGGTTTTCAGTTCCTTATCTTCTGGCTGACAGGACTGGAGTCGAACATTCTGCATATCTTCAGCACTACGTTTGCCATGTGGTATCTGCTAAGTCTGGTATGGTGGCGTATCATGCTTTACTACATTCCAGAGAAATGGATGATGGAGCATCGCGGTCACCTGCTTAGTGCCAGCGTGTTTATTGCATTAGTGGTGGGACTTGTCCCGTTGAGTAAACAATTGGCATTTCAGGCAACATGGAGTTATCTGCCGTTCTTCCTGTTGGGATATTTTTCAAAGGACGTGGATATGAAAGCGATGTTGCACAGAATTCCTTATTGGGTTGCCATGACAGTGATTGTGGGTAGTTCCGTGGTTGTTTACCTGTGGTTCAACAAACCGTTGCATGACTTGTATTTCAATACCACATACTGGGCATCGGGTGTATGGCATCTGAAGGAGCGCATACTCACACGCCCTGTTTTGATGGTTGTTGCTACGATACTCGGGTGCTGTGTGATGCGTGTATCACCCACCGTGAAGTGGTTGGCGAAGTTCGGGCAGGCTACCTTGTATATCTATCTCGGTCATATCTTTGTCCGACTCTTGGTGATCAAACTCATCAACGAGGGATATATCCCTAACCGCCTTTATAGTATCATCCTGTATGCCATTATTGTGACATTCGCACTTACCTGGCTTTCCCTTTGGCAAAATCACCGACAATCTCACTGACGATACAAGATTGTAAAAAAATCTTGAACAACAAGTGGTTTGTCAGTAAAAATCGGACGATTAAATGTTAAATTTATTTAAAGCAGAGAAAGTGCTCTAAATATGATTATTTTTGTCAGAAAAGATAAAACTATTTCAATAATTTTTCGTAACTTTGCTGAGAAATAAGCGAAGTTACTTCGTCTTGGCATAAAAAGATTAAATCTTTTGTTCTGCTCTCGACTTTTCGTGACTTTGCATATATGTACGAAAGGTACCTTGTGTCCTTGAGTGCTTTTTTCGCGGGATAAAGAGAAGTGGCTTTCTTCTACCTTTAAAATTACCACAAAACAAAATATACAGAGAAGGCTGCTGGATTTCCATATGGTGTGGACTCCAGCGGCTCTTGTTGTATGTTGGGCCGTGGTAAGCCCAGAAGGT
The DNA here is from genome assembly GCA_902800585.1 of uncultured Prevotellaceae bacterium. GTDB lineage: Bacteria > Bacteroidota > Bacteroidia > Bacteroidales > Bacteroidaceae > Prevotella. The sequence continues at coordinate 24,367 of CADCEW010000008.1, forward strand.
AGGCAAGTTGTCTGAAGGAGTTTCATACCTTCTCGTGGAGAAGAGTGAAAACATTTATTTTTAATTATTTATCAAAACAATGAGACAAATTTTAGATGCTATTGAGAGTGAACTTGATCAGGCAGGTCAGGTTTCCCCTGTTTCGCCATTACTGTTGAAGTTAGATGGCTGTAGAATTACGTCTGAGACAGAAGTACCGAAGGAGGAATTCTTGTTCAGGATGTTCGGAAAACCCTGTTTCCCCCGTCGTGAATTGTCGGCGGTCACCGGACTGGAGAAGTGTGGCAAGACTTTCTTTACCACCATGGTGCTGGCAAGTTGTGTCCAACAGAACGTGTTGGAGCTGGAACGTGTTAATGAGCGACCGTTGAAGGCGATGTGGTTTGACACAGAGCAGAGTAAGTCGTCCACGAAGGGTATTCTCACGGAACGGGTGTTTAGACTCTGTGGTCAACCCAAGGACGGTGACAGTCATTTCTTTGTGTTCAACGTCCGTTCGTGTTCCCATGAGGAACGCATGGATTATCTCGTCGAAGCCATTCGGGCTTATCAGCCGGATATCGTCATTATCGACAATGTGAGTGACCTCTTGTCGAGTGTGAATGATGCGGAACAGTCGAACAGGGTTATTGAACAACTGATGCACGTTGCCTCTGAGTATAACTGTAATATCACGGTGGTGATTCACCTGAACCGTTCAGGAGAGAAAGGCGGGTTGCGCGGCTGGCTGGGTACCGAGATCAAGCATAAGGCGTATGAGGTGTACTATTGTGAGTACATGAAGGAAAACAATATGTTTGCTGTTGAACAGACGATGTCACGTAAGTTCCGTATTATGAATATTTTTTACTATTGTGTCACTGACGAAGGACTTCCCGAGGAGACGGAAGGCCCCAGACGACAGTCTCGTGACAGTGGGGGACATCCTGGGAGTAATAAACCGGATGCCTATCAGATAAATACTAAGAAAGCAGATAGCTTCAACCAGAAATACATTGTCCGCCATGATGATGACAGCAGTCAGCCGTGGGAATGGAACCTGCGTCAGTTGTTTGATGATGCCTTGGGATCGGCGGCGGAGATGTCGGTCGGGATGTTGAAGTCAAAGGTGATGGGATTGAGTGGTATCAAGTTTCCGAATTATTATGATAAAGTATTTAACCTTGCCGTCGACCAGCGCATCGTACAGACCACGATGGACCGCAACGGTCGCATCGTCGTCGTAACCATCCCCTCCTAACCCCTCTCTATATAGACCCCACCCTCTCTCTAAAGAGAGGTGGGGCTATAGTAAGAGGGTGTAGGGGGATGTCAATGACGTATGATAATACCTGTAGCCATGCGTGACTATTCATTCCGTTCCATGCTGGACGACATTCATCGTTCTCCTCTCTACCGCCATCCCACGTCTTTCCTGTGGCGGGAGTCCCTTTCTGTCTACAGCCAGTTCTGCAAGGCGGTAGTAGAGACGGGAATGCTGACCTGGGAGGAGATGGTACATGCCGCCAGTCAGTATTGTATAGGCGCATCGAGGAAGCAAGGTGTCATCTTCTGGCAGATAGACAGGGACGGACGGGTTCATGACGGGAAGGTGATGTACTATCAACCTGATTGTCATCGAAAGAAAGACTATAACCCTACCTGGGTGAGTTTCCTTCTGGCACGTCGCCATCACTTCTCCAAGGACTCATGGTCACCCTCGCATTGTTTCTTTGGTTTGCACCTCACCTCTTCCTTCTACCGTCATGACTTCTCAGAGACCACTCCCATCGCCATCGTCGAGGCTGAGAAGACGGCATTTGTACTTAGTGAGAGATATCCGCAATATATCTGGCTGGCGGCTGGTGGGATGGGGGAGGTGCAGCCTTGTAAGTTCCGACCCCTGCGAGGGCGTCGTATCGTGATGTTCCCAGACACCGATCCTGACGGCATCGCCTTCAGACGGTGGACGGCGGCAGCGAAGACGGTCATGGAGTCGTCATTCTGGGAAGACTCACCTCCCATCCGTGTCTCCCCTCTGTTGGAACTCCATGCCACTCCTGATCAGAAACAACGTAAAATAGATTTATTAGATTATCTTTTTGAAAAGTAAATAAATGAAACCATTTGTCATACAACAATATGGAAAGTCGGAACTTGCCATGTTCTATTTCCCAAAGGCTGAAACAAAAAAAGGTGCACTTAGTAACCTCAAGTCCTGGATTAAAGGTAATAAGGAACTCGATGCTGCCCTCCGCTCCTGCGGCATGGCACCGAAGGCACATTCCTTCACTCCCAAGGAAGTGGCACTTATCGCTGACTTCCTTGGGAGCCCGAAGGGATATTTATAGGGACTATAGTTCCTATAGTTCCTAAAGTGCCTATAGTGACTATAGTTCCTATAGTTAAAATTTTATCCCATGCTGGGTGAGGAGCGCCTTCAGGCGCACCTCCTCGGCGCGGAGGTGCGCCAGTTCCGCATCCTGCGCTTGACGGTAACCAGTACGGGCTGCATACATCCGCTCCTTGATACCTCCCTGTTCTACGAACTCCTTTTCTAATCGCTTCAACTGTTTGTTGAGCATGGCGTCTGTCTGGTAGCAGATCGTCAGAGCTATATTCGCAATCTCTTCATCGTTCCATTTCTGGAGGTAGGGTAGGTAGTCTTCCACTTTATTATGATGGTAACAGTAATCCTGCATGTCTTCATAGCGGTAAAGACCTTCCGTCCATATCGTAAGATTCCTTGACAGCAGGTAGTCACGGTAGTCTTCGCGTAGTTCCTGCAGAGAACTGCGTGCCACATTCAGTAGTTTGATGTGCATCTCTGTGGAGGTCTCTCCATCCTCAGTACCTTCTACGATATTCTGTTTTCCACTCCTTGCCGCCTGCAACATCTGGTCAACGGTACGGTCGCCGTAGGCAGGAAGGAACCGCTGACAGAACACAAAGGTCATCTGATACAGTACCTCGGTTTTCTGGTAATAGTAGGCATCGCGCCATGGCTTCTGGCGTTTCAGAATTTGGAATTTCTTTTGCATAGTTCTTTTTTTTTTATTATAGTTCCTATAGTTCCTATAGTTACTATAGTATTTATAGTGCCTATAGTTGATATTTCTCGCTGCAAAGATAATAAAAAGAAAGAGAAATTACAAACAAAGTGCCAGGAAAAACCTGGATGTTCCGCAAAGAGACGCAAAGAACGTAATAGCCCTTTGCCGATGTAGTACCTTTGTCATCGATAAGGCAAGTCAGTCGGTAAACGATGCCTCTTAGTAGGAAGAGGAACGTCACTTGCGAGGGGAAGGGATGCTCCCTACAGGGCCCAAGGAGATATCTCCATACCTCGGAAAGACTATCCGTACAACTGTCAGGCAATATCTCTCCGACAGACAAAGCCTATGTTTAACTTTTTAAAAATTCAAACTATGAGTCAGAAATTTATTAAAGCAAAGAACAACAACCCACGTTCTACAGCCTATGGCAGGTTCTACGCCCAGGCAGTGTATGACGAGAATTTCGTCGAGACGGAGGAGCTCGCTGAGTACATCCAACAGCAGGCGAGTGTAAAGAAGAGTGATATCACTGCCGTGCTCACGGAACTCGGTGAGGCGATGAAACACTACTTCGAACTCGGACAGAAGGTCCGTATCAAGGGTATCGGTATCTTCAAGGTCGGATTCTCCAGCATCGGTGTCGAGAAGAAGGAGGAGTGCAACGCTACGACCATCACCAAGCGACGTATCCTGTTCAAGCCGGAGACCCAGCGTGTCGTTGTCGGTCAGACCATCACACCCAGCGGTAAGGTGAAACAGAAGTTCGTCGTTGCCAAGCACCTCATCAAGGATGTCAGCTTCGAGGAGACCCATGACAACGTCATGAACATGAATACTGAGTCGAACACATCGGGTAATTAATAAACATCAGGAGAAATGAAGAAAGAGACTGTCAAAAAGATTATCCAGATCGTCGTGACGATCCTGACTGCGATCAGTTCAGCACTCTTCGTACAGTCATGTGTTTAGGAGCAGAGGGGGGACACCCCCTCTTTCTTCTTCAAAGGAGGATTTATGAGAAAGATAGAGAAGATCATCATCCACTGCTCTGCTACGAGGTGCAATAAAAGCTATAGCTTCGAGCAACTCGAACGCGACCATCGGAGACGGGGCTTTGGCTGCTGCGGTTACCACTACTACATCACCAGGAACGGTCAACTCCATTTCGGACGATCTGAAGAGGTGGTCGGAGCACATGCCAAAGGCTTTAATGCCCGTAGCATCGGTATCTGCTACGAGGGCGGTCTCGACGAGGACGGCTATCCTGCCGACACCCGTAACGCTCTCCAGAAACACGTACTGTTCAAGCTCCTGCAAGCCCTCAGGGCAGACTATCCCGATGCCGAGATCCTCGGTCACTGTGAACTGCCCGGTGTGCAGAAGGCCTGTCCCTGCTTCCTGCCCAGTGAAGAGTACAAGGACATCTGAAAATCCCCTCCGACAAACTTGATGATGTCGGAGGGGACTTTTATTAGAGAGTGGAGGATTTACTTGATACGCACTTTCTTAACCTTTCCGTCCTTGTCGCGTAGGATGTAGACACCCTTCTGTGTCGGACGGTTCTGGATACGCTGTCCGTTAAGATCGAACCACTGACCTTCCAACTCTTCCACAGTGAACTGCTGGATGCCGGTAGTCGGGATGATATTGAAGGTAACCTTCTTCATTCCCTTGTAGTTGATCTTGTTGGCAATAATCTTGACAGTAGCCTTACCAATCTCAGTATTGTCCTCGAACTCGAAATGATAATCATCCTCATTGATGATGCTCTCAGAACCTTCTTCAATGATGTCCTTAATGATAAGGGCTGGTTCGATAGGAGCACCTGTGTATTCCTGATCGGGGATATCCTCGACGGTTACAAGATTGATATCACGTTGTGCGATATTGAAGGTAGCTTCCTTCGTTGCCATGTAAGTGCGTTTACCCGTGATGATAACCTTTGCCTTACCGGCATTGATGTTATTATCATAACTGATTTCGTAGTCTTTGTCAAGAGTCAGTTCCTTACCATCCCACTTAACAGTGATATTTTTAGGCTTGCATGGAGTTCCGTTATATTCATACTGATTATCTACAACAGTAATCTCTGCCTTGCTGGACTGCTTGGTGAAGTCTTTGCGCTTCTGGAAGTCAACGACGACTTGATAGTTGTACCCCTCTTTATAATCAAAGGTGTACTGGGTGGTACCACTCGGGTCAGCCGTCGGGTTGACTGCCGTCACAATCACCTTACTATCATCGACCCTTGGAGCACGTGAACTCCTGGCATTGGCACTCCTGATGACAGAGATATTCTCGGTTTCCGCATAGAGAACGTCAATAGGTGTTACACTGATGGTTACCTTGCCGTTCTTCGGTTCAGAGACAGTGACAGTACCTGCATTCTTGTTCTCCTTGCCCTCCTCTAACAGAATGACATCATTGCCTCCCTTGCCAGGAATGAGTGAGAGGACACCGTCAATAGGGGTTGTTGTGTTGATATAACAACGATTTGCCGAGAGAACACCTTCCTCAGACTGTATGAACTGATCATTGACAAGCACGTACTTATAGCCGTTGATCGTGTTGATGTTGCTGATACCTGTCAGTGTTCCTTGGAATAGATTTTCGTTAATACCCTCAGGCTTCGGAGTACTTGCAGCCATGGTCTCACAGTCGAACGTAAACTTTGACTTATCTGTACGTTGTAACAGGACAGCAACCTCCTTCGGGATAAAGTTAATCTCCTTGGTCTTGAGCGTACTGCCTTCAAGACCTGTAACGACATATATCGTCAATCCTTCTGGCTTGGTCAGGTTTTCTGAGGAGTAGTAGGTAGCCCACTCTGCACTTCCTTCATAGACATTCTTAATTTGTCGTGGAAGTACGGCATCTTTGATCTCGAACGTTGTTATGACAGTACCCTTGTAGTTGTTCTTGAAGGTAATGGTAGCAGTTGCTGTACCAACATTTACATTATCTGCCCATGTAACATCGTAGTTGTCATCCGACACAGGGATCTCACCGTCTTTGATGTCCAAGGCAGGAGTAATACCTTTTCCTGTATATATCTGGGGCTCGATGGTCTTTACTGCTTCATCTGTGAGTTCCTTTGGCAGAATGGTGAAGAAGATATCCTTGATGTTCTTGTAGTTGATATTCTTGGCAACAAGAGCAATCTTCGCCTGATTCGTCTTCCCTGCATTCACGTTGTCGGCATAAGTGATCTCATAGTCATCAAGGGTGATGGCATCGTTGATGTCAGTGATTTTCAGACCTAAGTCCTCAGCAGTGAATGCTGCGCCTTTATAGGTCTGGTCAGGGATGGGGGTGGGGGAGACGGTTACGAGGTTTATGTCACGCTGGGCGATGTCGAACTCACCGTGTCTTCTACCCATGTATTTACCTTTACCCTCAATGTTGACTTTTCCCTTACCGGCGTTGATATTGTTCTCATAGCCAAGGATGGTATAGTCCATGTCTTTCGTGAGGGTCTCATCTTGCCATTTGACAGTGACATCTGTTGGCTTATGTTCTTTTCCGTTATAGGCATACTTGTTGTCTTCGATGGAAATGGTCAGGTCTGTCCCTGCCTTGGAGAAATCAAGACGCTTCTTAAAGTTGACGGTAATCTCATAGTTCCAGCCGTTGGTATAGTTAAAGGTGTACTTCGTCTCACCGCTGGGGTCGGCTTTGGCATCGACAGCAGTTACTGGTATCTCTATATTGTTGAGACCTGGAGCTCGTGCACTGCCCGCATTGATGCTCCTCTTGACGGTAATGGAGCTAAGGTCTGCATAGAGGACATCGATAGGCTTGATGGTGAGTGTCATCTTGCTGTAATCAGATCTAGAAAGAGTCACAGTGCCAGCATCCTTGTTAAACACACCTTCCTCCTGGATGATGATGGTGCTCGTCTCGTCGGTGATGTAGTAACTGGACGGGGCGTCAGTGCCGTTGTCAATCTGCAGATAGCATCGGAATGCGGGTAGGCTTCCCGTATGGGTCTTGATAAACTCGTCGCCTTTCAGCACATACTTATCGCCAGGGAGGGAAGAGATGTTGCTGATACCCGTAATCGTTCCCTTGAACTGCTTATCCAGCACTAAACCGTCAGGCAGTGTTTGGTTGGTAGATCTGCCCCAGAAGGGAGGTTCCTGATCTGTCCGTTGGATCAGGATGGGCGTCTCTTTCGGAATGAACTCTATTTCCTCTGTTGTAATGCTGTTGCCTTCGATTCCTGTCACGACGAATGCCTCCAGTCCTGTGGGAACGGTCAAGTCCTCTCTGGAACAGTAGGTGGCCCACTTGTCATTTTCCTCGAACTCGAGCGCAAGCTTGCGGTTGATGATGACATCCTCGGCAAAGGCGTTGGCGTGAACATTCGATGAGGTGGTTGGCAAATAGACTTCATTTAACCCGGAAGGATTGAACGCACCATTGCCGATAGTGACAATACCCTCAGGTATAGTAATGGTAGAGAGCATGTCGCAATTGGAGAACGTGTTGGCTGGAATGGTGGTAAGATGGGTCGGCTCACTGAAAGTGATGGTAGCAAGTTCAGTACAGCCATTAAAAGCCTGCGCCTCTATGGTCTTAATGTTGTTAGGAATCTGGATATTTGTCAGGTTGTTACAGTTCTGGAACGCCATTGTGCCAATGGTCTCCAAAGCGGATCCAAAGGTGATGGACGTGATACCGCTGGCCATGAATGCTGTCTTGCCAATCGTCTTAACATTCTTAGTATCGAAAGAGGTCAGGTTGGTTAGTCTATTGAACGCCGACTCTTCTATGGTAGTCACGGTAGATGACAGGTTCACGGTAGTCAATTTTGTTGATTTGCCAAAAGCACACATGCCAATAGTCGTAACACCCGATGGTACGTTGTATGTCGTGCTATTCTTGTCGGCAGGATAACTAACCAGCGTCTTTCCATCCTTGCTGAAGAGTACGCCATTTGAGTCGCTCTTGTAATTGGGGTTGTTGTCATCTACTTGGAAACTGTACAGATGGTTCTCTGTGAGCGCATTACCTGTAATCTCTATAATAGAAGAGGGAATTCTCAGGTTCTTGATGTTGAGATTGATGCTACCCGTAATCTTTGTAACAGGAATTCCTTTTATTTCACTTATGATATCCTCGCGACGCAAGTCTTCTGGGATATTCTGATGACCTGAATTGCTGCCGTCGCCGACACTGAAATATTCGTCTTCATCTCCCCAGTTCTTTGCCTTGTGGTAGTACCACAATCCTCCCAAACCTATTTTAAGGGTGGGACGCATCTTCGTGATATCGACATTGTCGAGAATCTCCCAGCGGGAACCCTGGATATTCAGTGTCGTCACCTTGTCCACTATGATATTATCATTGATTCTTGTTACGGAATAATTGATGCCAGAATCATTCACTGTCTGTTTGACAGTGACGGTGGCAACGTTTTCGGTTAAGAAGGCTGTGGCGGTCTTGTTGGTGAGGTTCAAGCCGTACGTCACATGTCCTTCTTTGTCTTTTATATCTTTGTAGATGGTGACACCTTCTGCAAAGGCATCGGCAGCGATATCGGTTGTAGTTTCAGGCAGATAAGCGGTGGTTATCCCCGAAGGATTAAACGCAGCTCTTTCAATCTTGACGATACCCTCAGGTATTAATATAGTCGTGATGTTGTCGCAATGGGCAAAAGCTTCGCATGGGATAGTGGTAAAATATGTATGTATAGGTTCGATAAAGTTAACCATTTCCAGGCCGCTACATCCATAGAACGCACCATCGCCAATGCTCGTCACGCTGTTGGGAATAGTGATGGAGGTCAGGCTTCTGCAATACTTGAACGTACCATCGCCAATGCTCGTCACGCTGTTGGGAATAGTGATGGAGGTCAGACCAGAGCAATTATAGAACGCCTCATTGCCGATGTTCGTCACGCTGTTGGGAATGGTTACCGAGGTCAGGCTTCTGCAATTATAGAACGTACCATCGCCAATGCTCGTCACGCTGTTGGGAATAGTGATGGAGGTCAGGCCGTTGCAATCTTGGAACGCAGAACTGCCGATGCTCGTCACGCTGTTGGGAATAGTGATGGAGGTCAGACCAGAGCAATTATAGAACGCCTCTTTGCCAATGCTTGTCACGCTGTTGGGAATAGTGATGGAGGTCAGACCAGAGCAATTATAGAACGCACCATCGCCAATGCTCGTCACGCTGTTGCCAATGGTGACGGAAGTCAGACCAGTGCAAGTAGAGAACGCAGAACTTCCAATGCTCGTCACGCTGTTGGGAATCTCGATGGAGGTCAGACCACTGCAACCATAGAACGCCCTATCTCCAATGCTCGTCACGCTGTTGCCAATGGTGATGGAGGTCAGACCACTGCAACCATAGAACGCCTTATCTCCAATGCTCGTCACGCTGTTGGGAATGACGGTGTTCTTGCATCCTGCAATCAGCTCATTGCTTGCGGTCGCTATAATGGCATTACAGCCATCGCGCGAGTCATAATTTGTGTTTCCGCTTTCAACGGTGATGGAGGTCAGGTTCTTGCAAGCACCGAACGCACCATCGCCAATGCTCGTCACACTGTTGGGAATAGTGATGGAGATCAGACCGTTGCAATCTTGGAACGCAGAACTTCCAATGCTCGTCACGCTGTTGGGAATAGTGATGGAGGTCAGACCACTGCAACCATAGAACGCCCTATCTCCAATGCTCGTCACGCTGTTGCCAATGGTGATGGAGGTCAGACCAGTGCAAGTAGAGAACGCAGAACTTCCAATGCTCGTCACGCTGTTGGGAATCTCGATGGAGGTCAGACCGCTACAACCACAGAACGCATAATCGCCAATGCTTGTCACGCTGTTGGGAATCTCGATTGAGGTCAGACCAGTGCAAAAAGCGAATGCCTCTTTGCCAATGCTTGTCACGCTGTTGGGAATAGTGATGGAGGTCAGACCAGAGCAATTATAGAACGCACTCACGTCGATGCTCGTTACCGTAAAAGTATTCTCCCCCACTGTAATCGTTTTATGGATGGTGATGATGCTGAGTGTTGTATTCGCAGGGCCGATGACGATAGCGGTGGTTCCGCTATACTCGTACTTTACGTTGTCAATGGTGATGACGTTGTTCTGTGCCCATATACTTACAGGCAAAAAGGTTAATAATGTAAATAATACTAAGGCAATCTTTTTCATATTACGTAATATTTTTTTGTTTCAAATTAGGTATAGAGATTGCAAAGATAAATATTTTTTTTATAATCAAAGACTATTTGGCAAAAAATCTATAACTTTTCCAGAACCTCGAAGAACTCGCGGGCATAACGCTCCTTGCTGAAAAGCTGGGAGCGTTTCTTTGCTGCCTCACTCATTGTCTTTCGCTTCTCGGGGTGCTCATAGAGATCGAGGATGGCAGTGGCAATACGTTGGGGCAGTGTCTCGTCCACATCCAGCATCACGGCACAGTCTGCAGTGACTGTCTCGGGGATGCCTCCCTGATTGGTGGTGATGACAGGCAGACCTATCGCCATCGCCTCGATACAGGTGAGTCCCAACGGCTCTTCCCAGATGGATGGGAGAACAGCAATATCAGCGAGGGAGAGTAATGACGGTATCTCTTGGTAGGGCTTGAACCCTGTGAAGATAATCTGCTGACGGACATCCCATGAGAGTTTAATCAGTTCCTCAATGAAGGGCGTCTTCCTTGCCTCGTTGCCATAGAACGAACCGCCAATAATCATTAGCTTAATATTCGGATAATCCTTCAGTTCATTCATCGCCAGGATGAGTGACCTTATTCCTTTTGCCGGTATGACACGTCCGGAGAATACCAAAACGAAATCATCGTCTTTCAGTTTGTAGTGGGGGCGGTTCTTAAGTTTGTAGTGGGGACGATACTCAAGGGTGAACGCCTTGAGATTGATGCCGTTCATTACGGTAGCACACTTACGGTCAGTATCATAAATGGTCTGCACTCTTCCTCGGATATACTCGGATATACAGATGATCTTGTCCGTTCTTTTGTAGATATCCCTAATAGAAGGTGTATCAGCATTCATGAAGTCGTTATGCAGATGTATCACCACCTTCGACCCAAGATCCTGTGAGATCTTCAGTGCATATCCTGGGCGGTTCTCTATCAGTAATATATCGTAATACTCTTCGCTCACATGACGGAAAGCCTCTTGAAAAAAGTACTCAATAGAGTAGTGATAGTATTCCTTGCCATGCCTTTTCTCATACCATTTCTTGCGTAACTTCGCCCACCAGCTGTCCATATCTATAAAGACATAGTGGTTGACATCCGACTGCAGGGCAGGATGGTTCCTGACAGCCTTGTCAGCAACACTATACACGGTGATATCATGTAACTTGTGTTGATGGTTGTATTCCAGATAGAAGTCAATGAGGTTCTCCACGGCTCCTCCTTGAACAGCAGGAACCGGTAGTATTCCGGACGTGAGGATGGCTATTTTCATAATAATATGATACTAAAAGACAATTTTTCGTATGTATTCATTCTTATGTAACAGGACAGATAATAGGTATCCACCTGCAAGGGCTATGGTGAGTTGGATGAAAGAGGTGATGACAGCTGTTTGGAGGGAAGGCGTCTCTGGAAGGATGAGGTCAGCGAGTTTTTTGCCGAGCAGGACGAATGGTATCTCGATACAAAAGATGGTCAGTGAATGACGACCAATCTGCACGAGACCCTTGCCAATGAGTGTTCCCTCCAGTAGGGTGGAGATCCAGATTAATGCGATACAACCTATGATTGCAGCAACCAGATAGGTATTCATATTAGCACCGTACATCCTGACCGAGATGTTAATATCACCACATAGTGGTAGTATCAGTAGGTAAAGTGGAATAGATAATCCTGCCCAGTATTTTCCCAGTTTATCTTTGTACTGTCTGTATAACATTCCGCAGAACATGATGACAGCCATGAGTGGTGCCGTGTCGAGACTCCACGGGAGTAGGATGGGGAGGAAGGCTGCACAAACCGTTACCACAAGGTATATGCCAATGAGCCCGTATTGGTATTTGGGATAGTAGATGAGGAGGTCGTAGAGCAGATAGGCGATGACCATACATGTGAGGAACCACATGGGATAGTTCCCGACAATCATGAGATGACAGATATCAGGCTCAGTACCGAAGGGATAGAGACAGTAACGGGAATAGAAGATACCGCCAATGGCTCGCAAGGAGAAATCATGGAAGTATAAGAGCATGAGTATACTGAAGAATAGGTAGGGCTTCAGTAACTTCACGGCTTGCCAACGGAAACAAGTGTTCAGGCTGATGGCTTTCTTGGAGGAGGTATAGCCTGAACAAAAAAAGAAGATTGGCACGAAGAATGGCAAGGTATAGTACATCAGTTCCCAATGCTCGGTATGGCTTAGAACCACCAGTATAATACCAAATCCCTTGGTAATGTCGATATAGTCTAAACGCTCTCTCATCTGTCTTTGTTCATGTGCAGTCGCCAAATGATATAGTCACGCCACTGATAATATTTTGTCGTCAGGGTATGCTTACGGCACAGGAGACGTAAACGGAGACGGACAAGTCGCTTAGGATAGTCAATAATAGCACAGGGCGTGACGAGGAAATGACTGTAATCTATTACTTTGTCCTTCATCATCCCACGGTGCTGGAAATGAGCATAGAGTGATTCACGCTTTTCCAACTGTCCGTGCTGGAACCGTAACATATACAGCTTATTGTCAACATGCTCGAAGATAACCTGTTGCCATCCTCGGTTCAGACTGCAGAAATGAAAGGATTCTTTGGGCCTGGAGATATTATCGAAAGGTTCTTCTAACCAACAGTCGTCAGGGCGACAGTCACGCCACTTGTCACTGCATCCTTTGTGATTGAACTCATCGAAGAAAGTGATCTTTGAGGTGGTGAACGCATCACGGTAATTCTGATAGCCATCCACCTGTTTCATGAAATAGGTGTTGGCATCCTCGTCATTACGTAACAGGGTCAGGTGTCCCCATCCTAATATGAATGGATGTTCCAGGATACTATTGGTGAGGAAGGAACGGATGTCCCCGTATACGAGGTCGAGGTCACCAAAGCCCCAGAAGTCATAGTCCTTGATATAGTCGTGAAGGATATAGCCGTATGCCTGTTTGTATTCACAGAGCTTATAGGGACGGTCAAGGACGATGGGGAAATCGAACGCCTTCTGTACTAACTGCTGGAAATTACTGAACGGCATCTTGTGGACGATGATGTTCTTGGCAGGCTCTACATCAGCATCGGTGAAGAACATGAAATCGACTGTAGGGTTACAGAGAGCTGAGGCACGCCACATTTTATATTGTACGGGCAGTGTACCGAAATAGGGAAATATGATGACGATGGACTGCATGGCTTTTATTTGATCAGGCGATTGATGATTTTGATAGCATAGGTGATCCACTTACGACCACGGGTATGTTCGATGAGACGCATGAGCTTATACATGGTGCTCTTGTCTAATAGGTAAAGAGTCTCGTAGTCTTGGATAGCTCCAGGAGGCAGTATCTCTGCGACAATTTGGTGATGCTCCTGTATGCGTCGCTCGTTCTGTGCTACGCTGATGCCGTCAGGTTCCCGTCGGCAGATGATGTCATCGATGAGTTGTACGCTGCATTGCTCCACACAGATTTTCTGTATGTAGAACTTTACGTCTGCTACTAATCTAAGCGATTCGTCATAAGGAGTGTTTTCAAACAGCTCCCGCTTGAAGAAGGTGCTCTGATGGGGAAGGGTGTGGTGGATGAACGTCAGCATAGAGAGTCGTGTAGGTAATATTGTGGCAAAGCCTTGTTGAGTTGTCTCATTGAGATGAAAGTCTCTGCCGACGATGATATCTGCTGTCAGCTCCTTTGTCGACAAATGCTCTAGCACTTTCTCGTCATAGAAACAGTCACCGGAATTCATGAAGTTCAGGTAGTCACCATGTGCCTGTATGATTCCCTTGTTCATGGCGTAATAGACTCCCTTGTCGGGTTCTGATACCCAATAGGTAATCTGACTGTCATACTCTTTTAGCACGTCTGCGCTGCCGTCCTTAGAACCACCGTCTATCACGATGAACTCATAGTCACGGGATGTTTGACAAACCACACTCTCAATGGTCTTGCGCAATCCTTCCTTGTTGTTGTAGTTAACGGTAATGATAGAGTATCTCATATTTCACATTGTCATTTTCTTAGTTCTTCAATTTTTTTATTCTACTCAGACTGTCCTTGGCTCCCTTGGCGAACAGGAATGTTGCAGTGAGGTCATAGGTGAGGAAAATCACCATACCGACAGCTGCGTATGAAAGCCATTCCCAAATACTCTTATAGGGATTCAAGGGAATGAATCTAAGGGTGTAGTAGCCTGCAGCAAAGGCAAAGGCTGATATGGCATAGTTGCGTATTGCTCCGTTCCAGTAGACACTAACAGACTCTTTGAAGCCAGAGGTGAACAGGTAGTAGGGCTTCCATAGACCTACGATGGGGATAAGACTAGCTAGTTTTCCCATCAGGATACCAATGATTCCCCATTTCAGTCCACAGATAATGGTGACAGACACATTGATGATGAGTTCTGCCCATGCAGACCAAACATCGGCATAGAGACCGTGGGCATAGTTGAAACCGTTGACAGAATTACAGGAGTTGGTGATGTAGACATAGGCGGCTAACAGGATAAGGATGCGGTTGTCCATGATGTACTCGGTTCCTAACCAATGTGCAACGAACGGCTCGAGGAACATATAAAGGGAGAAACTGAGTATCGCCGCAATGGTATGTTGGATAGTGGTATATTCCCAAAAGACTTTCAGCATATGTTGCTTGTCACCTTCTGCCACTAAGTTGCCGATACTGGCTCCCACGCTACCCGTAACAGCGGAGAAGAGGGAGATGAGCTTGGAGATGATAATCATGTAGTTACCATAGTATGCTACCATCTTCAGTGACACGAAGAGGAAGATAAACAACTCGTCGCTCTTAACCAATACGAAGTTCTTGATCTGGTGGATGAATACCTGTTTCGTCTTGGTGATAATCTCAGGGTATTTCTTCAATAGAGCTTTGCCGTCTTTCTTGTTGACCTTTAACCAGGGATATTCCTTGTTGATTTTCCAGTTCAGGATGATACAACCGATGATACCGAATAGAAATTCCACGGCAACCCATACGTATAGGTTCTTATAGTGATAGGCAAGGAATATCTGGAGTCCTAACTTGAAGAGATTAGCCGACTGGTAGTAGATGGCTACCAGGTAGTTCTTCTGGTCGGCACTGAGCAGGATCTGACGATAGTTGATGAAATAACCAATGAGTGAGGAACCTAAGAATGAGTAGAAAGCAAAATAGATAATGCCGAAGCCCAGGTTCGCATGGGCAAAAATCAGGGGGAAGAACAGACTGATGATGAGGGCTCCGCCAAAGATGACACAGCCAATCCAATTGTACAGGTAACCCAACAATGAGAGAATCTCTTGTATTTGTTCCTTGTTGTTTGTCTGCAAGGGCTTGAAGAGGAAAAAACTGATACAGGCGGAAATGCCAAGTTCCGATAGGTTGAGATATCCTAATATATTTGTCAACGTCCCTGTCAGTCCGATAAACTCAGCTCCAAGGTTGTCTAAGAAGATCTTACGGGAGAAGAATGTCAGGAAAAGAGAAAGAAAGTAAAACAAGAGGTTTACTTCCGCATTCAGCATACTCTTATGTACCCGTCCACTCATTTTTTGAATTGAAAACTGAGAATTGAAGATTGACAATTATTTACCATGGGTGGTATGCAGGAACTCCTTGCTCTTCAAGTCCATCTCCAGGATGTTCTTCAGCATGAGCCAGACAAGTTTCACGGTAGAGAATATTTTCCCGAATAACGCACTGTTACGCATCTTTCGGGGGATGGCTATGTAGATGGAGAGACAGATAACGAGGAATAGTACCCACCATTTGATGCTCCACAAATAGGAGACAATGGTCATCAACACGGAGAAGAAGAAGGTGAGTACTAACAAGATGGAGCGAGGTATGAGTGCCTGCTGCATGGTCTTGTCAATATAATGGATATTACCTGTCATCACTGCTTTGGGCAGATAGGGTAACATCAACAGCAGACTCTGTACCTGACCTGTCATCCAACGTAGACGCTGACGCTGGAAATTCTCGGGATTGCTGACTTTTTCGTCATAGACGGGGATGGGTCCCTCATATTTAATGAAGATATGCTGTTTCATGAGCAGTATCTCCAACTCTCTGTCTTCTACCGCAGTCTCCAACATCTTGACATGCTCTTTAAACCAATTGTAGGGGAAACACATGCCAGAACCGATCAGTGCCGAGGAGATGCCGATGGTGTTATGTGCCTTGCGGAAAATGGTATTGTTGATCTCCTCACTCACTCCGTCCAGGACAGCTACATCATTATCGCTGTTTTTGGCACAGCGGTGACATTGGATAGCCTTGTAACCCTGTTGACAGGAGGCATTGACTTGTTCCAAGAAGTCAGTCAACACTACATTGTCGGCATCCAAGATGACTATAAAGTCATACGCATTCTCTGTATGTTCAATGGCATAGTGTAATGCCTTCGCCTTGCTGCTCTTCTCAAACTGGGGCGTAAACAGGGTAATGGGAAGCTGCCGAAGTTGTTCGTTCGTATCTTCCTGCATGTGGTCAGAGATAACACTAATATGATATAATTCCTGTGGATAGGTTTGTTTCAGACATTCCTGAACAGAATGGACGATGACAGTATCTTCCTTATAGGCAGGAAAGAGAATCAGGAAGGACGACTGACGGATGCCCTCGGTAGGGTAGGGCTTTTTTTTTCGATGGAAAAGTGAGATGATGGCGTAGAAAAATACATAAAGGACGGAAGGTGCCATGAAAAGCCATAGTACCCAATCTATGATATGTATCAACGTCCACATGACTATTACCTTTTTCTCCTGCTCTTTTCTTTGTCTTTTTGTTTTTGTTTCTTTTTCTCAGCCATCTTCCGATCCCTTTCTTCTATATAATCGGGAAGTCTTGATAGACCGGGAATAGATTTCATAAGAATCAATGGGGCTCTGTAGAAGGTCTTGTCCCAATTGTTATCCACCAGATAGTCGGGAGTTGCTATAGCGAAGATTAACAATACTATGGCAAAGAGTATCCACCATTTGATGGCGAGTGTGGTATAGATAATAGGTAATATGATACTCATCGCAACAATGACGCACATCATCACGATACGTGGCATTAACATCCACTGGATAATTTTGTCTGCCCAACTGTAATATTGGTTGATAATAGCAACTGGGAGGTAATGGATATTGCGGAGCAAAGTGAAGAACTGTGCCTTCATCCATTGTCCGCGTTGACGGTTAAACTCTTTTGCCTCACGCGTCTTCTCGTCAAAGACATATATCTGGTCGAAATAATCGACATAGATATGCTGACGCATTAGCAAAGCCTCTAACTCCTTGTCTTCCCAGGCACTCTTGACATTGTTGATGTTATTCTTAAACCAGTTGAACTCGAAAGCACATCCGGCTCCCATCAGACCGGCAGATAATCCAATGGCAATATGCCCACGACGGAAGATAGAGTTATTGATCTCCTCGAAAATGGCTCCCATCCTTGCCGGGGTAGTATCCCTGTTACGTGACAACCGGTGAACTTGAATAGCTTTTGTACCCGCTGATTCAAATGCATCGTTCATTTGCTCTAGGAACTCAGGTTCTACGATGTTTCCTCCGTCCAATATAAGGACGACATCGTAGATCTTGAACTGGGGGAGGTTGTTAACAGCCAACTGAAGGGCTTTCGCTTTTGTACTCTTCTCAAATTGGGGAGTTAGTAGGGTGACAGGCTCCTGAGCCAGTCTAAAATTAGTCATCTCATCGTTATTGTCTGAAATGACTGTCACGTCAAAGAGTCGTTGGGGATAGGTCTGCCCCAAGATGGATTTAACCGTCTGAATTACTCCTTTGTTCTTGTATGAGGGAATTAGAATAATGAAACGGTTTTGATGTTTCGTCTTGGGTATCTTACTTTTGTGTGCAAATAAGGATGTTATTGTAAATACCAACATGTAGAGTACAGTCAGCGATACAATAATGAAGAGTATCCAGTCTATGATGTATATTATAATCCAAAAGTCCATATCCTTATAATTTAATGAAATGTATTATTCCTTTAATAGTTGCCTTACATAAATCATAACGTCCTTGGAAGAAATATTTGAGGATATCTTTGGGCGCCACAATCCCTATCAAGTACAAATAGGATAGCAGGAGGGTTCCTCCTTTGATATTACGCTTAGCAAAGAGTAAACGACTACGGGTGATATAGTAGCCCCTTAGGGGAGACTGCTGACCAGTTGTCTGGCTCTCCTTGTGATAGATGGTACATGCAGGCTCATACCATATCTCATAACCAGCTCTGCGAATCATCATCGACCAATCGAGTTCTTCATAATAGAGAAAATAACACTCAGGCATCATACCTGCTTTCTCTATAACCTCTCGCTTCACCATCATCGCTGCGCCATGAGCATAAGGGGTAATATGAGGCTTGTCATATTGTCCATGATCCTCCTCTCCATAACCAATAGGATGGTTCCGCAAGGTAATGGATGACAAGCGTGTATAGCCCGTGTATTGTATCGGTTGGTTACCCCAACTGAAACGTATCTTAGGGCATACCATCCCAATCTTTTCAGAAGATTCTAATCGTTCAATCAGAGGTTGAAATACATCATTGAACTCAGACCCTTGTCCTTTGTCCTTTGTCCTTTGACCTTTAACCTTTGACCTTTGACCTTTGACCTCTAAAAGGGTGTCGTTATTGATGAAGAAGAGGTATTTGCCTCTGGCTGCCTGAATCCCTAGATTATTGCCACCGGCAAATCCAAGATTCTGCTTGCTGCGGATGACTTTTACTTGTGGAAAACGTTGTGCAATGACTGACGCCTCATCTTCTTTGGATGCATTATCTACCATAATTACCTCTAATGACTTGTCATTCAAAGGTAATGACTCCATCAATTCACAGGTATCCTTGAGCCCGTTATAATTGACTGTTATGATGGATAATAACTTCTCAATTTCCAATTCTTATTTTCAATTTTCAACTTTCAATTGTCAATTTGTTACACTCTTGAGGCTTTCTTTTGCTCTAACTTAAGTCGTTTCTTTTCTTCTTGGATGGCAACTTCCTTTGCTTCATATTCAACCCACTCCTTTTCTATGAATGGTAGGATATAGACGATACTGAGACCTCCGTAGAACAGAAGACAGTTCGGAAATTGCATCAAAACCTGGTTACCATATCCTCCTAACTGCATAGAGATAAAGGCACAACAGAACCCCGCTCCTATACCTCGTAATGACGGACTCTTAATCCTAAATAGGACAATCCAACAAGCTCCGCCTAACATGAGTAACATGGTAATAATGAAAACAGTGATACCTATCACACCCGTGTGAATCCAAATGAAGACATACTCAGAATCAGGAGGAGTACCAGACAAACGATAGAATTTATTGTTAGGAGGTGTGTTGTGGGCACTGAGACCTAACCCCATGCCCCAAGGTGCATCCATAAGGTATTTCCGGATGGCTTCCTGATTGATGGTTCGTACATTGGCTGAGGCATCTGATCTGTCAAACACAGTACGCATTCGTCGAATTTGCTGATTACCCTGTCCGATATTGGTGAAGGCAAGAATACAAAACAGGAATCCGAAAACAACGGTGACTATAGCGGCCATCTTTGCTGACTTAGATAGAAAAACGTATGCAATAATTCCTAAGATGAGACATGCCATAGCAGTACGCGTTCCTGATTGGAACATCGCCCATGTACATCCAATTCCAGTAATAAGGAAGAAGATACGGTGTTTCTTAATATTAGTAGTAATAGCAAAAATGAAATAGGCAACAGCCGTAGATGCGATACATATACCGAAGTTTGCAGCGTCATTATGGGTTGAGAAATATCGGATAAGAGTACCTCCTTGGAGAATATGAGTTGTGTAACCGACATTATTTAGCCAGGCACTTTCTGCTGGTGTCATTCCTAATTTTATTTGTTTCCATGTCCAAAAAACGGTAAACAAAGAAAGTCCTGCCCATATAAACAAATATTGCACCAACACCTTGGTGGTATCAACATAAATGATAAATACAAGGAAGGCATACATCAATTGAAATGCCATCATACGAGCTCCCTGATACCATGTACCGAAATTGAATCCAAGACCGCAGGTGTCATTTAATATCTCCAATGTACAGAAACCACACCATACAATAAGCGCATAAAGCATGATGTTTGCCGTTCTCTCAAAATGAGGAGTACGACGGGCATCGATAATGGCAATAACTAATAGAAGAATTTCCAACATCTCGTTATACATAGATAGAGGAATTCCTGAGGGTAGCCATTCGTTCTTCGAAAACCATTGGACAAAATAATTGATAAAGAACAATGCCCAGAAAGCTGCCATTCGGTATCTGAAAGCAACATATGCAGCGATGATGATAAGAGGAGATATACAGATGACTGCAAAGGATGAGAATCCAGCGTTGACAAACTCATAAATGGCTAAACCAAACAGGAGAAAGAGCAATATTGCTCTTCCTCCATTTTCTTTGGTGTATGTCGAGAAACTATTTGTCATTACTTGGCATGATTGTTCTCAGTTGCAGTCAGACCTAATTGTGACATTCTATACACAAAGTTGTTGAACTTGGTATAAGGTGGTAACTGACCGACAAATTCTTCAACAGCATAGCGACTTGCCTCAGTCAAGTACATGAAGAGTGTATCCTTATGTTCCTCGTCTAACATGGCTTCCACTTCTTTCAGAGCTTTCTGGTCAACATCCTTCCATGTTCGGTTGGCACGGGTAACCATCAAGTTCACGGTACCCATATTCAACAGAGCTGGTGAGATGGAGTTCTCGTCTAAGTTCGGATACTCGATGATGGCAATCTCTTCCGGCAAGATATCTGGACAGAGATCCTTGATGCCATTAGCCATGATGAACTTGCTGTCTTCAGCAAGGAAGTCCTCATCGTAGGTCAGACGACGTACCTGTAAACCAATAGATATCCAATAGTTCTCTAGTTCCTGAGCAAGGAAACTCTTGCCGTTGCCAGAGTCTGTAGACAACAGATTGAGTACATTCTGCTGTCCTTCCTTGAACTTAG
Source organism: uncultured Prevotellaceae bacterium (assembly GCA_902800585.1). Lineage (GTDB taxonomy): Bacteria > Bacteroidota > Bacteroidia > Bacteroidales > Bacteroidaceae > Prevotella. The sequence goes on from CADCEW010000008.1 coordinate 45,588, forward strand.
GCAGCAATGCTTTGCTGAGTTGACGGAGCGACATGTCGGCAATCGTCTTGTTGAATCGACGGTAACGCAGGTTGCTTTCTTTCGGATAACAGCCCATGACTGGTACTTTGGTAATACGCTCAGAACGCATGCGGTCACGCAAGGTACGGTCAAGCAATTCGATGATGAAGAAGTAGAGTGCCGTCAGCATGAAGGTCAGCATAAAGGCTCCTAACAGTATCATCAAACGATTGGTGGGCTGGGCGTTCAATGGGAACATCGGTGGGTTCAGCACACGCAGGGTCGCTGTAGACATCTGGAGGTTCTTCTGGCGAAGACGTGCCGCATTCAATGCCTTCAACATTTCCATATAGTTACCTTCTACGAAGGTGATATGACGGTCTTTACGATCCAAAGTTGCTCCGATAGGAGAGAAGAACAGATATTGGCGGTCCAAATCTTGACGCATAATGTCTGTTGCAGACATCTCAGCTCTTGCTTTTTCCATTAACAGCATTTGCTCCAACCATCTGTCAATCATATCTTTTGCCTTAACACCCGTCTCTGTGCTATAAGTACCTGCCTCAATTTCATGGGTGAGATCTCTTACCTGATTGGTAGTTGCCTGTAACTCTCGTTGTGCTTTTTGCATCTCCTCTTGTGCCTCGTTGTTCAAATCGCCACCTTCTCCGCTCATTAGACGAAGGTTGGACAGACGTGACTGAAGACGTGAGATATCCTTGATATGATCGGTAAACTGCTTGTTAGCACGAATGACACGGGCACGGTCACCTAATTGACGCTCTAAATAGTCCATCAAAGCCTTGGAGGTCGTGTAGTCCATCAACTGCTGGTTGCGGAAATTTTGTTGCTGAGCTTCCAAACCTGTCAGGGCTTTTGTCTGTTCATGATAGTTGATGATACGTTTGGAAATGTTGTAACGTATCAAATCGTCCTCTGCACCTGTCAAAATACGATAGAGACGAGCCACCTCACGCTCAAAGAACTTAATGACATTGGTAGTTTCACCAAAACGAATCTGCTGGTAATGGCGTGCAAATACCTCATTCAAGATATCCAGCGTATTATATGCAATACCTGCATCGTTTGCAGAATAGCCAATGTCAATAATATCACTCTTTTGAAGTTGTAACACTTTTAGTCTTGATGTGATATTGTTGATGCCAAAATAAGGATGGTAATTGAGAATACCGAAAATGTAGTTGTCCTGTGAAGGCTTTTCGTATGCCTTCAGATTGGCATAAGTTGCTTGTTCACTATTGTGATTAATCAATGCCTTGACATCTGCCGGTACTTGAGCATTTAACTGACGGAAATGTTCGGCAGAGATATAGTTGTTGTCCTTGTTGGGATTACCATACATCATACAACGGGCAAACAAGCGGAGAGATACCTCATGAATAGTGTTCTCTGTTGTGATTATTAACATCAGATTTTGCATGTTGGTTTGTGAATTACCACCGGCAACGCCTGTACCGCCCTCAATATTATACCCCGTTATCATACCAGTATAAATTGTAGTATTCGTGTCATAGACACGTTCCATGTGACGGGTCATAAACCATGCCACGATAAGAGCTATCAATGGCAGAATGACAAGATACCAACGAATCTTATATAAAAACCTGACAATATATCTGAATAAATCCATAGTCTTATGTTTTTTAATGATTTCTATTGTTTTTCTCGTATGCTCTTGCAGCTTTTGCAGATTTAGCAGCATCCCGTGCTTCTAATCTCGCAGCTTTACTTTGAGCAACTCTTTCCGCTTTCTCTAACTGTTGATAACGTTTCTCATCGGCTTTCGTTTCCTTTTGAATGCGCTTCTCCAAAGCTTTGTTCTCTTTGCGAATCTGTTTCTCTGACTTATAGAATGTTCCGTCTAATGTTACTTCTGTAGTCGCATTTGTAATAATCGGCGTACGAGAAACGATCTCTAGTGTAAGAATATCAGTAATAATAGATGTCTGTAAAGCCTGATAGGACTGTACCGTACTTAACTCATGCATCTTCGTCCACGCATAATCTTCAATAGACATATTGCCCTGATGGAAATCTTCTTGATTCAAGGCACCGGCACCTTGGTAGGCGGCAGCACCTTCACTGGCAGTCTTCAAGGTAACGAGATTGTTCGTTATTTTGGCATATAAAGAACTGATTTGGAGCTTAAGATCCTCAAATTTGATATCTTTCTCAAGCCTTGCCTTGTCGGCTTCTAAACGTTTACGCTTGATGGAGGGTCCCCAGTCAAGAATATCTTCCAAAGGAATGTTCAAGTTTACGCCAACATTCCAGTAAGACTGTTCACTACCGTCTTTGGATTCAAAGATTGGCGTGAAGTTCATGGTTCCCGTTTGGTTGTTGGTCAACTGGCTATAGACATCCGTCTTACCATAACTATAACTCGCATGGGCACGTACATAAGAGAAGATGTGACGTCTCTGTTGTGCAACTTCTGCCTTCGCCAATTGTTCTGCCTTTTCTAATGACAGAATCTGTGGATTCTGCTTGGCATTCTCAAAAAGCACGGACAAGGGAGGCAGGTGGAATGTTGAGAAATTGAGCGTACTCTCTTCACTGGAATCAAAGAAACCAGCACTGATACCACTGTCATCCAACGTTTGTGCATAAGACATAAAACTCATGCCTAATGCTGGAATCAAAAGTAGCCAACGTTTTACTCTATTCATTGTTAAATTAAATTATATCAATGTTATACATTATCTTTCTGTACAAATGCAAACAGCGTGCGGAAGATAATCTTCATGTCCAACATGAAATTATAAGTCTGTCCGTATGTGATGTCCAACTGCTTACGCTCTTCTGCCGACATGTTACCGCCTTTACCGCGCTCTTCCACCTGCCACAGTCCAGTTAAACCTGCAGGAGCCATAAAGCGGTTGCCCACGATAGACATGTCACCCTTGAGGATGTTGAAGAGTTGTGGAAGTTCATCAATGCTGTATTTGCGGATGAACTTGCCGACCTTCGTGATACGAGGATCATTCTCAATCTTAACGAAGGCATTATTAATGTCTTCTTCTTTCTTCTTGTTGAAATCGCTTTCAGCCACTACGAAGTCATCACCAATCAGCATGATTTCCTCATCGCTGATCATCATTTCGGATTCCATGCCCATATCCAGCATGTCCTGTTCTGCCTCATCTCCCAAAGGAGCCGTGATGGTCTTATGCTCATCCTCTTCTTCATTTTCCGCATATTGGTTATGGTCTTTACTCAAGTCCTTTAATCGATCTTCTGCATCGATGTACATGCTGCGGAACTTCAGGAAGTCAAAGATGGTATAGTTCGTACCTACTCGTTTTGACTTGAAAAGAATCGGTCCCTTACTCTCTATCCTAATGGCAATTGCTGTCAGGATGAATACAGGTGATAGGATGATGATGGCAAGTCCTGAGAAGAAAATATCAAAAAGACGTTTCCAGACAGGAATCTTGAATCTCAGGATTTTATATTTAGGTGCCTCGTCATCAAAGAGAATGTTCTCACGGTCTGAGATAAACAGAATCTTTTTGTTGAGAACAGTAACGGAGGCATCTCTGTTAATCGTATCGTTAACACCGCATTTGATATATATATTTCTTTCTTCATCAGACATATTATCGGTAAGAAGAATGATATAGACATTGCGGCATTTCTTGCGGAGATAGGTGATGGCAGTAATATCCTCGCTTCGGACATTACGCTCGAAAAACACAATAAAATGCTCGTTAGAT